>JBBRUG010000473.1:0-3768 GCA_038247995.1 Chloroflexales bacterium | reverse complement strand
GTGGAGCAGGGGGAGCCGCCGCAGATTCGGCGTCCTGATGCTGTCGGAAGCCCCGCTCCCGCTCAGGGAGCGGCCTGCTCTGAGCGTAGCCGAAGGGGGTTGGGGGTGCGGGCAACGGCAAAAACCCTCCACCTGAGAGCGCCCTCGGCGCCCTACGACGCAACCGAATCCGTTCGTCCCAGCAGATCGCGCACGCGCTGATTCGTTACTTCGCCGGCATGCGCCACCAACGACTCGCGGATCACCTCGTCGTCGGTGCTGAGGTTAAGTTGGCCGTCTTTAATCGCCAGGCGGAGCAGGTTCACCAGGTTACGGCTAAAAAGCTGGCTGGCGTGGTTCGGCACAGTAGCCGGCAGGTTCGTCGGGCCGAGGATCGTTACGCCATATGCGCTCACTGTCGTATCGGGTTGGGTGAGTTCGCAATTGCCGCCACGCTCGGCCGCCAGATCGATGATCAGCGAGCCGGGCTGCATCCCGGCCACCATCTCGCGGGTCACGAGCACCGGCGAGGGCCGACCGGGGATGGCGGCAGTTGTGATCACCACATCGTTGCGCGCCACAACTTCGCCCATTAACTCACGCTGACGGCGGTAAAAATCTTCGCCCTGAGCCTTGGCATAGCCGCCCTTGTCTTCGCTACTGCCTGTTTCCAGGGGCAACTCGACAAACTTCGCACCGACACTCTCAACCTGATCTTTCACCGCAGCGCGCACATCATACGCTTCGACGCGAGCGCCCAACCGCTTGGCGGTGGCACAGGCTTGCAAGCCGGCCACACCCGCGCCGATCACGAAGACGCGCGCCGGCGTGATCGTGCCGGCGGCCGTCATCAGCATGGGAAACATCCGCGGCAGAGTGTTCGCCGCGAGCAGCGCCGCCTTGTAACCGGCAATCGTAGCCATCGACGAGAGTGCGTCCATACTCTGCGCCCGGCTAATCCGCGGCACCAACTCTATGGCCAGCGCGCTCACGCCGCGCTCGGCGAGGGCCGCGACATTACCCGGCGCCCAAAGCGGTTCCAAGAAGGCCGCCAGCGCCTGCCCCGTACGCAGTAACGACAGATCGCGCTCGGCCTGTTCGGGTGCGGCGCCGGCGCCCCGCACCTGAAGCAGAACATCGGCCGCCGCGAAGATAGCGGCGCGCGTCGCATGGATCGTCGCCCCACGCTCAGTGTATTGGTGATCGGGAAAACCCGCTGCCACACCCGCGCCGGCCTGGATCACCACGTCCAGACCGAGCTTGATGAGCGCAGGCAGATCGCCCGGCACGAGCGCAACCCGCTGTTCGCCCGGAAAGGTTTCGGTCGGAACGCCAAGGATCATGGCTGCCCCCATGCTAGAACCGGCCCCGGCTTCACCCCAATGGTAAAACTACCCGGACTGCCCACAGATGGGCAAGGCAGGTTCAAAAACTGTGTAATACCCGGACAAGTTAGGGCAGTACTATAGCATAGATCGGCAACTTTGGGAGAGACTTCACGAGACGAGGTGTACAGTCGGGAGCAGGCCCAGCGTGCTTGCCATTGCCACGGCCTCGCGACGCCCGCTTACGCCAAGCTTGTTATAGATCGTGCTGGTATGTTTGCGCACCGTATTGGGGGTAATCACGAGATGCGCAGCGATCTCTTTGTCGGACCAGCGCTGGGCGAGGAAGCCGAGGATCTCGATTTCGCGGCGGGTAAGCATTTCCGCAAAGCGGGGCTGAATACCAAGGGCGGGCAATTGCGGCGCCTGCGGGGCCACCAGTGGAGTGAAGGCAGCAAGCAGCCGTTCGGTATAGGCCGGCATAGCACTGCGGAGCATCAGCGCCCGTAAGAGGTGCTGCATTGCCGGGCCAAGATCGACGAAGCTACGCACAAAGCCGCCTGGGTCGGCCAGAACAACGGCGCGTTCAAGCGCCGCATACGCCGCGTCGGGCCGGCCCTGGGCGGATCGCAACAGCGCAAGAACCGCCAGGGTATTGATTAATAAGCGTACATGTTGTAAGTGCTCGGCTTCGGCCAGATGGGCATTGAGGATCACCTCGGCCTGGGTTAAGCGTACCGCACTACCGCTGGTGATCAGTGCAAACGCCTGACTCAGACGTGGGATCTCAAAGCCCAGGTTCGACCCCGACGCTAGATCTGGCGTAATCTGATCGACAGCGTGCAATGCTGCCGCCTGATTGCCCTGAGCGAGTGCGACGCGAATAGCACAACCAAGCGCCAGGTTACGGAGAAAGGCCCCGCCGACGGTATCGGCAAAATCGCGCGCTTCCTGGGCAAACGCTTCGGCTTCGGCCAGTGCATCCTGCGCAATTGCAATCAGCGCCAGGCCAATCACACTGGTCATATAACCCAATACCTTCGCCAATTATCCCGTGAGCGAGTCCGATGGAAGCGGATGGATACGCCCAAGCCCTGTGACCTGAGCCAGGAGCCGGCGTAATAAACCCGGCTCTGGCGTTTCCGGAAGGAGTTTTATCACTTCTTCCGCATAAGAAAGCCCACGGTAGTGGGTTTTGAGATCGAGCACGCTGCGGTTCGGGTCGGTTCCACGGCGCTCCCGCATGAGGCGACGACTGAGGTTGACCATGAAGAAGGCCAGGTTCATGGCATTCGTGACGGCGGCTTCTTTGATGACCATGAAGTCCTCCAAGCCCCAGTATTGCTTCGCATCACGAAAGGTAAACTCGATTTGGAAGCGGAGTTGGTAATCGTCGAGCAGCACATCCCCCGCCAGGGTACGATCACTGCTGAACAGATACACATGCGCATGTTTGCCGGTGGTCTGATGGCACTTGACGATCACGACCACGTTGAGCGGTTGGTCAAACGTCTTGTGGCGGGCCTCGACCTGATAGATCCGCGTCTCCACGTGGTCTTCCAATGTGGTCTGCTTCAGGAAGCGCTCTGGGAGCGCGGTCGGGTCGAGCCGCTCGCCATAGCGCCGACGTGGGCCACGTCCGGCATAGGGGCCATCATACGGGTAGTAAGCGCCGAATCACTGCGCAGCTTGGAGATCAACTGCAAGCCAAGCCGACGGGCCATCAGGACGGCATTGTGGTTGCCGAAATGCCCATCCAGCACTAGATAGGTCAGCGCGAGGTGCGGTCGGATGCGGGTCAAGAGGCCCTGGATCAGCGTACTGATGCGGGTATGTGCTGCATTCAGCGGCGCATCGGCCTTGGCGTGTGTGCTGCTCCCTTTCGGGCGACCCGGTTTCCGTTTGGCGGTGGACGCGGGTGGGGGTGGCGCTCCTGCGGGCTCGCGCACAATCTGCGCAATCTGCACCGGAAAGGCCTGCCGTTCGCGACAACTGACCAGGGCCAGCGCGAACAGCGAAACCCCCGGCACGGGCTTGCCAAAGATGCTCGAAAAGAAGCGATCCACGCCGTACGTCTCCCTACCCGCTTTCGTCACGACACACTCATCACCGACCAGCAGATAGCGATCACCCGGCGTGAGGCGGTGCGTACGCACGAAGGTCCAGAGGATCGCCGCCCACGGCAACGTGGTATGAAGAAGCGCTGGATGGTGCGATAGCTGCCACCCGTTCCCGCCCAGCGGGCGAGCCCCAGCATGGTGACCCGCCCCGTCATCGCGAGCATGGCCAGCGCAATCCGGCTCAATTGACGTATCGTGGTCATCGTCACCGCCGGATGGAGGCAGCGCACCAGTGATAGAATAGCGTCCATGGCTTTTGTGGGGTTTCTGTTGGTTGGGCTTGATCGCCCCAACGGTACCACAAAAGCCATGCGCGTTCCCGGTCGGTTTTGGCGAAGGTATTG
>JBBRUG010000472.1:0-3772 GCA_038247995.1 Chloroflexales bacterium | reverse complement strand
TCATTGCCGAGCACGGTGGGAATGCGGGCGCCTTCGGGCGTGATCCAGGTGGCCGGACGCCAGGGCTTAAAATCCACCGTCGTTTTCATCCAGATCAGTTCGCCGCGCAGCAATGCCGCTTCCACCTCAGCGCGAGTGCCGATCCGTGTAAGTTGTATGCCGTACTGCGCGAACAGGCCCCTAAAGGCGCCGCTCGGTGATCGGGCCAGGAAGTTAGCGGTATAATCGCCCGAGAAGGATTGGGTGATATCGCCGCCATAAATAAAAAACCCCTCCGAGGTTTCCGTGATCGACGGCTCGATGCGCGTATCCTGCGGCGTACGTTCGATCAACTCATCAACGCTCACGTCAAAACCGTAGCTCTGCAAGATCACCCAGGCCGCGTCGAACTCGCAGGTGTACTGAAAGCGCTGGCCTTCCTTTACCGCCGCAGGCAAAAGCACGGTGTAACTGCGCTCGCCGACAATCACCGGCGTAGGCGGTGCCGGCGTTGCACTGAGCGGGATCGCGCTCGGGGTGGCCGTTGGTTCAAGCGGGGCAAGCGTCGCCGGGGCAAGCGTCGCTGTAGGCACAAATGTGGTCGGTGCCGGCGTTACGGTTGAAACGGGAGGCACGGTAGGCGGCGCCGGCGTCTGTACAGTCAGCGCGATCGGCGTGAGTGGCGCGGGCGGCTCCGGGCGCAACACCGCCTGCAAGTATGGACGACCAACCGTGAGCGCAAGGATAGCGAATATAAATAGAACCCCAAGGAGGAATACACCCCCGATCACGCTACGACGGGTCATACAACCTCCCTTTTGAACAACAATCGTGAAACCTTTGCTGCTCAAGTACGTATAGAAGCCAGAGCTTGACACGGCATGGTACGCTGAAAGTGCTCCTCATTCATCTTAGCAATACATTCTCAGCGCGAGCATCACCTCACAAAGTATAAATACCGTTAACTGAATCGAGTGTTCTGTGATCATCGCAGCACAGAACGCAGATCAATGCTGTGCCGATATTTGTCAATGCTGGGTTAATCGGGTTTTCTGGTATTTTACTACAGACAAGTCGGGACAATCCTGCATTTCAGATCGGTTTAATTCATTTGGATCTTCGCTGCGTAATGTGAACCTGGATGGCCCAGCGTTCGGCGCGGCTGTAGATACGAGGAGTTGTGCTTCATGATTGACCCGCTTCCTATTCACGGTTGGAAAGGACGATGCCTACTCACCCTGTTTGCGGCCCTGATGATCACCTTGCCTTTTATGGCCAGCGTGCCGTCCCAAGCGCAGGAAACCACGCCCGGCGTTGCCCAGGCCCCCGTCACGACGATCACGATCAATACGAGCGCCGACCTGAACCCCGGCAGCAATACGCAGACCTGTACGTATAGCTCGGGCGCGTTGTTTGTTCCCGCCCCCGACGGCTGCACACTCCGCCGCGCTATCCGCGAGGCCGCCGCCCGCCCGCCCGCTGATCGTCCGATCGCAATTGTGTTTAACCTGGCCAACGATGATCCCAACGCGGATCTGGAAGTTGCCGGCACCTGGACGCTCCAGGTCAACGCCGCGCTACCGCCGCTGCGCACGGCTTCGATCGTCAATCGTACCGGTCAGGTGACGATCGACGGCGCAACCCAGCCCGGCGGGCGGACCGGCGCCCCGAAGATCATCATCGACACAGGCGATTTTAGCCTGGAGGTCGAGAGCGAAGAAAATACGATCCGCAACCTGGCCTTTAAGGGCGGCGGCGTCATCTTCCTGAAAGAAGACGGCAATATGGTTGAGGATATCTGGATGGGCCTGAGCGACGACGGCCAGTCGATCGCCTTCCGCACCCCGGCCAACCCGAGCCGCATGGCCGGCGGCGGCGTGTTTATCTCGTCCAATGGTAATACTGTCCGGAACAATGTGATCTCCGGCGCCTTCGCTAAGGCTGTTGATATTGGCTTCAACAGTAATAACATTATTCGGGATAATCTGATCGGCACCCGCGCCGATGGCACTGTACCAAATATAGCGCCGCCTGCGCAATGCCTACGTTCGCTGAGCCTCGACCCGCAGAACTGGTACGGCGGCTGGGGCATCGCGATCAACGGCAGCAATAACGAGGTCAGCGGCAACCGCATCGCCGGCCTACATATCTTGCAGACAGCCAACTCAACGCCGCCGCTGGCGCTCGAGATCTTCGGCACCGGCCATACGATCAGCGAGAATATCATCGGTGTCGACAGTGCAGGAAGTAAGGTTGGTGTCTGCGGCCAGGGGATTAAAGTCTCCGGCAGCAACACGCAGATCATCGACAATACAATCACGCGCAGCCGGATTGGGTTCGAAGACAGCGAACCGGCGGCGATCCTCGCCAGCGACACCTCGCCCACCTTTGGGCAGATTACCGTGCAGCGCAACCTGGTTGAGGCCGGCCCAGGCGAAATCTATGCCTTCGGCGCAGGCATCCCCGCCATTTTGCGCCAGTTCAACCCGGCCGAGATTACGGCGATCGACGGCTTAGAGGTGCGCGGCGGCAACGGCGCCGGTAGCCCCTGCCCCGGCTGCCGGATCGACTTCTACCTTGACAACAACGACGAGATTGCCGAGACGCTCAGCTATTTGGGCAACACAACTGCCGACAGCAACGGCAACTTCACCTTCACGCTCGCCGCTGAACTGGCGCCGGGAACGGGCATTCGCACCAGCAGCACCACCCAATCGGCGGGGATAATCGGCAACTATCTGGCCGGCACCACTACCGAGTTCTCGCCACTCTACGAACAGATCAACTCTGTGTATCTCCCGTTGCTCCGCCGGTAAGATCGGAACGCATATGGTTTGTGCTGCGACGCGGAAAAGCCGCGTTGCAGCATAAACAATACCCTCATGAATCTCTTCGGCATCAATCCGCTCGCCACGTTACGCCAACGTCTCGGTGCAGCGCTGGGGGTTTTCGTCGGCGCGTTCGCATGCTGCGCCTGCGGCCTCCTCGCCACCTTTGTCTTCGCCCCCGGCCAGGCGCTTGAAGCCGGCCGGATCGCCCGTTTGCCGCAAATGGACGCGACAACTGTTACCAGCGCCGCTCCCGGCGATGAACTCCTGATTACCGGCGTGCTCAGCGAAAATGCGCCGCTGAACGCAGGATCACGTCTGGTTGCCTACAATGAGCAAATTTGGGAAGTAACCGTTACTGAAGTTGATGATGATCGGTCGGTACGAGGAGCGTGGAGCACCCCCGCAACAACGGTCGTGCCCGCACTGACACTGGATCTGGGCGGTAATCTTGTGGAGATCCGCGCGGTAAACGCCGTGCGGCTTACTGGCGACCTGCTGCGTGAGGAAATCGTGCGCGGCGCAGAAGACGCCGAAACAACTGCTTACGAAGGGCAACCTTTGCCTGAGGGTTCACAGCGCTACCAAGGCCTGGCCGACGGCGACCTGGTTACGGTGCTCGGTCAGAAAGCGGCGGCCGGCGGGGTACTGCCGGAGCAGATCTTCGCCGGCGATCGGGTCGCTTTCGAGGCAACCCAAAGCCAGTCCGCTGCGGCTATTTTGAATATGGGGATCTGCTCGCTGGTTATGGCGCCGGTGGTGCTGATTGGCGGGTTGCTGGGAGTGGCGTTCTGGCGTCGCCGGTGAGGGCAGTCTGGCAGTTCGCAGTCTGACAGTTCGCAGTCTGACAGTTCGCAGTCTACAGTTCGCAGTCTGACAGTTCGCAGTCTGACAGTTCGCAGTCTGACAGTTCGCAGTCAGACTGGCACGTCCCAAGTTCCAGAGAGACTGCGAACTGCCAGACT
>JBBRUG010000471.1:0-3774 GCA_038247995.1 Chloroflexales bacterium | reverse complement strand
GCGTCGCGGCCGATCTGATCAGCGGTGAACAGCCCGCCGTCGGGGATGCCGGCGCCGCGATTCTTCAGCGTGAGAATACAGCGCACGCGGGGGCGCAACTCACCGCCGATTGCATTGAGCAGCGTGGAAAGCGCCGGGTAGTACGACGTTTCCTTGACGGCTGAACCGGAACCGCGAATATCGCGCAGATCACGCAGGTACGTAGCAACAGGATGCATGCAGCGCCTTTAACCAGCATCAGTGAGGGAGAAGAAGCCGTTTTGGCTCCGGTATGCGGTATGCTCATCGCGTTCGCGGTGCTTACCCAAAGAGCAGTTCGGTAGTGAACGAGATGGCAGGGAGGGTTGGCGACGTCATTGTATCGCCGAACAAGACCTTCTGGATGTGGGTGTAGCTGCCTTTTATGGGTACCGTGTATTGTTCAACCACGTGCTCTGCAAGATTGACAATCCAGGCTTCCGGTACGCCTGCCTGCGCATAGCGGGGCAGCTTTTCCTCACGGTCATACATGAGCGTCGTATCAGCGACTTCGATCACAATCAAGATAGCATCGGCTGTCGGCAGCGCTCGCGCATAGTAGTCGTCACGGTATCGCAGCACCGCAACATCCGGCTGCGGCTCGGTATAGTCATTCAATTGGATGGGATTTTGCGGACTGATAATGGCCTCATCGTTGACTTGGCTCATCAGCAATCTGACCAGTTTCGTGACGATCGCTGCGTGGTAGGGTCCAATGGGACTCATATTCCGAATGTCTCCATCGATTAACTCCACGCGGTCATCTTCGGTCAGAATACCGCTTTCACGCATCCGGGCATAATCGTAGATGGTGAAGGCGCGTCGAGTCAGTGCTACCGCCATGATCTCCCTCCCATCCGCAGTCCACCGTACCGTATGAAAAGTATACACCATACACTCTCTCAACGGCTGCGCGGATTGCTGTGCCGTCAGATCAGCTTATGCCTGAAGGGGAACGCACATGCGTTGCCCTTTGTGGACGCTCCGTCACCACGCCCGAATGTATGGTGGGATGAAACCACTTACGGCGGTGGAGGCTCGCCGCTCTGCTCCAGCGAGCGCAAAAAGAACCGCACCTCACGGAGCAGCTCGGGCCGCGTGTCGAGTGCGAGGAGAATCAGCACCTGGTCATCGTGCGCAAGCAGCGTCGCCGGCGAAACGCCGAGGGCTGCGGCGATCGCGGCGAGGCGCTCAAGGCCGAGTTCCCGCCGGCCGAGTTCGTAATGGGCGATGATATCGCGCGTCCACCCCAGAAGCTCAGCCAGTTCACGCTGCGAGAGGCCCGCACGCCGGCGCAACTCCGCAATCCGCCGACCGACATCGCGTGCTACCTCACGAGATTGAGCCATCGCCGTTCTCCACCTAACACGGATACGTACAGAAGGTGACGATCGGTCACCCGACGGGATCATACCTGGCCAGCGCTGCTTTATGGGCTCATGTGTCCTAGCGAGACACAATACACTCGCAGAATCGGCCAACTGTGTCCATCAGGGCCACAAGCATGGAATGGTACGGTGCACCCCTTGGAGCCTTCGTTAATCGTTGTGCAACCGTACCTATATTGGTTGCACCCCTATGGGGGGTAACATACGTTATCCCCTTGCGTCCACCTTGGACATGATGCACCAAACCAACGTCCTCACAGCCGGAACGCGGGCGTGACCAGGCGCTCGGAGCGACACACATATGTGTTCGCCTTATGTCCAAAATGAACACAGCCTAGCGGGCCATATATTGACGCACTCGCGCAGATGTGCTACAGTAATTATGTCCATTATGAACACAGTCGGAGTTTCCATGATTCCAACCGAGACGCTTGGTGTCACGTTCTTTGAGCATCCCTGCCTTGCTGTGCGGAGCACTGACGGCACAATCTATGTCTCCGTGCGCGATCTCTGTGATGCGGTGGGGTTACGCGCGCATGGTCAGCTCCGCCGTCTGCGCGCTGATGACGATCTGCGCGATGGCCTTCAGACCTTTCGCGTCACGACTGCGGGCGGCCCTCAGGATCAGGAGTTTTTGATCCTGGAGTTCGTGCCAACCTGGGTGAGCAGTGTCCAACGTTCGCGGGCGTCGATGACCGTCCGTGAACGCCTGAAATACCTGCGGCTCTTTGCCATTCGTGAAACGTACAATGCCTTCGCCCGCACGGCGGGTCTGCCGGAAGGCGAGAGCCGTGCAATTGAAGATCTGCGCGACCTAGAGCAGTTTGACGACGCGATGACGACGATTGCGGAGCGGCAGCGGGCTCTTGAGGAGAGCCAGCAGAAGGCGCGCTCCGCCTGGCGCGATCTCGATATGCGTGTCCGGGCGCTTGAAGAGCAGGTGGGCGGCGTTCTCTCCACGAGTCAACGTGGGCATATCTACCAGCTCGTACACGCCTGGGCGAGCGCTCGTGTGGTGCGTGAGCCGGAGGTGAGCCGGCGCGAAATTTTTCAGGCGTGCTGGGGGGCGATCAAGACGCGCTACCGCCTGGCCAAATATGAGCATCTTCCCGCTGCGCAGTATACCGATTGCGTCAGCTACATCCATGGCGCCTATCAGCGCCTGACGGGCGAAGCGCTTGTGCTGCCTGAGCAGGGCACCCTGGATCTGGAGTAGGGCAATGCCGCATCTGCATGCGCAGAGTCGCGTTGTCGGCCAACGGATTGCTGCGGCCCGCCAGCGTGCGGGCCTCTCGGTTCGTGACCTTGCGGAGCGCACGGGCTGGCCCCGTGATACCCTGGTGAACTATGAACTGGGGCGGCGGGCGATCACGATTGAACGGCTTCAGGTGATCGCTGACGCACTGGGTGTGCCAGCCGCACTCCTGCTGCTTGAGAACGAGCACCTTGCTGCGGTGGTGGGACGCCTGGCAACCGATCCGGCATTACTCTCCCACGTTCGGTTTTTTCTCGAAACCCTTCACGATGATGTACCGGATGATCCGTTCGGTACGCCCTGACAGGGTCACCGTCACGTTAGAGGGGTCGTGCGGCTTCTTTTCTGTGCCTTCCCCATGCGACCTGTTATCCTTGGCGTCTATTATTCCTACTTGCATACGCTGCCCCCCTCATGGACACAGTGCCCGTTTTGGTTGACATAAAACCGCATATTAGGCTTGTGATAATGTACGTTTATCACAACTGTAGCAGCGTGCTACCCACCGTCCCAGCCCTGAACGCCGCATCTTTCGTACCACCGTCTGGCCAACGCCAGGAATACTCGACGGCTATTACGACCACAAAGCCGGGGCAGATAAACCATCCGGGCTGAAGTGATCCACGTCGTTGCCGAACGCACGTGCAGCAACTTGCTCATGCAGCGCATGGCCGCTCAGGTGTGAACGCCCACCCAGGCGCGCGGCCTGAGTGGACGTACGAAGGAACCGACAATGCGTGATGAACTCGACCGCCGCCCGGAAGCGTTGCCGGTTATCGCCGGAACACTGACCGAGGCCGGCCAGGCTGCCGATGTGGCCGCCGGTCGCAATGCGCTCCAGCGCTACCGTGCGGGCCTCTCGGATCAGACCCGTCGCGCTCAGGATGCCGATTTCCGCCGCTGGGCCGCGTACCTGGCCGCCGTCGGCGTTGTTGGCGCTGCGTGCGCCTGGGCTTGAGGATTGCGCATGTTGGCCCTATACCAGGAAGCGCGACACCAGGGGCAACATTCCGTGAAATAAATCACAAATTTTACACTATTTCGGGTTCCCCTGAGCCTTAAGAGCTGGTCGCTTCTGTGGATTGACCCACTTTTGAGCTTCTCAAGGCTTGG
>JBBRUG010000470.1:0-3777 GCA_038247995.1 Chloroflexales bacterium | reverse complement strand
ATGCGCGGATCAAACTCCGCCGACTTTATCCATCAATAGAGCCTTGACAGACTACTAGCAGCGTGTTGGGGATGCCACTCCCTGGTGCGCGGTCGTGGATCACCGTGATGTTGCCAGCCAGATCATATTCATAGGCGAAATCTTGAAGCGGCGCTCCGGCGGGGCGATATGTCAGCGGAGCGGGGTTACTGAAACGCTCAGTACACAGGCGCACCAGCCGGAAGGTGCGTGTGTCATAGGCATAGCGGGTCATAACGCCATTGCCGTACGCAATAAGGGCGCGCTGTCCTTTGGCATTGTAGGCGATGTTCTTGACGTAGGGCTGCGCATCCAGGTCTACCGCCTCCAGCGCGCCGGCTCGGTTGTACCGGGGGCGCAGCGTCCGCCGTACTCCTTCCACATCCTGAGGATACTGCATGCGTTTGGCCCGGTTGAGCGCGTCATAGACCATGGAGCTGCGATATTCGACGGTGTCGAGCAGGTCGCGCTCCCGGTCGGCTAGTGTCCCGTTGCCTGTCGGCTGCCAGTCGACACGGAAGGGGCTGATATTCCAGTTCGGGTTGGGGTCATTGCGGCCAGGGAAAACGGCGAGGATGGCCTCATCACGCACGACCCGGCGCACCTTTTCCAGCAGATTGCCCTTGAAATCGTAGGCGTCAAACGTCAGCAGGCCAGCCTCATCGTACTGTCCAGCCGGTTTGCCCAGCCGGTTTGCCGCCCGGTTTGCCGCGCGTTCAGCGATTGGCTGATTTGGATCACCGCCATCGCCGTAAGTAGCCAACCCACGCAGCGTAACCGGGCTATTCGCATCATCGCGCGCCCAGGAGCGAATCGGGCGATTGAGCAGATCGTAGGCGTGCAGCATCAATGCGCCCTTGCTGTCGCGCCCCTCAATCGGGCTGCCGAGCGCGTCCAGCACGGTACGCCTCATCCCGGCATCGATGCTCTGAGTCCGTAGCGGCCGGTTGGCCAGGTCATACACGTACTGGAACGCCGGTCGACCCAGCGCATCAAACACCGCCAGCACATTACCTCGGATATCGTAAATTGATCGGGTAATCAGCCGGTCTGCCTGATCCCGCCCATTGCGCTCAACTGCGACGACAGTGCGTCCGAGGGCATCTATGACAATGCTCGCCGGCGTGAAGTGATGGTTTTCTGGAGCACGAGTGCCGAGCGAACCGATTGTGCCGTCTGGCTGCGGCCCGACGCTGAGCGCGGCAAGGTCGTTCGCGTCGTAGGTGTAGGCTTCCCAGGGTGTAGGAAAGAACTGGTTTGGATCCTCAAGGCTAACCGGCACACCATAGATCACACGCTGCTCGGAGCCATCCGGGTTGAGCGTGCGGATTACCTGCCCACGTGGGTCGTAGAACATCGTCGCTTTCTGGCCGAACTGATCCTGCGTCGGTAGTGCGTAGTCCCAGCCGGTGTCAAAAAACGGCTCAAACTTCTCGACCACCTGCCCCTTGTTATCGTAGATCTGCCAGCCGCTCACCACCACGTTGGACAACGCGCCCGCAGCGCCCTGGCGGCCAACCACATCCTGCCGTGTGCCAACCAGGTCTGATTGGTCTGCTGGAAGCACGCCTTCGCCAAAGAGCGGAGTTGCTCGCGTCCCATCGCCGAAGGTCAATTCCTCAGCCTGGGTTCGTGTTTGGAGCAAGCGCCCGAAGCCATCGGAGTACTCTACCGTCTCTATCGTGGCGTCACGTTCAGGGAGCGGTACATCGATCTCTGTATCGTGGTGCTCGCGCCGGATGGTACGCACAGAGACTGGCTGCCGGGCCTGTGGAGGGCTGAGGACGAAGGCCAACAGCCGATACTCCAGGCGAGTGCTGGGTGTAGTAGTGCTATCGCCCTCATTCTGGCCTGTCTTGCCAATCACGAAACTCTCGCGCAACAATCCAAGCGGCGTGAAGGTTACTGCACCACGATTTCCATTCGGGTCGGTAACCATTGCAGGCTGCAGAACCCGGTAGTCGTAGTCTGCTGTAGTAGTCAGATTGACGGCATCGGTTGCAGCGATGGGCAGGAGGTCAAAACGATCGTAGTCGATAGTCGCGTCGCGCCCCAGCGGATCGCGAGTCGCTCTGAGTAAGCCGCGTCCGCCCTGATTGTCGTGAAAGTCGTAGCGATGCCGGGCAGTGGTGACGAAATAGCCCGGCTCATGATCCGGATCGCCATTGACATACAAGCGGTATCCTGCCAGGGCGGGCAAGCGGTCACGGAACTCTTGCGGATATTCCATTGGCCAGTTCGGGCCACCGGCCACGAGGTATGGTGGCTCTTCAGCGGGGTTGAGTTGGCTATCCCCGCTCCGGTAGGCGTCATGCAGGATCTCTTGCGTGAGCACCAGGCTTTCGGATCGTACTGGTGCTCCATGATCGCCGATCTGCTGTAGGGGCAGGCCCTCAAAAGCCTGGCCATCATAATAGGTCAGGGTCTGTCCAATAATCCGCTGTACGGCCGCATTGGATTGGATGCCCTCTCGAAGGTTCAAGAGCGCCAGGCTACCGTCATTTACTATCTCCAAGCTGGTAGCGCGCGCTACCCGATCCACAATGTAGATCTCAGATTCATCTCTTTGCGCATAATCGGTGCGCGTGAGCGTAGCGGGATAGGGCTCGCCTGGCGCAGTCGTCTGAGCAATGTCACGCCCCCGTGGCATAGCGATGGCAATCTGCTCACGCGGCTGGCCATAGTCGTCGTAGTTATCCGTAAAGGCGAACTGCATCAGCGGGTCGTCGCCACGCTCCCATTGGGCGGTGCGCTGTCCTAGCGGGTGCGAAAAGAAGATACGCAGACGTCCGACCTCATTCGGGCCGGGCGGCGATTCCTCGCGCACACCTGAGATCGCTTCGGTGACGGTATATGGCATGCCTTCACGCTGCGAGCCGTCCAACGCATACAGCTCTGTACGCAGAATGCTACCCCGTAACGTGCGCAGGGCGTCGCGGCGAGCGCGGCGGGGCAGGCTTTGAAGAAATGCCGTGATCGGCTGTGGCCGAGAGAGGCGCTGCAGGTCGCCCGACCAATACTCGGCGCTGAAATCGGACTCCTCCCATTCACCAAACTCATCGCCGATCGGCCCTTGGTGGAACCAGGTCTTGGTTCGAGTCGGCGGGGTGAATCGCTGCTGATCTACCGGATCAAAGAGTGGCGCTTGGCTGCCTTGGGCAGGCGCGTTATAGCGCTCAAATGTCTGAGTATCGAGCTGCTCGACCATCCCGAAGCCGCGGAACTCGCGCTCCGCACCATCCCAGTAGCCGTGGTGATAGCGATACTCGGTGGTGTAGGTGGAGGTGGTGGTGCCGTCGTTGAGCAGGTTGCCGGCGGCGTCATAGCTCCAGCCGCTCACCTGGTTGGCGGCGTTGTAGCTGCGGGTGGTGGTGACGCCGTTGACTGTTGCGCTCGTGCGATTGCCCGCGAGGTCGTAGCCGTAAGCGTACGTGTTCGCTGTCGCGCCGCTTTCAACCGCGCCGGTCAGGCGCAACAGGCCGTCATAGCTGTAGCTCACGCTGCGACTGCTCGTATCCAGGGTCTCGCTTACGGCGGTGCGCAAGCCAAGGCGGTTCAGCGTGTAGGTGAAGCGGGTGCGGGTGACGCCGCTGACGGTGGTGTGCAGATCGCGCAGCCGGTCAGTGCCATCGTAGTCATAGCTCGTGACTGCGCCATTCGCCCGCGTGACCTGGTCAAGCCGGCCCGCAGCGTCGTACAGGTAGCTGGCGAGCGGCGTGGTGTTCTGGAGCACGTCATCAAGCTGCCCGTCGTCCCAGT
>JBBRUG010000469.1:0-3804 GCA_038247995.1 Chloroflexales bacterium | reverse complement strand
CCAATTACTGCACCGCCGCCGGAAGTCGGCCTGCCCGCCGCTGCCGCCGCACGGATCGTGGCTGAGTTGGAACACGGAACCACGGAACCACGGAACCACTGAGCCACGGAACCACCGGGCCACGGAACCACGGAACCACGGAACCACGGAACCACGGAGCCACGGAACCACGGAACCACGGAACCACGGAACCACGGAACCACGGAACCACGGAACCACTGAGGCGCTGAAGCCTGAATTCTGACGCGTTGCATCGTGGTAGAATCGCCCCGTACTTAGGCGAGAACTGAACAAGGGGGTTCGTATGGATAGCCGAGTTGCGATTGTAACGGGCGGCGCGAGTGGGATCGGGCATGCGACGGTTGAGCGGCTGGCGGCTGAAGGTTATAAGGTAGCCGTAGTGGACCTGCCGGGCGATGCCGGCCCGCAGGTGGCTGAGGCAATCGGCGGGATCTTCATTGGCGCCGACCTAGGGCAGCGCAGTGAGTGCAGGCGGGTTGTCGATGCGACATTGGAGCAATTTGGGCGCGTGGATGTGCTGGTGAACAATGCCGGGTTCCAGCATATCGACGCGATCGAGGAGTTCCCTGAAGATCGTTGGGACACGATGCTCGCCGTGATGCTGACTGCGCCGTTCCTGCTCACACGTTATGTCTGGCCGGATCTGAAGCAGCGTGGCTGGGGCCGGATCGTCAATATCGGCTCGATCCATAGCTTGCGCGCCTCGCCCTTTAAGGTTGGGTATATCTCCGCCAAGCACGGCTTGCTGGGCCTCACCCGCACGGCGGCGGTTGAAGGCGGCGCGCATGGCATTACCGTCAATCTGATCGCGCCGGCGTATGTGCGCACACCGCTGGTCGAGAAGCAGATCGCCGATCAGGCGCGCACACGCGGCATCAACCCCGAAGATGTGGTGGAAAAAGTGATGCTTGAACCGGCGGCGATCAAGCGGCTGATCGAACCGGCGGAAGTGGCCGATCTGGTGGCCTTCCTCTGCTCAAATACCGGCGGTACGATGAGCGGTTCGGTATACGAGATGGCGCTCGGCTGGACGGCGCGCTGATCCGCAGATTGCGCAGATTGCGCAGATTACGCCGGCCTTACCGTTGAGAATTGGCGAGTTTAGAGGAACTACCTATGATCAAACCTACCTTCCCCGCCGGTTTTGTCTGGGGTACGGCCACGTCGTCGTACCAGATTGAGGGCGCCGTTCACGAAGACGGGCGCGGGCCGAGTATCTGGGACACCTTTGCCCACACGTCGGGCAAAACCGCCGGTGGCGCCCACGGCGATGAGGCGTGCGACCACTACCACCGTTGGAAGGACGACATCGCGCTGATGCAAGATCTGGACGTGCAGGCGTACCGCTTCAGCATCGCCTGGCCGCGCATTCTGCCGAGCGGCACGGGGCAGGTGAACCAGGCCGGGCTCGATTTCTACCGCCGCCTGGTGGATGGGTTGCTGGAGGCCGGGATCACGCCCTACGCGACGCTCTACCACTGGGATCTGCCGCAGCCACTGGAAGACGCCGGCGGCTGGCCGGTGCGAGCTACGGCCGAGGCGTTCGCCGAGTATACCGGCGTAGTCGCCCGCGCCTTGGGCAATGTAGTCGATAACTGGATCACGATCAACGAGCCGTGGTGCGTGAGCCTGCTTAGCTACCAGCTTGGCGTGCATGCGCCGGGGCGGCACAACTGGACCGACGGCCTTGCCGCAGCGCACAATGTGCTGCTCGCCCACGGGCTGGGCCTGGCCGAACTACGGCGGGCCAACCCGAAGGCGCAGGTGGGCATTACGCTGAACTTCACCCATGCCGAACCCGCCAGCGCCGACCCGGCCGATCGCGCCGCTGCCGAGCGCTATGACGGCTACTTCAACCGTTGGTTTCTCGACCCAGTGTACGGACGCGGTTATCCCGCTGATATGGTGGCCGCCTATAGCGCTATGGGTTATCTGCCCGACGGCATGAGCTTTGTGCAACCCGGCGACATGGAAATCATTGCGGCGCCGACCGAGTTTCTGGGCGTGAATTATTACACCCGCGAGGTGCTGCGCGCCGACCAGAACGGCGGGCTGTGGCAGGGCGTACCACCGGCCCACGATACGCCGGTGACGGCGATGGGTTGGGAGATCGTGCCGGAGGGGTTGTACCGGCTGCTCCTGCGGCTCGACACCGACTACAATGTGCCGCGCATGTATATTACCGAGAACGGCGTGAGTTACCTCGACGGCCCCGGCGCCGACGGGCGCGTGCGCGACGAGCGACGGATCGCCTACCTCGACGCCCACATCGACGCCTGCGGGCGGGCGATCAGCGCCGGCGCGCCGCTGGCGGGCTATTTCGTCTGGTCGATGTTGGACAATTTTGAATGGGATCGCGGCTACACCCAGCGCTTTGGCATCGTGCATGTCGATTACGACACCCAGCAGCGCACGCCGAAGGACAGTTTCGCCTGGTACCGGGAGGTGGCGCGAAACAATGGGGTGGCAAGGGAATAAGGGGTTGATGCTGGGTTGTTGCCGCTTTAGCGGCCGTAATCGCCCGCGCAGCGGGAATGAGCCCGCTCATTCAGACGCCGGGCGGGCGGGCGAACGGGCAGTCATCCCAGCACCCGTTCGGGCAACCACGCCACTACGTCGATCCGGCGAGCGAAGTGGAGCAACGGCGGGTGGGGGTCGAGGATGCGGCCAAGGCGATCAGTGAGTTGGTTGGTGGTGATCGTGGCCTGCGCGGGTTGCAACGGCCATGGTGCGTGATGGATGTCGCCGCGCCAGACTCGCCCGCGCTGATCGGCGGCGTAGAGGCAGTAGCGCTCGGTGAGCCAGTGTTCCAGGCTACCGGGCGCGCTTGTGTAGACCGGGCCGGTGGGCGCATAAGTTGCTGCAAAGCTAGCCGGCGCCATGCCCGAATGGCGCCGCACGCTGTGGTAATACACCGCTTCGCCCTGCAGCGTACAGGCCATTGCAGCATCAAAATAGGGCAAATGAAAGCCGAGCCGCGCGGCGCGTACGGCGAGCGGATTGGCCGCGTCGAGGCTGAAGAACCAGACGCCGGGGCGCTCGCCGTGGGTAACGTAGGTGCGCAGATTAAGCTCTGCAAAGGCCGAAATACCCGGCAATGGCGGCACGAAGCGTGGACGTACACCACGCATCATGAACGGCACAACACCCAGCCAAGCTTGCCCTTCCCAGGTTTGCAACTCCAGACCGGGCGGTAAAAACGGGCGCAGCAGTTCTGGGCGCAGCGGCCAGTGGGCGAAGAGCAGATCGTGCCATTGCATCGCCATTATCCACGGCGTACGCGGCAAGGGCCAGGGACGGTGAGAAGTTTGCATGCGGTATGTGCGGCGTGCCGCGCACACCGCACTCATAAGGCTCTACGAATGGCAGAAGACCAATTTACATTATACGACCTGGTGCTGATTGTTGAAGCGATTGAAGGTAACTGCACATGCAGCATGACCGTGGGCGATCACGTATTTCTGCGTGGCGGCAAGCTCAGTTTGCCTGAAGGCCAGGACTTCTGCCTCTACGCGCTCCAAGCGGCGATCCCGCTCCTGCCGGCCAAACAGCGCCAGAATCATCGCGCCGATTGGATGGAAACCGATGCGCGCGTCACCTGCCCTGATCCGGCATGTCGCCTGATCATGCGCATCGACCGGGTGGGACAGCGCACCCTGCGCCACGACGACGTGAGTCCGATCCCGTGGAATAGTCCAGCAGTCGGACAGTCCAGCAGTCGGACAGTCCAGCAGTCCAGCAGTCCAGCAGTTTGACAGTCCAGCAGTCCAGCAGTCCAGCAGT
>JBBRUG010000468.1:0-3821 GCA_038247995.1 Chloroflexales bacterium | reverse complement strand
CTTAGGTTAACTGATGATGAAGGCTGCGCAAAGAGCGCGGGCGGCAGGTGGGGGACGGCCAGGGGTAAGCGGCAAGCGGCAACAGGAAGAGGCAGTTGGTACGGGCACGCTATAACGCGCCCGTACCAGCAGCAGGTTTTTTACCTACCGACGAATAAGCGGCAAGAAGAGGTTTGTGCCGTCCACATTCAGGTTAACCGTCAGCGTGCGGGTGGCGCCGTCGGATGTGATTGTAACAATGGTGTTGTAGCTGCCCACTGCCAGGCCGCTCGGGTCGACGATGACGGTGAGGTTTGTCGGCGTGCTGCCTGCGGCTGTGGCGCCGGGGCTGGCACTGCCGCTCTGGAGTTGCACCCAGGGTGCCCCGCTCTGCGCCGACCAACTCAGCTCGGAACCATCGCTCACGGCGCTGGTGCTAACCAAAACCGACTCTGCGGCGCTTGCGAAGGGCACGATCAGGCTGATCACGTCGGGCGCCAGGGCAAGCTGCGCGGCCAGTGGCTCGGTAGCCTCAGCGATGGTGATCGTGCGTGTGGCGCTGGCGGTTTGGCCGTCGCTGTCGGTGGCCGTCACCGTGATCTGATGCTCCCCGGTCGACAGGCCATCGGTGATCACGATGCCGCCCGCGCCCAGGTCGCCGTCACGGTCGCTGCTCCAGGTCAGGGCTGCGCCTGCAAGCTCGCCGTCTTCCAGGTCGTACGCCGTTGCCTCCAGGGTTACGGGCTGCGTCGGGAAGAAGACCGCGCCCTCTTCCGGCGCAACAAAGGTGAGCACCGGGGCCTTCGTGGGCACGCTCACCACTGCCGAGTCGGCCTGACCACTCAGCACGCCGTCGGAGGCGATGACGCGGAAGCGGCTGGTTGTCCCGCCGGGCAGGGTTGTGGTATCCAGAGTCAGTTCGGTCACGGCGAGGTCGTTGGCGAGGGTGCGCCAGGTGGCCCCATCGTCGTTGCTGTAGAGCAGGGCGTAGGTCAGGCTGTCGCCGTCGGCGTCGCTGCCCGTCCAGCGCACGGTCGTCGGCCCGGCGCCCAGCGCACCGCCGGTAGGCGCCGTTATGGCAACCGTCGGCGCGTTTGTGCTCACATCGCGCTGATCGACGACAGTTTCGCCGTTGCGCAGTTCGATCCGCGTTGTTCCGGGCACCCAGGGCACCATTTCGCCGAAGAGCGCCGGCTCGGCTGGATCTTCGTCATCTTCGATGCGAGCCGGCGTAAAGGGGTAGTCGGCCAGTTCAGTTGGGCCGTTCAGCAGCACCAGCGACCAGTCGCCCGGCGTGGTGGTGGTGGTTCCGGCGCCGGTGAGCACATGGATCTCGTTCAGGTTGCCGGTGCCGTTGGCCAACTCAACCCGACCGCTGATCAGCGCGTATTCGCCCTGCTGCAGTTCGGCCGACGCCAGGGTGGCGGCGCCGATGGCAACGAAGCGTTGGCGCATGCCCTCGTAGGTGAAGTCGCTGACCCACTGGTTGTTGCAGTAGGTCATTACGTCTTTCCAGTCGGGTGGGTACACCGCGCGGGAAGTAATATCGAAGCCGAAAATGGCAGTGTTGCCCGTGAGCGCCGGGCTGATCCGCCCGCTGGGGTAGGGGAAACTCGCGCCGCCGCCCGCTCCGCAGAACTCGGCATGCGAACGCCCCAGGCTGTGGGCGATCTCGTGGCCGCCGTACCAGTCGCCGTAGCTGCCGTCGGTGTCCCAGCCGAAGCCGCCGCCTGGCGTACCGGTGGGGCCGGAGGAGATCGAGCCGGGAATGCCAAGCGCCTTGCCGCGCATGAAACCACCGCCGTCATCGACGATGCCGTAGTAAAAGGCCTGGGTTGAAACGCCGCCGAAACCGAAAATGATGTCGAACAGCCGGGCCATCGCCATATTTGAGTTGAGCGTGTCGACGTTGGGCAGCCCGTTTGTGGGATACGTGTAGTTGCGCCGCACCACACTCAGGTTGGCGATCGGGTAGGCCCGCCGTAGCCAGGACTCAAGCGCATTCAGGTGGAAGTTGGACGCCTGGTGAGTTGTGCCGCTAACGGTGTAGCGCACATTGTAGAGCCGCAGGCGCATCGTGGGGCCGGCCAAGAAATTGACGGTACGCACCAGACTGTTGTTGCTGAGCACCGGGTCGTTTACGGCATTTCCGGGGTCGATCCGAGCAGTAAGTTGCAAATTGCCCGTTGTGTTGCGCCAACTCGCCGGCAGTTCGAAGAGGAAGCTGTCGTTGACCTGGCCGCGATTGGGGAAGGGCTTGACGGTAATCGTGCCGCCGGGGTTGATCGGCGTCAGCGTTGGGCCGAGCAGTACACCGCCGCGGCGGGCGGTGAGTGTTGCCGTGACGCCGCTGCGCGCTGTGGGTGAACTGACGTGGACGCGGACGTAGGTGCGCTTCCCGGCCACCAAATCGACGCTGTTGTTTAGATCTTGGATGGCCTGCGTCACCTCGATCGCATTCACACTCATGTTCGGGCCGAGGATCGTAATGCAGCAGATCCACTCGGCTACGGCGGCGGCAAAGCCAACGCTGGTGAGCCCGGTCGGCGCCAGCGTTACGCGTCCCTGATCGAGTATGGCGCTGGCTAGAGTGGTGCTTTGCAGATCGCCGAAGCCGGCGCGGGTTTGCGGAATCCAGGCTTCGCCGAGGGTAGCGATCGGAACGACGCTGAAGCCTGCTTGAGGCAAATTCGCCGGCACCAGCGTGCCCACTTCGGGGGTGAAGCGTCCGGCGCGGGTCAATTCACTGGAGCGATTCTCGCGTGTGCTTGCCGTCGGCGCATCAAGTGTTTCATCGAGCAGCGCGGCGAAATCCGGGTCGAGTAGGAGCAGTTTTCCGCCACTCCGGGTATAGTCGCCGATCCGCTTCACTTCATCGGTGAGCGAATTTGCGCTGAAGCGGCTGATCACCAACATTGCGTAGTCGCCCAGGGTGAAGCGCCCGAATTCCAGGCCGGTGGCAATTGCCACAGTCCACGGTGGGTCTTGCTGGCTCCCGGCAGTAGCCAGGTTCGCGCAATCGGTGGTCACATCGGTGTTGGGCCGGTAGCAGAGGATCTGCACACTGCTCTGCGCTGCGCTCGGTGGTACGGCCGGCAAAACGAACGCGAACATGATCAACACGAACACGACCAGGCTGAGTCGCCGGTGGTGCGCCATTGCAACCTCCCTTATTGATCTAACCTGAAACGCTGGTCTCATGATAAACGCTGCTGCAATGATAACATATGGGATTGCCAAAATTGATTATAATACAAGCAATTAGCATTTCATGAGCAATCCCTATGCAGATCCAACGTGAGCCGGCTATGGCTGATCTTCAGGCGCGGCGGGGCATTCTTACCGTTTTGTTTATCGGGGTCTTTATGGCGGCGCTGGATACGGCGGTTGTTGCGCCGGCCGTGCCGGCGCTGAAGGCGGCTTTTGCTGTAGACAATCGTCAGATCGGGATGATTACGATTGTCTTTAGCCTGTTCACGCTGGCCAGCACCACCCTCATGGCGAGCCTTGGTGATCGCCACGGGCGGCGGCCGGTCTATCTGTTGTGTGTGCTGGGCTTTGCGCTTGGCTCGCTCCTGATTGCGTTGGCGCCCAGCTTCTGGGTGCTGCTGATCGGGCGCGCCATTCAGGGTTTTAGTGCCGGCGGCGTTACGCCGATCGCCAGCGCGATGGTGGGCGACGCCTTTCCACCGGAAGAGCGCGGTAAGGCGCTGGGCCTGATTGGGGCCACCTTCGGGATGGCTTTTTTGCTTGGGCCGTTGGTTGCCTCGGCGATTCTACTTGTCTTGAGTTGGCAGTGGATCTTCCTGCTTAATCTGCCCGTGGCCGCGCTGGTGCTCTGG
>JBBRUG010000467.1:0-3835 GCA_038247995.1 Chloroflexales bacterium | reverse complement strand
TCCACAGCACTACACAGCGCGGGCGGACACGTAGGTCCGTCCTTACTCCACAGCACTACACAGCGCGGGCGGACACGTAGGTCCGCCCTTACGCTCGCTGGCGTGCAGCCAACGCCGCATCGCCTCAGTGCCTTCAGTGACTCAGTGATCTAGTTCACCGTTGCCGGCTCTGGCTCCTGCGGGCCGCGCCGGAACCAGTTCTTCCACTCCTGGTTTTCCCACACCACAAGAATCTGCGCGGCATTGAAGATCGACGAGTAGGTGCCGATAATCAGTCCGACCAACAAGATCGCCACAAAGTTGCGGATCGTCTCGCCGCCGAACAGCAGCAAGGCGGTGAGCGTAAACATCGTGGTGAGCTGCGTGTTGATCGAGCGCGGCAGCGTCTGCACAATACTGTGGTTCACAATATCGTCGAAAACCTCGCCGGGGCGCCGATTGATTAGGTTCTCGCGGATGCGATCGAATACAACGATGGTATCGTGAACCGAGAAACTAAGGATGGTCAGCAGCGCAGTGAGGAAAAGCGCATCGACTTCCAGGTTAAAGAAGGTGCCCATGATGCTGGCAATGCCCAGCACGATCAAGACATCGTGGAGCATCGACAGGATTGCGCAGACGCCGTAGCGGAAGGGGTGCGGCGCCTTACGGAAAGCCCAGGTCAGGTAGATCAGAATGATCAGCGAGGCACCGAGCACAGCGATAACTGCGCTGCGCGTACTCTCCTGGCTCACGGTTGGGCCGACACTCTCCAGCCGCACACGCTCGACATTGGTGAACTCGGCTTCGAGCGCAGCGGTTACCGCGTCGATCTGTACAGTCGGGTTCACCGGATCGAGCGCCTGCGAACGCACGAGCGCTGCAGCAACCGCCTGATTATCGAGGGTGGTCGCCTGGCTCATTTGCACCTGCACGCCTTCGAAGCCGCCAGCGGCAAATGCACGATTGACTGCATCGGTGCCGACCTCGCCCGGCGCATAATCAGCGAAACGCAGTTCCCAGAGCGCGCCGCCGGAGAAGTCGATGCTTGGGCGCAGGCCCACGCTGAAGCGCCCGGTCGTAATCAGCGGATGGAGCAATAAGAAATACAGCCCGGGCAGCAACATCACGAGCGAGAGGGCAAACCACCAGTAGCGGCGGCGGACAAGCTGTTCCATGTTAGACGGCCTCCGGGCGCGTTGTCGGCTCAATGGGGCGCTGGTAGCGGCGATCGAGGCCGAACAGCGGAGCTTGCTGATCGGAGAACGGGATCACCGCGAGGCGCAAGAAGGTGCGCGTGATCACAACCGACGTAAACAGGCTGATCACCATGCCCAGGCCCAACGTGGCGGCAAAGCCCTTGATGATGCTTACCCCAAAACTGTTTCCGAAGATAAATAGCGCAATACTGGTGATCAACGTGGCCACGCTCGAATCGCGAATGGCCGACCAGGACTCCTCGAAGCCAAATTCCAGCGCCGTCCGAATATCACGCCCACGGCGGTATTCTTCGCGTAAGCGCGAGAAGATCAGCACATTCGCATCCACAGCCAGGCCAATCGACAAAATGAAGCCGGCAATACCGGGCAACGTCAGCGTGATCGGCACAAACCGGTAGATTGCGAAGCTGATCAGGGTGTAGATGACCAGCGCCAGCGTGGCCAGCACGCCGGGGATGCGATAGAACACGATCATAAAGAGCGCGACAACGCCTAGGCCGACAGCGCCGGCGACAATACTCGCCTGCACCGACTCTTCGCCGAGCGTCGCCGTGACGGTGCGGCTCGTCTCCACTTCAAGCGGCACCGGCAGCGCGCCGTACTTGAGTTGATTGAGGATGCGGTCGCGGTCTTCGTTGCTGTTCGTCTCGATAATGCCGGAGCCATCAGTAAGCGCTGCATTGACCTGCGGGCAACTGATCACCTGATTATCGAGCACGATACACATCGGCTGGCCGACGTTTTGCGCCGTAAAATCGGCGAGGCTTTGCGCCGACGCGCCGCGGAATGCGAACGAGACGGCCGGACGACTCGTTATGCCGCCCTGGGCCAATTGCGGCTGCACCTGCGTAGTATCGAGATCGGCGCCATCGACAATACTGGTAAAGACGGGCCCAAGTTGGCTGGTATCGCTAATTCCTAGTGTTGCAAGAAGTTGCACTGGGTTAGGGCTGTTGGTTGTAAGCACTGGCTGACCAGCGTTCAGGTACTGGCCCTGCGAGTCGATAAACTCCAAGCGTCCAGTGCCGCGCAGCGTTTCGACGGCAGCTTCAGGGTTACTGATGCCCGGCAACTCGACAATAATCCGGTTGCCGCCGGCAAGTTGCACCACCGTTTCGCCGACGCCAAGGCCATTCACGCGGCGCTCGATCACACCAGCGGCATTCTGCATCTCTTCGGCAGTGGTATTCGGATCGCTGGAGCGCAGCAACACCTGAATGCCACCCTGCAAGTCGAGGCCCTGCCGAATGCTTACATCACGGCCCAAAAACGTCTCACTTGGAATGAAGTTGATCATCAGGGCCAGGCCCGTCACAACGATGATCAACACAAGGCCATAGATTTCGCGACTACGCACGGTGCGCTACTCCTCTACTGGCCGGCAGCGCGCAGAGCGGCGTCGATCGCCGGCACGAGCCCCGAACTATTGACAAACTGGCCATTCACGCTGAACGACGGTGTGGCCTGGGCGCCGGCAGCAATCGACGCCTCACCGGCAGCCGTCACCTCGGCGACGTGCGTGCCGTCACTGACACACGCATCGAAATCGGCGCGGTTCAAGCCAAGCTGGCCGGCATAACCGCCAAACACATTGTTGGTGGTGCTCAACTGCGCCCACTGCGACTGGTTCAAGTAGAGCATGTCGTGCATTTCCCAGTACTTGCCCTGATCGCCGGAGCAACGCGCCGCCTGCCCGGCCGGAATAGCATTAGCGTGAATATCGAGCGGGAACTCGTGGTAGACAAACTGAATCCGCCCGTTGTCGATATAATCACGCTCAAGCACCGACTTCAGATTCAGATTGAAGAAGGCGCAGGCCGGGCACTGATAATCTTCGTAGGCGATCACTGTGACGACCGCATCGGGGTTGCCTTTGTAGTAGAAGCCTTCAGCCGTACGGCCTACCTGAGCATTCGGCGCGCTGATGTTGCTTGACGAGTTGCGCAGCAGCATCGTGGCCAGGAAGGCGATGCCGATCACCAGAACCGCCCCAATGACGATGTAGAAAATTGTAAGCGGATTGCGCTTGGGCGCCTCAACCTTTCGACCACGCTGACTACGAACACTCATGACCGCACTCCTCATGGGCGCGCCAAAGGGCGCGGGTATCTGTGGGCATTTCTTGCTCATTCTAATGCACATCGGGGGCATTATAACGAGGCACGAGTCGGGAGTCAAACCTGATTCAGTGTGTTGGCGCTGAAGCGCCGCACCATTCAAGTGTTCACGCGGCTGCGGGCTGAAGGCCTTGCCGCCTGCCACCTGCCGCTTACCACCTGCCGGCTGCGGGCTGAGGCCTTTGCCGCGTACCGCCTCCCTTCTGCCGCCTAGCGTGATCGCCTGGCCCTAGCCCGTATTCTTTAGCCCCGCCGCGATGCCGTTGATCGACATGAGCACTGCCGTGGCCAGTTCGTCTTCGGTAACGGGGTCGGTGCCGGCACGCAGGCGGCGCAGCAGTTCGATCTGGATGTAGCTGAGCGGATCGACGTAGGGGTTACGCTGGCGGATGGCGCGCTGGAGCACCGGCTGGGCGGCGAGGATATCATCGATCTCAGCCACAGCGCAGATCATCTGCACGGTGCGGTGGTATTCGAGCTCAATCGCTGTATAGATCCGCTCGGCAAGCTCCGGATCGG
>JBBRUG010000466.1:0-3843 GCA_038247995.1 Chloroflexales bacterium | reverse complement strand
TCCCCTTAGCGCTGCTGCCGCGGCTCTTCGGGCGCTACGTGCGCGGCGGCGGCCGTAGCGAGGGCGGAAGCTCGGGGCTCGGGTTGGCCTTCTGCAAGCTGGCGACCGAGGCGCACGGCGGGACGATCAGCGTGGACAGCGTGCCTGGGCGGGGGACGACCTTTACCGTGCTTTTGCCGCTAGCGCCAATGCCAGATCCACTGCGCGAGGCGAGCGTCTCAGTTGCGCCTTCTGTCCCACAGACGGCCTGAAACCCGTAGATGGTGAGATTGGGCTGGTGCATAGACCCTCCGAAATTGGAGAACCCGTTTTTGACGAGGGACAAGCCGACGCCGTTGTCGCCCTGCCCCTCTATGTGCGCCCTTGAAGCGCTGTGCTCTATGGTATAGCACTACCAATAAGCGCCAACCGTGATCCGGCTTACAGTTCGGCTATGCACACTGGCGTAATCTGAGTATCATAGGTGAAGGGGCCTGTTGCGCAGCGGGCGCACTGCCGTAGAAGGAGGATGTGATGCTGCGGGTCTACGTCGCCGATGACTGCCCCGCCTCGCCAACCGCCCGCCGGTGCGCGGAATGGTTGCGCGAGCAAGCGCCCGAGATCCCGGTCGAGCTGATTGAAATCGGTGTGCCGGGGACAGTAGTGCCGCCTACAGTGTTTGGCACACCCACCTACACCTGGAACGAGCGCATGCTCTTCCTGGGCAATCCGAGCGACCAGGAGTTGCTAGAGCGCGTAAGGAGCCTGCATGAACAACCCGCGTCCTGAGAGCTTGCCCGACAAGTTAAGCTACCTGCGCGATACCGACATCTTCCGCGATCTGGAACATAGAGAGGTCGAGGCTTTGGGCAAGCGTGCGCCGATGCAGCGCGTGCCCGCCGGCACAGTCTTCTTTTCGCCCGAGCAGGCGGCCGAGGTGCTGTTCATCCTCAAGGAGGGTCGGGTGCGGCTCTACCACCTCTCCGCCGACGGCAAGGCCCTGACCACCGCCGTGCTGGAGCCGGGCACGATCTTCGGCGAGATGGCGATGCTGGGCCAGCGGCTGCACCAGAGCTACGCCGAAGCCCTGAGTCCCTGCCTGCTCTGCCTGATGAGCCGCGAGGATGTGAAGAGCATGTTGCTGAGCGACCCGCGCATCGCCACGCGGGTGGCCGAGATCCTGGGCCAGCGGCTGATCAGCGCCGAACAGCGGCTTTCGGACTTCGCCTTCAAGAATCTGCCTGAGCGGCTGGCGAGCCTGCTGTTACAGATGGGCCGCCCACCGAAGGCGCGGCTATTCCGCCCGGCCGGCGGCCCGCCCGAGGTGCGCTTCACCCACGAGGCTCTGGCCGAGATGGTGGGTACCTACCGCGAGACTGCCACCAAGATCTTGGGCGAGTTTCGCGCCCAGGGGCTGATCGACCTCCGGCGCGGCTGCGTGGTGCTCGTCGATGAGCCAGGGCTGCGCGCGCTTAGCGAGCGGGTCGAGGGTGTGCCAGGGCCGCAGCAGTAACGCTCCGGACGCGATCACAATGAGTAGAAAGTTTACGCACTTGATGCATTTGGCACGCCGTATTATATCCAGTGCAGCAATCCTCCTCATCGCCGCCCACCTGGTTGCTTGCGCCGACGGAGCGCCGGGGTCTGATCTGGCCACTGTTACCCCGCAAGCCGCCGTCGCATCCACAGCCACGATGGGCGAGCAGCGCCACCCCGACATTCTCGACGTTACGCTTGCGCGGTCGAACGACGGCGCCTTCACCGTCACCGTCACCGTCTCATCGCCCTACGACACGCCAGAGCGCTACGCCGACGCGTGGCGAGTACTTACGCCCGACGGCGCCGTGCTCGCCGTTCGCGAACTGACCCACGACCATGCGGCCGAGCAGCCCTTTACGCGGAGCCTCAGCGGCGTACATATTCCGGCCGACGTGACCGCTATCACTGTGCAGGGGCGGGATCTGGTCTACGGATATGGCGGGCGCACGGTAACAGTGGAGGTAGCGCATGACGATCAGGTGGGAATTCCCGCGGCGCCAAGCCATGCGGTGCTCGTAAGCACCCTGGAGGAGTACACAAGTCGCGGCCTGACCGATCAGCACCCTGACGGCAACCGGCCGGCATAGGGACGTTGCGCAACCTTGGATGTGGCGTTGGGGTGCGGAACCATCCGTGACCGCCACCCCAGATCAGTTCTGCGCCACCAGCAGGCGCACCGCCTCGGCAATGGCTCCGGGACTGTCATCCTGGACGAAGTGCTTGCCGGGGAGCGCCTGTACGCGTCCAGGAGTAGTCGAACCGGGCCGGTCGCTCGGCGAGTCCGAGGCTCGGAAAGTCGAAGGCGATGCCGCGTAGCCCGCGGGTGCCCAGTTCCGGCAGCACTTTGCGGTAGAGAACGGCTGAGGCGGGCACGCCGTGGAGACAGACGACAGGATCGCCCGCGCCCGCCTCCCAGACAGTTGTTGCCGCATCTTCGACCGGCAGCGGGCGACCGTAGCGCTCCCAGGTTCGCACGACCTCGGCGGCGCTTTCACCCCAGGGTTGATTCACGGCGATGGTCGTAGGACAGGATAGCATCGGTTCTTCCCTTTTCAGGAATAGGATGGAACGTATTGATGCGATTGGAATCAGTGTGCCCCACCCGCGCTTAGGTTTCGTACGCGGGCTAACCGCGCCGCTCGCCGGACATGGGCGCCTGAGGATGGGCGGCGTCGCGATAGGTGGAGAGGCCCAGGCTGTAGTAGATCCCGCACTTACCGGTGAAGCTGGTGCGCAAAATGAGGATCGCGAGTACGCCGAGGACGCGAGCGGCAAAGCCGCCGATCATCCCGGTCAGATAGAGCGCGGGGACGCTCAGGGCGAACAGGGCGCGGACGATCCGGTCGATGGCGCCGACATTACGGGCAAAACCGTTGGTGAGCATAGCCTTGACGTTCATTGAGAGCTCCTGGTGGAGGTATGGTTGCCAATAGGGACACATACAAGAATGATCGTTCCGGTATCTTAAACGATTCAGGCGCAAAGGTTTTCTGGTCACGCTCCTTTCTGCTTGGCAGTGGATGGCAGTGGCGGTGGTGGCAATGGCAGCGCCTGGTGCAGTATGGTCACTGCGGATCCGTCATAGCTCTGGAGTCATCGACCGATATGCCAAACTTCTATCGCTATACCCAGCCCATTCCCCCACGCACGGCCCAGGGCCAGGTTGCCGCCATCTACGCCCAACTGAAACGCGACCTGGGTTCAGTGGCCGACCCGATCGCGCTCCACGCCCCCATCCCGGCGCTCCTCGGCGGCGCCTGGGCCGTCCTCCGTGAAACATTGGTAGCCGGCCAAGCGCCACGCGGCCACAAAGAGGCGGTAGCGGCCGCGATCTCGGCCCGCAACCGCTGCCCCTGGTGTGTGGACATCCACAGCATGATGTTGGCCGCCAGCGGCCACAGCGATGCACGCGACGCGATCACCGCCCAGCGCAGCGAGGCGATCGGCGATCCGCAGCTGCGCGCTCTGGTTGCCTGGGCGAACGAACCCCGCCTCAGCCCGCCTCCCGGTGATCCCGCCCGGGCCTCAGAACTGATCGGCACCGCCGTAACGTTCCACTACCTCAACCGGATGGTCAATGTACTGCTGGTCGAGAGCTTCCTGCCGCGTCAGGGCCTCGTGCGCAATGCCCTCGCCGCAGCCCTCCCGCTGGCGCTGCGCCCGCTGACGCGCCGGACAATCACCCCTTGCAGGTGTAGGGTTTTTACAGGATCGCGTCCCAATGCGCTATTTCCCTCATCCCCCCAGCCCCCTTCTCCCTCAAGGGGAGCAGGGGGAGCCGCCGAAGAATGGCGTCCTGATGCGGTCGGAAACCCCTCTCCCGCT
>JBBRUG010000465.1:0-3867 GCA_038247995.1 Chloroflexales bacterium | reverse complement strand
GGAACCACGGAACCACGGAACCACGGAACCACGGAACCACGGAACCACGGAACCACTGAGAACACGGAACCACGGAATCACGGACCCACGGAACCACGGAACCCAGAACGGTGAACTGTGGCTGTGTGCCCGGCTCCTGAATCCTGAATCCTATGACTACCCCAACCCTCACCCACCTCGATCCTGAAAGTATGATCGCCTTTCTTCAGAAGCTGGTGCAGACGCCGAGCGTCTATCTGCCGGGCGAGCCGGGTGCCAACGAGGCGGCGGCGGCGCGGTTGGTGGCCGATCAGTTGCGCGCGTGGGGTTGGGCGGTGCAGGTAGAAGAGGCGGCGCCGGGACGACCGAATGTGGTGGCTGAGTTACGCGGCGCCCAGGGGCCTGGCCCGTTGCTGCTGATGGAGGGCCACACCGATGTGGTAACGCCCGGTGATCCTGCGGCCTGGAGTTGCGATCCGTTTGGCGGAACAATCGTCGGACGACGGCTGTATGGACGCGGCGCGGTGGATATGAAGGGCGGTCTGACAGCAATGCTTTTTGCCGCTCGCGCCCTTCAGTGCGCCAGGGCGCCCTTTGCCGGAACGCTGCGCCTGCTCGTGCCGGTAGACGAAGAGGGCATGATGCTCGGCATCAAACATATGGTAGCCCAGGGCCATGCTAGCGGCGCCATTGGCGCAATTATCTGCGAGCCGGAAGGCGGCGAGGTTTGTGTCGCCCAGAAGGGTTCGCTCCGCCTACGTTTACTGAGCTACGGACGGATCGCCCATGGCGCAATGCCGCGCACCGGCGTGAATGCGCTGACCGGCCTGGTGCGCTGGCTCGATCAGATCCTCCTGCTCGAACCGGCGCTCAACGCCGAACACGGCATCCATCCGCTGCCCGGCCCGATGTACATCAGTCCAACCGTTGCCCATGCCGGCGACGCCGCCCAGATGAATGTGCTGCCCGACCTGGCCGAAGCCTACCTCGATATTCGCAGCATTCCCGCAGTGCGCCACACCGACCTGATCGCGCAGATCAGCACCCTGGGCGAAGCTGTCTGCGCCACGCATCCTGAGCATCATTTTGCCGTCGAGGTCATCGACGACCGGCCGGCCACCGAGATCGCGCTAACCCACCCCCTCGTACACGCACTAACCACGGCCCATACGCAGATCTATGGCGCGAATCCGCCCTTTAGCGGCGTCCCCGGCTCCACCGACGGCACCATCCTCGTGCGCGATGCTCATGTTCCCGTTGTGGTGTATGGCCCCGGCGATAAATGGCTACCCCACCAACCCGACGAATTCGTCGATCTGGACGAAGTGATTCGCGCTGCGCAAGTGTATATTCTGGCGGTGTTGGAATTACTTGGGGCGGATGAGGGAATAAACTAAATCATGCCAATTGCCCATTTCGACATACCATCCGTTCTCGGGCCGTACGCCCGTCGGGTTGACGTTATTGGCTTGATCGGGGAGCGTAGGGTAGTTCGCATCGATCAATGGCTTGAGTTCACTAACGAGGAAGGCCAGGTAGGCATCGGAGACCGGCGAACCGCCGGCGCGGGCCAGGAATTCCGCCGCCTCCGGCGTGCCGAAGAAGGCCTCGAAGGGCTTCTGGGGCGCATACTCCTGCCAGCGCTGCCCACTATTCCAGACCCCTACGCCAATCGCGCCCAGCATGCCCTCCGCCGCGATCAGCACCTTAAGCGCCCGATCAACCTCCCAACTGTGCCCGCCGTACGCCGCGACAGGATCGAAGATATTTTGCCCATCGTGCATGTAGATCACCGGCAAACGTTGGCCAGGCCGATCATACCCCGGCGGTAACCAGACCTCGACGTTACGCGGGGCCAATTGCGCCGGCGTGGCCATGATGCGCTGGCGTGCGCCGCCGCTCGGGGTAGCTATATGTGGCTCGAACTGCATAACAATGCCTTTTGAACTGTGCGTGCCGAATTCGGTACAGGTCACGCGATGCATCCGGCTGCGGTCTTCGCCCTGCCGTATTTGTGGATGTACGGACTGCCGGGCTGCATCACTGCGGCAACTGGTACAAAATCACCCCATCGCTGCGAGTGCCGATCCACAGTTGGCGACCGGCAGCGTGGGTAATGGCGAGCGGTTCGGCGTTGGGAAAGCCCGAGTTGCGCCGCAAGTAAAGGCTCCAGCGGTCGTTTTCAAGGCTGGCCAGCATACCGCCGCCGGCAGCGATTGGCTCGGCGAGGCCAACCCAGAGCACGCCGGGCTGCGCTTCGGCTAGTGCCGTAAGGGTGGCCCGCGGCAAGTCGGCTGTGGCCGGCGTGCGCCACGTCCAGGTTACACCGTCCCAGTGGCCCAAACCATTGCCCAGCGTGGCAACCCAGAGTGCGCCCTGGGTATCGATGAGCAAGTCGCTTACCCCGGCGGCGCCGAAGCCAACCTCACGCCCAAAGTGATCCCAGGCTTGCGTCGCCGTATCATAACGGCTCACCTGACCCATCCCACCAAACCAGATTACATCGCCCGCCGGGCGCGGCTCGACCGCTACGGCATATACCGGCCGGCCCAACCCGACCTCAGGCAGCGCCATCCATTCGGCACGATCAACCGAGCGTACTGCGGCGCCACCCTCGGTGCCGATCCAGAGCCCGCCAGCGCTCCCAAACGCAAGGGCGTGGATCTGGGTTGAGCCGGTGCCGAGATCAGCACTGTATTCACTCCGGCGGCCATCGGGCGTGTAGGCCATCAGACCCGCCGCCGTACCAACCCAGAGCGTGCCGCTCGCATCTTCGGCGAGCGCCAGGCTGCGCTCGGCGCCGAACTGCTGCCAGTCGGGTAGTTGCCCAGCGGCCTCGGGAGCGCGCCAGATCAGCAACCCTTGATCGGTCGCCAGCGCTACCCGCCCATCGGTCAGCGGCAACACATCGTTGACTGATGCTGCCAACGCCGGGTGATCGCTTGCAGTGAGGCGCGACCAGCCGATACTGCCTAGCGCAATGCTGAGCAGGCCGTAGGCGTAGATCGCGCCGACGAACGTCATACTGAGGATCGCAAAGATTTTGGCGTAGCGCGGCGGGTTGGGCAACATCTCGACGGCCCAACCCCAGTAGTCGTCCAGTTCACGCAGGTAGGCGATCAGACGGCTCAGCGCCATTGCGGCGAGCACACACACCGCCGGCACAATCGTGAGCGCATACTGGGGCCAGCGGGTGGGCCAGAGCAGCAATAACAGCAGGCCGCCGCCAAGCCAGACCAGCAACCAGTGTTGCGCCCGATCGCGCCAGGCCAGCCGCACACCGGCCAGGGCGAAGAGGAAGATCAGCCCATCAAAGCCAAAATAGAAGAAGATCGCCGGATGCCAATCGGCGGCGGGCGAACTGCCGACCCAGATCAGCAGCTGATACCAGGGATATGCAGCAACCGCAACGTCGCTACCTTGACTATAGGCGAGGTGAAAGCCGCCCAGGGTCAATAGCCGATTGAGTGGATCGTTCCAGAGGGTTGGGTTGAGCAGCCCGAAAGTGAGCGCGGCGATTGCACCAAAACCGGCGATCTGGCGCCAGGAGCGGCGCTGGGTGATGATCAGCAGATAGGCCAGCGCGGGCGCAGCGATCAGCGGGTAGGTGAGCTTCGCGGCGGCGGCGGCGCCGAAGGCGATGGCGGCGAGGAGGAAGCTGAGGCTGAGCAAAGTGCTGCGCGCTGAAGTGCTGCGCTCTGCTGAAGTGCTGCGCTCTGCTGAAGTGCTGCGCTCTAAAGAGCGCAGCGTTTCTGGTGGGTCGCGGCGGGCGGTCTGAAGTCCTGCGCCGCCGGGTGGGTCGCGGCGGGCGGTCTGAAGTCCTGCGCCGCCGGGTGGGTCGCGGCGGGCGGTCTGAAGTCCTGCGCCGCCGGGTGGGTCGCGGCGGGC
>JBBRUG010000464.1:0-3871 GCA_038247995.1 Chloroflexales bacterium | reverse complement strand
GTACAGGCTCCGGCGGCTGATGGAGAGCAGCTCGGCCTGGGTGCGCAGCGCGAGGGCCTCCGCCTCATGCTCCACGAGCGCGCGCCGCTCCCCGTGGCTCAAGCGGGCAACTTTTTTTTCAAAAAGTTGACGTGGGTGGTGTAAGACTTTTTCATAGACCTATTCTACCGAACCCTGGCCGCCAGACTGTGCAGATTCCTGGGTCCACTATACGGAATCGGTTTACTGGCGTATGCCCTTGCCCTGGCAGCCGCGCCGTTCTCCAGCGCCGGCACAGCGGTAATGCTGCGCGGGTTTGCCACAGCATTGGCATTCCTTCCGGCTATCTGTTGGGTCGGCGCCGCCATTCGCCTGCTCCCAGAAAGCCCGCGCCGCGATCTGCTGGACGCCGGTTGGCAGTTAGGGTTGCTCCCAGCGTCGATCGCGGCACTGCTCGCCGCTGCACTCACTGGCGTCTTGGCCAGTACCGTTGCCCCGCCTCCGGCGTACCTGGCGCTCGGCGCCCTGGTACTTACGCCACTGATCGGCTGCCTGCTGCTGCTTGTTCAGAAGCGTAAAACGCTGCGTCCGGCCGGTTTCATCAGCATTGTGGTCGTTATGACGATCTTCCTGGGCCTTGGCACAGCCCTGCTCCTAACCCCATTCGGCTGGCTGCCGCGCACATTCATCTTGTTCAGTATTGGTTTTGATCTCACCTTGCTTGGCGTTGCCGTTGCCGTCTGGGATGCCTTTGATGCCGGCGAAACGCTCCGCCGCGATATGTTACGCTCGCTGATCGCGGCAGCCGCAGCAGCATTCCTCTTTGGGGGGTTAGTCGGGCTGACGATTGTGTTCGGCACAGGCATCAGCGCGCCAATGACGCTATTATTGCTGACAACGATCGCCGCAGCGATCAGCGTCCATCTCTTGAGTGAACCGGCCCAACAGTTCGTCGATCGAATCGCTTTTATGCGCGAGCCGCAACTTCAGGCCGCCCGCGCTGCGTTGCGCGCCAATGCCGCCGCCTTGCCGCGGATGGCAGCAGCGCAGGATCTGCTGGAGCTCGATCCCGCCGAATTCACCCGGCTCACCCGCCGAGCGCTTAGCCACTACGGCGATTTAGCTCGGCTGGCAGCCAGCCCGCTCATTGCGCTCCCTCAAATCAACGCCCGGCTTCAGGCACGCGGCGCCGCAGACCAGCCAATTGAACGCGCTGTTGAACTCTAGGCGCTTCTCGGCGAAGCAATTGTCCGCCTGCGTCCACTCAACCAGGGTGAATTCGGCACGACGGACGCCTGGCGGTACTATAACGCGCTCTACTTCCCGTATGTCGCCGGCGTGCGTCCCTATCGCCGGCGTGACGGCCAACTCCCCCACAATACCATTGCCCGCGAGGCATTAGCCTGGTTCGATGCCCAGGTGCCCGAACGCACACTGCACAACTGGCAGAATGCCGCCGCCCGGCTCATTGCGCACGATTTGCGCCAGAACACCTGATCGTATTTGTTTGATTTGCGCCCCTCCCGTAACGTTTTTACTCAACATGGCAGCTTATGGCAGGAGATTGCCTGGGCATGGCAGTTGTTCATGGGGTACCTTCACGACTGACACAAGCTTATGAGCGCCGTTCGGCTGTGCAGCTCATTTCCGGCTTGTGAAGCGTTTTGGACGAGAGTCAAGGAGGTTACCCCATGTCTACGTTTGCATCGACTGCCCCCGAGCGCGCCGGGTTACTGCGCCGCGCCGTACAGGCCGACGCAGTGGTAAGTTCGCTCAGTGCCTGCGCCATTCTTTTCGCTGCCGCACCGCTGGCTGAAATAACGGGCATCCCTCTGGGAGTGATCCAGGCAGTTGGTTGGGCAGTCTTTCTGCCTTTTTCCGCTGCGCTGATCTACAGCTTAAGCCGGCCAGCAGTTGACCGCCGTATGGCCTGGGCCTTCATTACCCTGAACTTCAGTTGGGTTGCGCTCAGCGGATTGGCCTTGATCTTCGGCTGGTTACCGCTCACGCCGACCGGGTTTTGGATCGTGCTGATTCAAGCGATTGTGGTTGATCTGCTTGGTGTAGGCCAGTTCCTCGCCGTGCGCCGCATGCGCTAGAACTCGCCCCCTGGCGGTCGCACGCGTTCCAGCAGCAGGAAGACTGTAGCGGTAATCAGCATGAGCAGCGTGCTAAGCGCCATTGCCTGACCGTAATTGAAGGCGCCCGGTTGGCCAAGGAAGCGGAAGATCAACACGGGCAAGGTTGGCGCGTCGGGGCGAGCGAGCAGCAGCGTCGCGCCGAATTCGCCAAGCGAGACAGTGAAGGCGAAAGCGGCAGCAGTAACAAATGCCGGCAACAGGCGCGGCAACTCCACGTCGCGCCAAGCCCGCACTGGCGGTGCGCCGAGCATTGCCGCCGCCTCACGCAACCGCGCGGTGCGCGCCCGCAGGGTCGGCAATAACACCCGCACAACAAAGGGCAACCCAACCAACGCGTGCAGCACCGGTACGAGCCAGAATGCACTGCGTAGCGGAGCCATGGTCGGCGTGCTCAACACCACCAGATAACCCAGGCCAAGCGTGACGGCGCTCGTGCCGAGCGGCAACGTGAACAGCGCGTCCAATCCGGCATGAAGGATGCGGAATGGTGCATGGCGCGTGCTGCGGTTGGGCAACGCTAAAAGATAGGCCGCCGGAATGCCGACAGCGAGCGCGATCAGCGTCGCGGCGCCGGCGATGCGTAGCGAGTTGGCAATGGCGACGGTCGGTGGAACGAAGAAAGCCGCGCCGGTGCGATTCTCATTCAGCGCAGCATAGTATTGCAGCGTGGGCGTTCCGTTACTGCCAACGGTAACAAACGAACGGAGCGCCAGCGCCACCAGCGGGCCGCCGAGCAGGAGCAGAATGAGGGCGCCGTTCAGACCAACCAGGGTGCGTTCGCGCCATGTGCGCGGGCGGCGGGCCACAGCGCTACGTGGCTGAAAATCAAGCGGCACAGTGCTCTGCGCTGCGAGGCGGCCATACGCCAGCGTCAGCAGCAGCGTGCAACCGATCTGGATTAAGGCCAACGTCGCCGCCCGATCAAGCCGTAAGAGTTGCGCTGTCTGCCGATAGATCTCGACCTCCAGGGTGGCGAAGCGCGGGCCGCCCAGGATCACAATCACCCCAAAACTGGTAAAACAGAGAATGAAGATCAGCAGCGCCGCAGCGCCAATCGGCGGGAGCAACAGCGGTAGCGTGATTGTGCGGAAGACGCGCCAGGGCGAGGCGCCCAGCATCGTCGCCGCCTCATTGATCCGCGGGTCGAGGTTGGCCCAGAAGCCGCCAACCAGCCGCAGCACCACCGTGTAGTTGTAGAAGGCATGCGCCAACAGAATGATCGCCAGCGTGCCTTGCAACCGGATCGGCGGCTGAGTCAGATCGAAGACCCCCTGGGCCGCCGCGTTTAGTACGCCGCGCGGGCCAACAAGCGCATTCGCCGCCGCCGCCACGACGACTGTGGGCATCACAAACGGCACACCGGACACTGCGCGCAGCAACGCCTTGCCCGGAAACTCGTAGCGCGCAAACACGTATGCTCCTGGCAAGCCCATCGCCAGCGTGAGCGCCGTCGAGAGTGCGGCCTGCCAGATCGTGAAGCCGAGCACCCGCCAATAGGTCGGCGAACCAAGGATCGCCGCCATCCCGGCCAGGCCATCGGCAAAGCTCAGCCGTAAGATCGCCGCCAGGGGAAAGAGGAAGAAGAGCGCGAGAAACCCCAAGGGCAACAAGAAGACGCAGGACGCAGGGCGCAGGAGGAAAGAGCGACCGTACGCTCCGGCTTTCGTCGCTCGTCCTTCGTCTTTGCTCAGCGCCTTCACCGCAACACAATCTCCGTCCACTCATCGATCCAACGCTCGCGGTTCTGCTCG
>JBBRUG010000463.1:0-3876 GCA_038247995.1 Chloroflexales bacterium | reverse complement strand
GGTGCCGCGTATAAGGCCAGATGCGCACCGGGCGTGAGGCTTCGCGTTGGGTTGCCATGAGGTCATTTCTCAGCTAGCTAGTCCAACTCGGCGGAAGTTCGCCAGGGGTTGTACGCGGGTTTGAGCCCGCCACAGTGCGGTGTCCGCCGTAGGCGGACGTACACTTTAGCGTACTAGTCCAACTCGGCGGAAGTTCGCCAGGGGTTGCGTATTGCGTGGTGCGTATTGCGTGGTGCGTATCCGGACACGCACGCACCACGCGAAAAACCACCGCATGACTTCGGCCAGATCAGATTACCGCATTGCTCAGATCGCTTGCGCCTGCGTCCCATGGCGCAAGCGCAGCGCGCCACCCGTTTCAGTGGCCGCAGTTGCTCACGCATGGTGCTCAGTGCTCTAGTGCAGCGGGTGGTCAGTGCCGTCAGTGAGCATCATTACACTCAATGATCAGTAGTTCGCGCGCAGATCCAGGTCTGCGTACAGCGCCGCAACCTCTTCGGCGTACCCGTTGAACGCCAGCGTATCGCGTCGGCCAAGCTCGCCGATCCGGCGCTCCGTCGCCTGCGACCAGCGCGGGTGGTTGACGTCCGGGTTCACATTGGCGTAGAAGCCGTACTCATTCGGCGCCAGATCCATCCAGAGCGAGGTCGGCATTGTGTCCACCAGGTCGATCTTGACGATCGATTTGATGCTCTTGAAGCCATACTTCCAGGGCACCACCAGGCGCAACGGCGCGCCGTTCTGCACCGTAAGCTCGCGCCCGTACAGCCCCGTCGCCATCAGCGTCAGGTCGTGCATAGCTTCGTCGAGACGCAACCCCTCGACATACGGCCAGGGGTACACCCGATCACCCTGACCGGGCATCTCCTCCGGGCGATAGACCGTCTCGAAGCGCACATACTTCGCCTCGGGGCGCGGCTCGACGGCCATGAGCAGTTCGCGGAGCGGAAACCCGCTCCATGGGATCACCATGGACCAGGCTTCAACGCAGCGCAGCCGGTAGATCCGCTCTGCCTGGTCGTAGTCGCTTAGCAGGTCTTCCATCGCGAAGGTGCGCGGATTATTTACCAACCCGCCCACGGCCACTTCCCAGGGCGACGTGCGAAAGCCCTGCGCCAGTTGAGCCACGCCCTGCTTGTTCGTCGTGAACTCGTAGTAGTTATTGTAGGTCGTAATCTGCTCGAAGCTATTGAGCGGATTGCCCAGTTCGTCGGTGGCGCCGGCGATCACCGGCCCTGGTTCGGCGGGTTGCGCGCCGGAGCCGGTTACACCGCATGCCGCCAGGGCTGCGCTCGCCGCGACAATGCCGGCCCCCGCGAGGAAGGCGCGCCGCGAACGATAGAGCTGTTCGGGCGTAATTTCAGAAGAAGGAATACGCTTCATAATGGTAGCTATCCTCTAGATTGATGATGGCATTGCATCAGTCAACTGCGGTTAAAGATTACTGGCCAAGCATGAACAAAAGGGTTAATCCACGCTCGGCGCGACAACTTCGACTTTGATCCGATCGGGGTCTTCACAGTAGAACGCATAATAGCCGGGGCCACCGGCGTACGGATATGCGGCTTCGTAGAGAATTGTTGCTCCTACCGACTTTACCCACGCGGCGAGCTCGTCGACGTGTGCGCGCGACTCGCCGTGAAATGCTAGGTGATTGAGCCCCACGCGCCTGCGATGATAGCCGGCCGCAAGCTGCTCGGCGGGAGCCTGGACAAAACACAGGTAGGTGTTGCCATACATGTAGCTCACGCCTGCGGCCCAGCGCTGATATTCGTGGTAACCAAGCTGCGTAAGGAAGGGCGTCCAGAAATTTAGCGAGCGTTCCAAGTTGCCGACATATAACTCGACATGGTGCAACATACATCCTCATCCGGTTATCTATACTTACGTCTTAGCGTAAGCCACGGATGTTACAGAAGGCTTATGCTATACTGCGCTCTATGACGACTGAACAACCTGATGTTCAGATTATTCCCGAAACGATCTATCGGGTGGCCGAACGCGACGATCTGGAGAAGCCTTACCGGGTGATCATCCAGAACGACGACGTGACCCCGATGGACTTCGTTGTGCTCGTGCTGAATGCATATTTCGACCTCGATTTCGACCAGTCGATGGGTATTATGCTTACGGCGCATAATGAGGGCCGCGCCTTGGTGGCCGTGCTCCCGTACGAAGATGCACGCGATCGCGTCTACAAGGCCCATAGCGCCGCCCGCGAGGCCGGCTATCCATTGACCTTTTATTTGGAACCCGACGAGTAATGCTTATGTTACGGCCCCGTATTGCCGTTCTGGCCCTGATCGGCCTGCTTGCCCTTGCCGCTTGTACGTCTGCCGCACCGCAGGCCGCCGTCGCACCGTCGCCTGAACCTGCCACGCCCTGTACGGGCGAACCTGAGTGTCCGCCCAGTTCCACGCCGCTGCCGCCCAGTTCCACGCCGCTGCCGCCTAGCCCCACGCCTGTCCTGCCTAGCCCGACGCCCACGCCAACCTTCGCCGCCGGCTCGCAGATCGGCGGGGTTGATGTTTCCGGCCTGACGCCGGAAGAGGCGGCTAGGCAGATCCAGGCTGAACTTGCCGACGTGGTGCGCCCGATCACGGTTCGCGCCGATGCTGCCGAACTGCGCCTCGCGCCCGAGGCAATCGACTTGAGCGTGCCCGTTGACGATCTGCTTGCTGCGGCTGCTCCAGCTCTAGCGGAGGGATCGGTAGCTAGTGTGCCGCTCAGGATCAGCTTCGATGAGGCCGCCCTGCGCGAACGGCTCGCCGCCCTGGCCGAGCAGGCCGTCACAACGCCGGAAATCAGCGTGATTACCGCTACCGACGTGCTCTCGCGTAGCTTCGCTTACCGGCCTGGGCGCGTGCTCGACGCCGATGCCGCTGTGGAGCAGTTCCGCAATCGAATCGAGGCAGGCCGCCCCGGCAGCACGCTGAACCTGCGCCTGGCGGAAAGTACGGAAGCGCCGCAAGTAGGCCTGGACGAATTGCGCGCAGCAGTCGTTGATCTGGCTGAAGAATGGAACGGCGTGGTCGGCTTCCACCTGCACGATCTCGCCAGCGGCGAAGCGATCGGCTTCCAGGACGGCACCGTCTTCGCCGGGGCCAGCACGATCAAAACGGCGATCATGCTCTACGCCTACATAAATGTGGCGGAATTCGACGCGACCGAAGAGCGCTGGCTCAGGCGCATGATCGTTGAGAGCGACAACCTCTCGGCCAACGGCCTGCTCGCCTCAGGCGCAGGCAGCAGCGGCACCGATTGGGCGTTTGAGGGCGCCGATGAGATGAGCACGCTCCTCCAGGAAGAGTTGGGCCTGGAGCATACCTACCTCTATGTGCCCTACGAAACCACCGACTATATTAAGCTCTACAAGCCGAGCTATCGCTGCGGGCCAACCGGTCGCGTCGGCGACCCGCCCTACACCGAGATGGGCGCCTGCTTACGCGCCACGCCTGAAAGTATGGCCCAACTCTACCGGATGATCGACGAGTGCGCTCAAGGCAACGGCATCCTGCCCAAACAGTATGAACTGCTCACGCCTGAGCGCTGCCAGGAAATGCTCGACCGCCTCGCCTCCAACGGCGATAAAACGCGCATGGTTGCCGGCATCCCCGCAGGTGTGCGCGTCGAGCACAAGAGCGGCTGGATTGAAGACATGCAGGCCGACGCCGGGATCGTGCGTTCGCCCGGCGGCGACTACGTGCTTGCGGTCTATGTCTACCGGCCGCTTACCGGCGGGCGCTACCTGTGGGGCGACGAAGTTATGGCGCCGGTAGTGGCGGCCTTCTCGCGCCTGGCCTATACGGCGTATAATCCAGTTGGGCTTGAAGAGTAATTCAGTCTGACAGTCTGCCAGTCTGGCAGTCTGGCAGT
>JBBRUG010000462.1:0-3876 GCA_038247995.1 Chloroflexales bacterium | reverse complement strand
GGAGAGCCGGGTGCTGTGAAAGTAGCAAGCCCGGTTCGGAGGGGGGCCGACGGAACAGGAGCGGCAACGCCACCTCGCCGGCGGCCTACCCTACCACGCGCGCTTGTTCGACCGGGCGCAGCTGCCGGTGGCGAGCCTGGCAATCCTGGGCGACACGGTTGCCGATTGGCGGTCGGATCGGTTCGGGTACGCGCTCTGGGGCTGCGAACTCGGGCTGCGCTTCCCAATGGTGAAGCTGCTCGACTTTGACGAGACGCAGTTGGCAGCGACGCCGAATCTGTTTGCTACGCTGACATTGCTGCATCGTGATGCGCAGGCAACCCGCCGCAACCCGGCGGAGCGCCTGCGGCGCAAAGTAGCGCGCTATCGGGCGCTGTTGCGCCAGGGGCATCGGGCGGAAGACATCCGCGTGATGCTGCGCCTGATGGAACACTTGCTCCGGCTCGGCCCGTCATTCGCGGAAACAGCGCGTACAGCAATGCGCCAGGTAGAAGTGGAGGAAACCGGGATGGACACCTTTGTGACCAGCTTTGAGGAGATTGGCGAGGCGCGTGGACGCGTCGATGAGCGTCGCGATCTCGTGCTGCGCCAGCTTGAGCGCAAGATCGGCCCGCTCAGCGCAGAACTCCGTGCGCAGGTGGCGGCGCTCGCGCCTGAGGCACTACTGGATCTCAGTGATGCGCTGCTTGACTTCACCCGCGTCGCTGAGCTAACCAACTGGCTTCAGCAGCGCTGAGCGCTTCAGAAAAGCCGCAGCTAGTCGAGGTCGGAGCGTGGCGAATCCGGTGGGGTTCCGTTCAGCGCCTGATCCCATTCGAGTTGTGTACGTTCGCAGTGCTGCGCCGATGATGCGCAACGGGCCGGTTCGGGCGAGCCACAGGGCCAACGGCCTGGGTAGCACGAGCGCCGGGGGCAGCCAGGTGCGGCTGATCTGCCGGCGGTCGCGGTACGCTGGTCGTCGGCGGCATTGGTTAGCGTCCGATCAGTTGCCTTTAGTGTACGGGCGATCTGTTACTGGGGTGCGACACTACCAGTGCCGATTGGCTACCGCGCGATCAGCGGGACAGAGAGCTCGACGACCCGCGTGAGTGTGAGCGTACCGTCCTGCCCAGCGGCGGTGTATGTGCCGGCGAAGTTCGCCCCGCCATTGGTGAGCGCGGCCTGTACGATGAACTGACTGCTCACGCTCCGGCAGCCGGGATCAGGGTCGTTTGAGCGGAAACTGAGCAACACCGCGCCATCGGGCTCGATCAGGCCGGTGAACGCCCCGGCGCCACAGAGCGCCGCTTCGCCGGGCAGGTTAGAGAGGTTGATCGCGCCGGAGACCGTACGTTCACCAACCATGAGCGTCATGTCTGCTGTGCCGCTCCGCCCGACGCTGGTGTTGGTAAAGGTGCCTTCATAACGCTCGCTCTGTGGCGCGGCGCCCTCTGCCCAGACCTCGAAGCCGCCGTAGCCTTCGATGAAGGCCGAGCCGCCGGCGTTGCGGGTACTGAAATCGCCCCAGAGCCGGCGCTCGTCGGCGCGAATGGTTGCGGTGATGGTGAAGATGCCACCATGATCAAAACCGCATCCGGGGTCCGTATCGCCGGAGGTGAATGTCGCGCTCAGCGATTGCGCCGTACGTACGCCGATCAGGTCGCCGGCGCCGCAGAGCGTTCGCGTGTCGTCGGGCAGCGCCGTGAGATCGAGACGACCGAGGTTTGCGTTGCTAAAGCCGGTGAGCGTCGCCGAGCCGCCGGCAAGCACCTGCGGGTGGGCATTAAAAAAGACGCCGCGCATCGGCGGCGTTTCAGTGGGCGTGGCTGCTGCGGATGGCAGCATGATGAGCAGGCTTAGCAGCAGCGTGATGACGAAGGCACAGCGGAGCAGCAGCATGGAATTTTCCCGACACGTATGGCGTGCGTCAGTCTTCCGGTGCCGGTGGGGCGTCGTCGGCGACGACAACTTCTTCGGCGAGTTTGCGCAGCGCTGTGAAGAGCCCAATGTCGAGCAGTACGCCCGTCGGATACCCCTTCTGGGTCACAATAATTGGTTGGTGATCGGCGCGTGCGCGCTTGATCAGCATCGCCAGGGAGGCCGCCGCCTTCGAAATCGGCACTACTCCAGCTTCCAGATCGATCGGCCTGAGGATATGACGTACCGTCGCGGTCATGCGCGCACCCTTTCTCGCTCAAATAGTTTGATTCTACTCAACTATGCTACTCCTACTGTAGCGTAGTAATGCGATTTTTTCTATACGCTTTTGATGCAAAGAGAACTGATATCGCATGCGTTTTGAGATACCTCGCGATGGGGCAACCTTGACGGATATGCGAGCGTCAAACCGCTAAGGACTACGTACCAGGACCAGGACTCCACAGGAGGGATTCCATGCTGCAAGGACTCTTTGGCAACGCCTCGGAAATCGATGTTCCGAAATTGGAACAGGAACTCGGCGCCATCCTGGTTGAAGGGGAGCAGATCGTGCGCGGCTTTCGGGTGCTGCGCGATATGTTCATCTTCACCAGCAAACGCTTAATCTTGATCGACAAGCAGGGTGTCACCGGCAAAAAGGCGGAGTACCACTCGATTCCGTACAAGTCGATCAGCCACTTCTCCGTCGAGACGGCTGGGTCGTTCGACGGCGACTCTGAGCTGAAGATCTATATCTCCAGCAACCCTACCCCAATCCAGCGCGAGTTCAAGCGCGGCACCGATATTGTCGGCGTGCAGAAGACGCTGGCGCAGTATCTGCTCGGTTAGCCCGGCGCTTGGCAGGGCGTTTGGACGACCGCCATACGCATATCCGCTATGCTACAATGCGACTGTACACACTAGGAGTATTGTATGCCGACACCCTTTCCCGGCATGGATCCGTGTCTAGAGCATCCAGCGCTCTGGCCGGATCTCCATAATAGCCTGATCATCGCCCTGCGCGATGCGTTGGTTCCCCGTCTCCGCCCCCGCTACTATGTGGCCGTTGCGGAGCGCATCTACACCTTCAGCCGGGGGAGCTTATCCTGGCCGGACGTGCCGATGTTGCTGTAGTCATGGCTCCGGGACTACTTGAACCAGCACAATCCCAGGTCGCTTCAGGATCATCTGCCGGGGTCGTCGTTGACTTGGCCATGCCGGATCTGATCCGTGAGATGTACCTCGAAGTACGCGCCGTCGGCTCGGATGAGGCGGTGACGGTGGTTGAAATCTTGTCGCCGAGCATGAAGCGTCCCGGCGAAGGTCGTACCCAATACGTGCGCAAACGGCGGGTAATTACCAGTTCGCTCACCCACCTGGTTGAGATCGATCTCCTGCGCAGTGGTGAACCAATGCCCATTCAACGCTGGCATGGAACCAGCGACTACCGGATCATGGTGAGCCGCGCCGAGCAGCGTCCCCAGGCGCTGCTCCTGTCCTTTACCGTGCGCCAGCCGATCCTGTCCTTCACGCTGCCGCTCTATCCCGACGATCCCGAGCCGACCGTTGATCTGAACGACCTGCTCCACGCGCTCTACGATCGCGGCGGCTACGATCTGCGCCTCAACTACCGGGGCGACCCGGAGCCGCCGCTGGCTCCGCCCGACGCCGCCTGGGCAACTGCATTGCTCCAGGCCGCCGGGTTGCGCTGATCCGCGCGTCAATACCTATAAACGCCCGGAGGGAACCTGTCCCTCCGGGCGTTGTTGGGTTGTGATAAATGAACTCCAGCAGGTCGCGCCGGAGGATCAGGTCGGCAAGCTGTTGAATGTCAACTAGATTTCCCGTATAGCCTCACGGAAGAATCTTACCCAACGAAAAGCTGCGCCTCAGGAAAGACCGGCTCTTCCGCATCTCCCGTGCTTGCGTCATCGCAAGCACGCCCAAGCTGAAACTTTCCGTGCGGAAAGCCCTGATCGT
>JBBRUG010000461.1:0-3934 GCA_038247995.1 Chloroflexales bacterium | reverse complement strand
TCCCGTGGCATCCCGTAGGGGCGGACCAATGTGTCCGCCCCCATGCCGGCGACCCGCCCCCATGCCGGCGACCCGCCCCCATGCCGTAGGGGCGGACCAATGTGTCCGCCCCCATGCCGGCGACCCGCCCCCATGCCGGCGACCCGCCCCCATGCCGGTGGGACGCGCGGGCGACCATGTTGGGGCACCCCGACGACACCGGACATTCGCCAATACGATTGTCACCGTGTTAGATCAATAGGAGTACATACATGACCACCGCCCGCCGCAAAATAACGACCCGCGACCTGTTGCATTTCCAAATGGTCGATGATCCTCAAGTTGCGCCCGATGGCCGTGAAGTGGCCTGGGTGCGCACCTGGATTGATGGCGAAGAGAATCGCTATCGCGCTGAGATCTGCCTTACCGAGATCGCCAGTGGTGCAACGCGCCGCCTGGAAACCGGAACGGGCAGCGCTACCCACCCGCGCTGGTCGCCCGATGGCACGCAGATCGCCTATATCAGCGGCGGCGCACCAACGGCGGGCGGCCCGGCTTCCGGCCCCGCCCCTGCCGTTACCGCAACCGGCAGCCCGCAACTGGCGGTGATTACGGTTGCCGGCGGCGAGCCAAACATCCTGAGCGACCTTAAGGGCGGCGCCCGCGCGCCGGTCTGGTCGCCCGATGGGCAGCGGATTGCCTTTATGACGATGGTGGATTCTGAGCGCGGCCTGGAGCGCCAGGGCGTGAGCGATGACGATCCGAATGATCTCTACACGCGCTATAACCGCGATGTGGTTGTTACCAGCCGGCTGCGCTGGAAGTCCGATTCAGCCGGTTTTCTGGGCAATCGTTATCAGCACATCGTCGTCGTCAATCTTACCGATGCGGCCGGCCCGCAACTCATCACCAGCGGCCCGCACGACTTCACCCCGCCGATCTGGTCGCCCGATGGGCGCTGGCTGGCCACCACCGGCAACCTCGATCCGGGCGGCGAGACGCGCCGCAAGAGCTACATCTACCTGATCGACGCCGAGGCCCCACCGCCGGCAATGCCGCGGATCCTCTTCAGCCTGGAAGAGATGCGCAGCAGCGATCTGTCCTGGTCGCCCGACGGCACAACAATTGCCGTTTGCGGCCACAATGATCCGGTGATCGGCCATTACGGCACGCCGAATCTCTGGCTCGTCGATGTAGCCGACGGCACCGGGCGCTGCGTGACCGAGCAGATCGACCGGGCAATTGGCGATTATTCGCGCAACTACGACATGCGGCGCTACGGCGGCGACGACGAACCGCGCTGGCTGCCCGACGGCTCCGGCTTGCTGCTGCTAATCAACGATGCCGGTACGGTGCGCCTCAACCGCTTTAACATCGCCGACGGCACGCTTACCCCGCTTACCAACAGCGACAGTGTGGCCTCGGCCTTTACCCAGGACAAGGCGGCCCGCACCACAGTGATGCTGATGGGCGACAGCCTGAACCCCGGCGATCTCTACGCCCTGGAGGATGGCGGCACGCTCCGCCGCATTACCGACGTGAATGGGCCGTTGCTCGCCGAGATCGAACTTTCACCGGCTGTTCGCTTCAGTTGCGAATCCGACGGATTGACGATTGAAGGTTGGGTGAACCCGCCGGTCGGCGCCGAGCCAGGCAAGCGCTACCCGGTTATCCTTTACACCGGCGGTGGCCCTGGCGGCATGCGTGCGAGCGTTTTTGTTCACGAGTGGCAAGTGTATACTGCGCAGGGCTACGCCGTGATCAACTGCAACACGCGCGGCAACCACGGCTACGGCCAACCCTTCTCCGCCGCCACGCGTGGGCGCTGGGGCGATCAGGACTACGACGATAACATGGCCTTCCTGCGCGCCGCGTGTGAAGCATTTGATTTTATCGACCCGGAGCGCCTGGCGGTGGCCGGCGGCAGCTACGGCGGTTATAGCGCGGCCTGGATCATCGCGCGCCATCCCGAGTTCAAGGCGGCAGTGGTTGATCGCGCTCTGGTCAATCGCACCTCACAAGTCGGCACCAGCGACATGGGCTTCCTGCTCGATCAGGTTGAATTCGACAAAAAAATGCCCTGGGAAAACATCGACACCCTGATCGAGCGCTCGCCGGTGATGTACGCCGGGAACATCAAAACGCCGACGCTGGTCGTCCACTCAGCGCTTGATCATCGCTGCGCCGTTGAGCAGGGCGAGCAGTTCTATATGGCGCTCAAGCGACTTGGCGTACCTACAGAACTCGTGCGCTTCCCCGACGAAAGCCACGAACTCTCGCGGGCCGGCAAGCCCTGGCACCGCATCTTCCGCCTCGACCGCTACGTCGATTGGTTCAAGCGTTGGCTTTAAGCAAGCGGCATGACAATTTCGTTCCAGATCTACTGCCTTCCGAATCTACTGCCTTCCGAATCTACCGCCTTTCGGATCTGCCGTCTTCCGAATCTACCGCCTTCCGGATCTACCGCTTTAGCGGTCGGCTGCCGAATCGGAAACGCTCGGCGCTTTAGCGCCTGAGCACAAGCACTAAGGGAGCATTGTTATGACCACCAGTACACCAAGTCTACTCAGCCGGATCTCCTCCGAGCGCGCCCGCCAGGTCAGCGCCACGCTGGCCAAACAGACCTCGATCAACGCTCCGGGGCTGATCAACCTGGCCAGCGGCACGCCCGACTTTCCCACCCCGCCCCACGTCGTTGAGGCCGGTCAGCGCGCCCTCGCCGAGGGCAAAACGATTTACACTGCCTGGGCCGGTTTGCCGCCCCTGCGCGAAGCAATCGCAGAGCAATTGAAGCGTGATAAAGGCCTTACCGTCGATCCGGCCAACGAGATTATCGTTACGGCCGGCGCGCAAGCCGCTATGCTGACGGTGACGCTGGCGCTGCTCGATCCGGGTGATGAAGTGCTCGTCCCGACACCCTTCTACGACGAATACCGCCGTGACATTATGCTCGCCGGCGCCACAATGATCCCGGTGCCCACGCGCCTCGAAGACAACTTCGAACTCAACCCCGACACGCTGGAACAGGCGATCACGCCGCGCACCAAGGCGATGATCCTGATCTCACCCTCGAATCCCACCGGCGCCACTATGGGTCGACCAACCCTGGAGCGGATCGCTGAGATCGCCCAGCGCCACGATCTGCTCGTGATCTGGGATGAACTCTACGACCGCTTTGTCTACGACGGCTTCGCGCACGTCAGTCTGGCTTCGCTGCCCGGCATGTGGGAGCGCACAGTCGTGATCAACGGCTTCTCGAAGTGCTACAGCATGACCGGTTGGCGGATCGGCTATGTGGCTGCCCGCCGCGAGATCAGCGATGCGCTGCTGCCGATCGCCCACGGCATGACGATCTGCGCACCCTCGGTTTCGCAGTACGCCGCCCTCGCCGCCGTCACCGGCCCCCACGACTGGTTCGACGAGATTCTGGCCGAGTACGACCGCCGCCGCCAGCTTTGGATGCAGGCGCTCGACGCGATGGGCCTGCCCTATGGCCGACCGCGCGGCGCATACTACATCATGCCGCACATCGGCAGCACCGGACTGACCTCGCAGCAGTTCGCGAAGGCATTGCGCGAAGAGGGCAATGTGATGATCGGCGGCGCCGGCGGCGCAACCGATCCCTTCAATGAAGGTTTCGTGCGCTGCTCGCTGGCGCTCGACTACACGAAGCTCGAAGAAGGTCTGGAGCGCATGGCTGCTGTGGTGAAGAAGTACAAGGGTTAAACACTGAATAAACCGACTGAGCCACTGAGCCACTGAAACAAGTGGCTCGCTCCGCTGGTGCCACTCCAGCTTTGGCTTAAGGTTTCAGGCGGCAGGCGGCAGGCGGCACGCGGGGCGCAAGAGCGCAAGAGCGCGGCACGCGGCAGGCGGCAAGCGGCACGCGGCACGCGGCACGCGGCGCGCGGCACGCGGCACGCGGCGCGTCCTTCAGGGCGCTGCCGTGCTCCCC
>JBBRUG010000460.1:0-3965 GCA_038247995.1 Chloroflexales bacterium | reverse complement strand
TGACGATTACCGGCGCAACCAGCCGCGTGCGCGCCCAGCGGCTTGAGCTTGGCGCACCGGCGGCGGCCAACCCGGCCGCTGAAGGCATCCTTGAACTGAAGGGCGGGCAACTCATCCTGGACCAGCCGAGCACGATCTGGGAAAACGGCACCCTGAGCGGCAATGGCCAGATTGAGGGTGATCTAACCGTGGCGGGCACCTTTCAACCCGACCTGATTGGGCTCGATCCGGCGCCCAACCAGCTCCAGGCCAATCCTGCGCCCGGCGTCGCCCAGGCCGGCGGGCTGCGCGTTACGGGTGCGTTGACGTTTGCGCCGGGCAGCCGGTTGGCGGTAGGGCTCACCGGGCCGGGGCAGTACGGCCAACTGGAGGTGACCGGCGCGGCCACGCTCGGCGGGACGCTCGTGCTCAACTTCAGCGAGGGCTACGCGCCTGAGGCCGGCGATGTCTTTCAGTTCGTGCGTGCCGACAGCAGCAGCGGCGCATTCACAAGCGTCACCGTAACCGGCCTGGCGGCGGGGTGGCAGTACACGCTCGCCACCGACGACGGCGTCATCCGCCTGACTGCCGTCAACGACGGGGTCGCGACCACCACCCCCACCCGGCGAATCTACCTGCCGTTGGTGCGGCGTTAGGTAAGGTTTCAGGAGGTAGGCGGCAGGCAGTAGGGTGTGCCGCCTGTCCTCAAATGCTGAACTACAAAAATTGTCCTGCCGTGCCGATCTACTGGCACGGCACTTGCTTACTATATGCAGGGTAAGCCTACACGCAGGCTGGTTTACTTCCTGGATATAAGCGAATAGGAGCAACTATTATGGATCCTCGTTCTAACGACCCGACCATTCGAGAGCGCGCTAGCGAAGCCGCCCGTGAGACCGAAGGTTATGTGCGCCAGCATAGTCCCGATGAAATGATGGACGATGCGCGGGCAAAGACCGAAGCCGTCGCCGACGACCTGAAGCGCAAAGCTCGTGAAGCTGGGGCGAAGACCGAAGATAAGATCGACGATGCGATGAGCCAGACTGGGCACAAGATGACCAATCTTGCCCAAACGGTGCGCGAACGACGCCCGGAAGGCCAGATCGGCGAAGTTGCCACGGCCACAGCCGATGCGTTGGATCGCAGCGGACAGTATCTCCAGGAGCATGATCTGGATGGCGTCCGTAACGACTTGGAGCGGATCATTCGGCGCTACCCGATGCAGTCCCTGTTCGTCACTGCTGGTCTGAGCTTCTTGCTCGCGCGGAAGATGCGGGGCTAAGCTAAGCTTTGCGGAACCTGTCGGAGCCAGGTGCAACACATAAGCTGCTCTGCGCTCCGGCTCCCCTGATGGCTGCGCAGTCTCGAAAGGATAAACTCATGTCTGAGGAAACCGACGCCATTCGTCAGGATATTGCTACGGTCCGTGACGCAATGACCGATAAGATCGAACAGATCGAAACCAAGGTACGTGGCACTGTTGATACAACAGTCGAACAAGTCGGCCGGCTGTTCGATGTCGAGCAGCAAGTCCGTGACCGACCCTGGGTAGCCCTCGGGATTGCCGCTGCCGTGGGGTATGCTGCGGGCAGTATGGGCAGTTCCGGTGCAGCGGCCAATACCCATGCTGCACAGCGCAGCAGTACGTACACCCACGGGAATGGTTCGGCTGGAACATCGGCCCAGTACGCTTCGACAGGGCAGCATGCGGCTTACCAGCCGGAGCAGGGTAACGACGTAATGAGTGAACTCAGCGATCGGTTCGGCAACGAGCTGCGGCTGATCACCTCGGCGGCACTTGCCGCAGGCGTAAACCTGCTGCGCGACACGATCAAACAGAGTGTGCCCAAGTTCGACGAGGAGTACACCAAAGTACGCCACTCGGGGTCAACCTCCGAGCCCACAACCGGCTCATTCCAGGAAGATCGCGAGTCGATTCGGAACACTACCGCCGTCGATCCGAACATTCCATTGCGCAACTACGAACAATCACAGTCGTTGAGCTAGAATCATATGTAAGGAGCATTTTATGCACAAGCATGCCTTTTTCGCGTTTGCCTTTGTGGGCCTGATCGCTGTGGCCCTGCTGGCCATGGCTACCAATTCCGTCTCGGCCGCACCTGTCGCGCAGACGACGGCCACCGCCGATACGACGACGACCGCCGACACGACGACCACAGCTGACCCGGCGGCCACCGCCGATACGACGACTACTGCCGATACGACGACGACCGCCGATACGACGACCACCGCTGACCCGGCGGCCACCGCCGATACGACGGCTACGGTCGGTACGACAAGCACGGCTGACCCGGCAGCTACTACCGGTACGACAAGCACGGCTGCTCCGGCGGCCACTGCCGGTACATCTGCGACGCCCGGCACAACTGCGACGACCACAACGCCGGGGACATTGCCCCAGACCGGGAACGGCGGCGCGGCCAGCCTCTTCCCGCTAATTGCGCTGGGCCTCGTGCTTGCTTCGCTTGGTATTGCAGCGGCCCTGTTCACTCGTTCAGCTCAGCGCTAAGCGCTGAAACTCGACGTTATGCACCAGCAGCGCTCAAGGCATTCGCTTTGAGCGCTGCTGATTTTATGGCGCTGCCGGATAGCCTCTGACAGCGCAGATGGTTGGAGGTTGTTATGGCCGAATATTCAGGCCCGCAAAAGCAGGCGCAAGCTGCGCAGGAGGCAGTGGGCGAAGCTGCCCAACATCCGTGGGTGAAAAACCTGGCCCGGATCGGCCTTGCCGCGATCGGCGGTGTATATATGCTTGTCGGAGCACTCACTTTTCAAATTGCGATCAGCCCCGGCGGCAATGGTGATGCCCCCGATCAGCAAACGGCCATGCAGCGTATTCAAGATGCGCCTTTGGGCCGCGTGATCCTGGCGATTATTGCCCTGGGTCTTTTTGGTTACGTTATCTGGCGGCTTGCGGAAGCTATTGCTGATCTTGAAGGTGAAGGGAATGAACCCAAAGGCCTGGCGACCCGCGCTGGTCATGCAATGAATGGTTTGATCTATGGCAGTATCGGCATTCAGGCGGGACTCCTGGCTCTGGGGCAAGCCGGCGGCGACGGCGAGGAGAGCCGGCAAGCGTGGACGGCGCGCTTTATGAGCCTGCCGCTGGGGCGCTGGTTGGTCGGCATCGGCGGGTTATTGGTGATTGGGTTCGGTTTGTATCAGGTCTATGAAGCATGGCAGCGTAGATACCGTAAGCACCTGATTTACCAGCAGATGAGCGAGCCTGAGCGCCGCTGGATCGATCCAATCAGCCGGATCGGCCTGGTTGCCCACGGAATTGTCTTGGGGTTGGTGGGCATCTTTTTCATTCAGGCGGCTTACCAGTTCGATCCGGAGGAGGCGCAGGGGCTGAGCGGCGCCCTCAACGAGATTGCCCAACAGCAGTTTGGCCCTTGGCTGCTGGGCGGTATGGCGCTGGGTCTGATCGCCTATGGGATCTACAAGATCGCCCAAGGGCGCTATCATCGCGTGCTGGCGCGCTAAACGTAACGTCGATCAAAAACGGGTTTCCGAAGGTTGCTCCTTCGGAAACCCGTTCGCCGTTCCAGGCGGAGACGTGGGTCCGCCCTTACATCGACCATCAGACATCGACCATCAGCTTCACAGGGCCAGACTACGAGCGGTACTGTGCGCTACTTGTTGCCTTGCGCCTTCTGGATCAGTTCCGGCATGCTCGCTTCCACCAGCTTGACGGTCTGCTCCTCTTGCTGCAGGTTCTGCTTCAGCAGATCAATTACCGAATTCTGACCCATCTCCTTGCAGAGCGTGATCAGGCCCCGATAGGAAGCGATCTCGTAGTGTTCCACTTTGGCGGCGGCGCCGGCAATCACACAGTCGAGTACGCCCTGCGCATCGGCGGCTTCCTTCATGCCTTTCTGGCCTTCGATCACCAGGCCGGCCGCAGCATCGCACTTTATGCGCTTCGCCTTTGTGCCAATCGCCTCGTACACCTCGTCGAGGTT
>JBBRUG010000459.1:0-3975 GCA_038247995.1 Chloroflexales bacterium | reverse complement strand
TACAGGAGAGGATTTAGGTCATTGGCGCTGGGCAGGTTTGTTTGGTTTGATTGGTTTGAATGAACTCAAGCTGTTAAGACATAGTGATGAGGCATTAGCTTTAGCTAAAAATGCCGAAAATGCTGTGGACGTTGCTCGGCAAGAAGGTCGGTTATTTAGTGAATTAACCCCCGGAGGTGGATTAATAGCGCATGAAGCACGTGGGGGACATCTTATCAGTAAGCATGTTGGAAAAACTGATGAAGAGATCCTTCGCCGTTTTGCAGAATCCCCGAACATCCGTGGAGTTTCAACATTTACTGATCGTGCAATTGCCGAGCATGTTGCGAGCCAGACATTGCGACAACATGAGTCTACAATTCGTGCATGGATCGAGAATTCCTCGTCACCAACACTCCAGTTGAATTTCACTGGTGACAGCATAACACCCGTTGGCAGAGGTATTATGCGTGGCGAAAGTGAGATTAAGCAATTTTACAATGCCAACATCTTCTTAAAGAGAAGTAATGATGGCAGTGGTTATATTCTTACCGGTTACCCTCGACCGTAAACCTAAGCAGATGGAGTATGTTATGCAGAATCACTCTTTCTTGTTTGATCAGGTACTAAGTAATTGGTATGATCGTGATGAAACCGACGAGGAAATCCTAGTCGAAATGATTAGACTTGGCGGGTCTTCCTACCGAGAGCAGGCCGTCACATCCATTCAACGCTATTTGGAAAATCCACTACCCGATGATGTTAAAGCCGAACAAATTCGTAACGCTGTCTGGCGTTATTTGCCTGATGATCCCATATTTGTTCTTTCCTGGCTGTCGAATATTCAAAAGACGCTCGCACAGCAATGAACACATTCCTTTCGCACATTCGCATCACAACACTGATCATCCTCTGTGGATTACTGCTGTTGCCCGCAGCGCCATTGCGCGCGCAGGCCGACGACTGGATTCTGGTGCCAATTACCACGGTTGCCACCGAGCAGGCAGAGGGTGTTGACCTGGAGATCTATTTCACGCTGCGCGATCCGCAGGGTGGGGTGGTGTTACGCAACGAGGCAGGCATTGCCCAAAATGGGATGGCCCAACTACAGATGCGGACCGGGCCGAATACGGCACTGCAACCAGCAAGTGTCAGCGAACCACAGACACCGCTCTCTATTATCCTGCTGATTGATGTCAGCGGAAGTATGACGAATGCGATCGAGAGCGTGCGTCTGGCGGCCCAAAAGGCGGTAGATGCTGCGCCGTCCGGTGCGTCGTTTAGCGTGTTTAAGTTCAGCACGGTACCGCTTGATCAAGCCTATACCCCGCTCGTGTTGCAACAAACCAATCGGGACACCGTCAAGCAGGTGATCGGTAATATTCAAGTCGAGCCCAGAGGCGAGACGTGTCTGTACAATGCCGCGTATAAGGCGCTCGAACACCCCGATTTACAAGTTGCGCAGACGGCAGGGCGCCGTGCGCTTATTCTCTTTACCGATGGTCAGGATTCAAATCGCGAGCAAACGGCACCCTGTAGCAGTGTCGGCGCAACCGATGTGATCGCACACGCCCGCATCTTTCGCACCCCGCTGCACTTTATCGGTCTCTGCACAAATGGGTGCGCAAATGTCGATCAATCCGGCTTGCGTGAAATCGCACGCGAGACGGCAGGGTTTGCCGCATTTGGTGAACAAGCCGAGATTGAAAATCGCTTCCGTACGATTATGGATGGTTTGAGCGCGCAGTGGGTTGCGCGGGCACAGGTCTTAGCCACGGCAGGCGCTAATCGTGGTACGCTAGAAGTTTCGAGCCAGAATCGCTCGCGCCCACTCGCCGGCGAATTTGCGTTCGATGCTTCCCGTGACTATTTTTTGGCACCGAGTGTAGTGCTCGAACGCTTATATGATGAGGATAACGACCAGTACGAGCTACGTTTAATGATCGACAATCCACGCTCGATCAAGCAGGTTGCCGTGCGCGTGCTGGATCAGCAAGCGGGAACATTGGTTGGCAACCCCCAGGTCGCGCCAGTGCCGCCAACGAACGATGAGCGCATCAGCCTGCCGATCATCTATCCCGCCGAACAACTTACCAGCGGTACCGATTACTGTTTTCAGATCAGTGCGACAGATCAAAGCGATCGTCAGATCCGCCTCCCCGCCGATCAGGTGCCAAGCGGCCAGGATCCAAGCCTGCTGGCTGTGAGTTGTGGGCAGCATCGCCCCGTGATGCGCTTTGAGATTGTTGAGGTTCTGCCCAATTATGAAACAAAACGCCTGTTTGTGCAGTTGCGCATTGTGGGCTTGGGTAATCGCCAGGCCAATATACGTGGCGAGATCCTTGATCGCAACGGCATTCAGGCCGGGCGGATCGATCCCGTTGCGTACCTGGGCGAACCAACGATTATGCCGTTGTTGCCCGAAGCGCTACAACGCGGGGCGGAAGCCGAATATACTCTCCAACTCAGCCTGGAAACCGGCGATCAGCCGATCAGTGCTGAGCGCAAATTCCTCAACACACCGCCGACCAGTCCAAATATCGTGCTGCAAGCTGCGCCGCTTATCCTCGCTGTGCTGTTAGTGGGCACGGTAGGCGCCTATACCGTTAGTCGTCGCCGGAAGAAATCCACGGATCTCCCATTGCCGGGTTCAATCCGTGATTCATTCGGAAGTAGCGATCCAGCGCCAACGCCGAAATCCAACTCGCCAGACAGTGCGCCAGCAAATGAGGCGCCAGTCAAGCGCGTCAGAATCCGCGTGCTACAGTCGCCCGGCGACCGTCCACCCGAGCAAGTTGTGACCAAATTCCCGCAGACTATGGGGCGCGCAGGCCAGATTTTGATCCTGGGCGACAAACAAGTCTCACGTGAGCATATTGAACTGAGTCTGCGCGGCGGCACGCTGTATCTCAGGGATCTTGGAAGTTCACATGGGACATTTATAGACAATAAGCGCTTGAAAGCGAATGACGACATCGTTATCCAACAACAGACAAAGGTTCGCTTAGGTAACGCTACCCAGATCGAGATTGAACCGCAAACAGAATAGGACGCGTATGTTTCTCCAAATACATCAGGCACACTCTGCTCGGCGTTGGCGCAGCTTGGCGATCATAATCGGCATACTTGTAGCTTTAGTATTGCCACTGACGCTGGACAGCACCACTATAACGGCGCAAAGCGTACCGCAGCTACGCATCGTTCGCACCGATCTGAACCAATTTCCGGTGATCGAAGTCACCGTAGAGGTGCGGGATCGCCCAATCAGTACTCTGACCGATACGACCGATTTCCAGGTCTCCCTTGATAGCACCGACCTGCCGCTGATCGAGAGTCGTTCGACGCAGACTCCTGGTGCGACGATGATTGTGACCGACCTGAGTAGCCGCATGAGCGAACGCGTTATTGCGTATCTACCGAGCTTTGAGGTGATGCAACCGCTCGTCAGCCATCTGGTGAGCGAACTGCAAAGCGGGGATCAGCGCGCTGGCCTGATTGTAGTTACCGATGAGGTGCGGATCGTACACAGCCTGACGAACGATCTGGGGGCGATTGCCAATACGCTGGGGCGCTCAAATACGCAATTCCTCTTTGAGGCGCAGCCGCTCGACAGCAGTGCGCCAGACGCAGCCTACCCGCTCGACACCGCAATTCTGGACGCACTCGCACAGCTTGCCGATGCGCCGGCAGAGCAACTCCGTACCCTTGTCGTATTTGCAGCGGGCGATCCTAGCCGTGAACTGAATACCACAGCGGTGCGGCTTGCCTTCGACAATGCGCGCGCCGCCGACCGCCCCGTGCAACTGCTGGTCTACGGTTTCAATAGCGATCCTGCTGCAATTGAACAACTGCGTGCGTTTACTGCGGATGGGCAGTTTACTCCCGTGATCACTGATGCACAGGTACCCTCGCCAGAAGTGAAGCGCCAGATCTTCACCCAGTACGCCAATCTGATTGATCGCGGAGCCTTGATCACCCTGCGCGTTGAAGCACCTT
>JBBRUG010000458.1:0-3977 GCA_038247995.1 Chloroflexales bacterium | reverse complement strand
TGGGCGGCGCGCCGCACGCCCACTGTACTGTTTCCTATCATCGTGACCTGGCATGTTACCAACATCGTAGCCGTATGATCCTGCATCACGGCGTCTTGATGGGTCCAGCGCAAAGCGGTGTGGGTACGATGTCGGTACACCGAGGGGTTATGAAGACAGGAAACAGTACACGCCCACCAGGGGCGCAGTGGATGTGCCCACTGCTATAGATCTAGATCTCTGGTTGGGATGCTATTATCGAAGGAGTATGCTATGCCTGCTTTGGAACTACGCGCCCGTAGCGTTGGGCCGTGGCCGATGAATGCCTATGCCCTGATTTGCCCGCTAACCAGGGCCAGCCTGCTGGTTGATCCCGGCGCCGAGCCGGAGCGCTTGCGCGATCTGTTGGCCGATACGCAGCCGGTGGGCATTGTGTTGACCCACACTCATGCCGATCACGTCGGCGCGCTGGATGTGCTGCGCAAGCGCCTGGGTGTGCCGCTGCTGGCGCACGCCGGCCCGCATCATAACGGGTTGCAGCTAGAGCTTGATCGCACCCTGGCCCACGGCGATGAAGTGGCGCTGGGCGCGGGAGCGCTGCGCGTTTTTGCCACGCCGGGCCATTGCGCCGACCAGATCAGCCTGCAAGATGTGAATGGCGATACGATTCTCGTCGGCGACACGATTTTCGCCGGTGGCCCGGGCAAAACCTGGTCTGCCGAGGGATTTCAGACCACGCTACGCACCTTGCGCGAAGTTGTACTGGCCTGGCCCGATGAGGCACGCTGCTACCCCGGCCACGGCCCCGACTTCCGCTTAGGCGATCTGCGCCCGCAGATTGTAGTCTTCTGCACCAGCGCGCATCCTGATGGCTTCTTTGGCGACGCCGAGTGGTGATGGCCGCGTTGCCCTCACTGCTTATGCACAGGCTTGTAGCTGTGCGTGCTATAATAGCCGCTAGACCCACTGTGATAGATAGAACAAAGGCTGTGCAACGTGAAAGAATTTTTCCGGCGCACGCGTAAGAGCTTCAACTCAACCGAGAGTCCGGAGGTTCCGCAGATCCCCGACGATCTCTGGATCAAATGCTCGGCGTGCCGTGAGCTGATCTACAAGAAGCAACTCAACGATAACCTGAAGGTTTGCCCCAAGTGCGGGCACCATATGCGGCTCGGCGCCCGCGAGTGGCTGGGCCTGCTCGACGTCGGCTCGTTCAGCGAGACGGACGCGAATCTGCTGCCGCTTGATCCGCTTGGCTTTACAACGCCTGAAGAGAGTTACGCCGACAAGCTGAAGCAGAGCCAGCAGCGCACCGGCATGACCGATGCCGTGATCGCCGGTGTGGGCAGCATCAACGGCACATGGCTGGCGGTCGCCACCGGCGATTTTAGCTTTATGGGTTCGTCGATGGGCAGCGTTTACGGCGAGAAGATGGCCCGCTCCGCTGAGCGCGCCGCCGACCTGGGCGTGCCGTTGCTGACGATCAATACCTCAGGCGGCGCACGCCAGCAAGAGGGCGTGATCGCGCTGATGCAGATGGCCAAGGTGACGATGGCGCTCACCCGCCTCGCCGAAGCTGCACAGCCGCATATCGCACTGCTGGTTGATCCCTGTTATGGCGGCGTTACGGCTTCGTACCCATCAGTGGCCGATGTGATTATTGCCGAGCCGGGGGCGAATATCGGCTTTGCCGGTAAGCGCCTGATCGAGCAGATTATGCGCCAGAAACTGCCGGCCGGCTTCCAGACTTCCGAGTTTATGCTCGAACACGGCATGATCGATATGGTTGTGTCACGCAGCGATCTGCGCGACGTACTCGATCGCCTGTTGCGCCACTATACGCGGCGAACGGGGGTTGCCGAACAGACCAATCATCGAGTGGCGGCGTATACAAATGGAAAGATCTAGGCTAGCCGATGAATGAGCAGGAGCCAACGCAGGCGCCGGCCGAACTGACGCCGTGGGATCGTGTGCAACTGGCGCGCCATCCGCAGCGCCCGCATACGCAGGAATATATTTTTGGGATCTGCGAAGATTTTGTGGAGTTGCACGGTGATCGGCGGTTTGGCGATGATGCGGCGATCGTGGGCGGAATGGCCACCTTCGACGATCAGACGGTGATGGTGATCGGCCACCAGAAGGGCAGCGATACGCGTGAGAATATGCGTCGCAACTTCGGGATGCCGCACCCCGAAGGCTACCGTAAGGCCCAACGGCTGATGCGCCACGCCGAGAAGTTCGGCATGCCGGTGATTTGCCTGATTGACACGCCCGCCGCCGACCCGAACAAAGAATCTGAGGAGCGCGGCCAGGCCAATGCGATCGCCGAGAGCATCCTGACGATGACGGCCCTGCGCACGCCGATCATCGCGGTGGTGATTGGCGAAGGCGGCAGCGGCGGCGCCCTGGCGCTGAGTGTTGCCGACCGCATTCTGATGCAGGAAAACGCGATCTTCTCGGTTGCGCCGCCCGAGGCAACCGCCTCGATCCTCTGGCGCGACGCGGCCCGTGCCCCCGACGCCGCCCGTGCGCTCAAACTGACGGCGCAGGATCTGTATGCGCTCGACATCATCGACGAGGTGATCCCCGAGCCGCCCGGCGGCGCCCACACCGATCGACCGTCGAGCATTACTGCCGTCGGCGCACGCCTCCGCGCCCACCTGGCCGATCTCACCGCGCTCGATCTGACGACTCTGCTTGCGCAACGCTACGCCAAGTATCGCGCCATTGGACACTTTGAGGAACAGCAGCAGAATTTGCTTGGGCGCGGGTAGCGCCTTGGCGCTGAAGCGTCGGGCGTTTGCATTCGGCGACCAGCCGCTGAAACGGCTCTGTCTGCGGCTGCCTCAGTTCTATCCCATGTCCTACCCAGCGCGCTGCGCCCCTACGGTGTTGATTCTACCCACTCCGGCAGCAGCGCCGGCTCACGACGCGCTTTGGTCCCGAGAATGGTGAGTGCGAGGCGGCGGTACTCGTCGTTCAGGTCGCGTTCGATGTAGCCCGCGGAAATCAGCCGTTCGATCAGATCGTCGATGGCGCTTTGAGCGAGGTGTTTCAGCGCGCCGAACTCGGCGCAGCGCTCGGGTTCGACGGGGCTAGTTGTGGCGCCCTTGAGCACGCGCGCCAGGCCGGTGCGCCCCAGGGCAAAGGGCAAGTGCGCCAGGCCGTCGAGGGCGCGCTGGGCGTCGTTGCGCGGGTCGTCGTCGCTGCGCGACGGCAGCGGCGTAGGTGCCCCGCCGGACGTTGTGCGGACGGTGCGCACCCCGATGCTATTCTGCGGCGCGCAGATGTCGCAGGCGGTTTTACAGCGTGCCAGGCTCTGCCCAAAGTGTTCAGCGAGGTTGCGGTGGCGACATTTGTTAGTGCGGGCGTAGGCGGCCATGGCCTCGATGCGCTGCTCCTGGCTGCGCCGATAGTTGACGAGGAGTTGGTCGATACGTTCCGCGACATCGGCGGGGGCGGTAAGCTGTTCGAGCAGCACCTGGCGGGCGCCGCCGCGATAACGGAGGAACCCGGCGTCGTGCCAGTGGAGCAGGGCGCCTTCGAGTTCGCTGGGCGGCAGGTCGGCCCGCTCGGCCAGCAGCAATAGATCGACTTCCTGCGCTTCGTTCGGGCGCAGGCCGGCGATGACGACTACGCGCTCGGCTTCGGCATCGGGCGGGGCGGCGCCGGTAAGCGTGATCACCGCCGTTTCGGGCAGATCGAAGTGGCGGCGCAGCAGGCCGACGCGCTCCAGCATGTGCAGGCCGACCCGGATCAGCGTGTCGTCGTCGCCGGGGAGCGCACGCTGCAACTGCTCCAGGTCGATCACGTCGGAGACGCCGCGCATCAGGCGGCGCACGGCGCGATACAGATCGCGCAGTTGGTCGCGGGTAAGCGTTTCTTCGTCGAGCCATGTGCTGAGGCGGGCGCGGTCGCTGGAGGCATAGAGCAGCACGCAGGTAGCGGGGCGTCCGTCGCGCCCGGCGCGGCCGGCCTCCTGGTAATAAGACTCAACC
>JBBRUG010000457.1:0-3992 GCA_038247995.1 Chloroflexales bacterium | reverse complement strand
GAAGCCCCGCTCCCGCTCAGGGAGCGGCCTGCTCTGAGCGTAGCCGAAGGGGGTTGGGGGTGCGGGCAACGGCAAAAACCCTCCACCTGAGAGCTACCTCGCTCCCGTTCAGGGAGCGGGGAGATAGGGCATCATAATGCCGTCCGGCTCCCCCGCTCCGCCTGACGGAGCGGGCAGTTGGGGGGTGAGGATGGCGCGGATCAGCGACTTTGCACATACCCTGAGCAGTCCCGCGTCTTGCGTCTTGCATTTTGCGTTTTGCCTTTCCGCACCGGTTATACTAGCTTTATTATGAACACACCCCCCACCTACCCCGCTGTGCTGTTCGACCTTGACGGCACGCTCACCGACCCGTACGAAGGCATTGCGCGCAGCGTGAACTATGCGCTGGAGCGGCTGGGTTACCCGTTACCCGACGAGCGTTTTATGCGCAGCGTGATCGGCCCGCCGCTGCGCGATTCGTTTGTACACCTGCTTGGCGAGGAGCAGGCCGACGAGGCGGTGCGCGTGTATCGCGAGCGCTACTTAACGATCGGCTTGTATGAGAACACCGTTTACGCCGGCATCCCCGAACTGCTCGCCGATCTGCGCGCCACCGGTTGCCGCCTGTTTGTGGCCACCTCGAAGCTGATCGAACCGACCCATGTAATTCTGGAGCATTTTGGCTTAACGCAGTATTTTGCAGGGGTAAGCGGAGCGACGCTCGACGGTCGGATCGCGCGCAAGGCAGATGTCATCGCGGCGTTATTGCCGCAGATCGGCGCCGATCGTGACCAGACGGTAATGGTTGGCGATACGCCCTATGATGTGCTTGGGGCGCGCAGCCATGGCCTGCATTGTATTGCTGTGAGCTATGGCTTCGGGGAAATTGAGGAATTGCGCGCCGCCGAGCCATTCGCCCACGCGCCGACGGTCGCGGATCTGCGCAGGATCTTGCTGGGGGAGGGATGAGGTACTGGTTGCAAGTTGCGGATTACATATGCCTGAACTCGCAACCCGCAACAGACAAACCGCAATTACCGCTGCTCAGCTTCGACGTTGCGCACCGTGCTAATGCCGAAGACGCGCTAGAGCGGGCACGAACCGAGTGCGGCGGTGACGAACATCACCAGCGCCAGTGCGGCTGGAATAAGTTGCCAGAAGCTGATCATCCCAAACAGGCTGAAAATGCCCAACATAATGCCCAGCACGATCCGAATAGCTCGATCCAGCGTCCCGACATTGTGTGGAACCATGCGCCCCTCCCTAACCTGGCGTAGAACCAGGAACCAGCTTGCTTTTGATCCGCGCTCTGGCGTGTAGCGTAGCATGTCCGCTACGCAGCAAGCGCAAGGGAGTTTTGCAACAACTGGAGACGCCCTGCACGCCCTGCACGTCACCACGCCCGGAAGGAGTTGCCCAAACAAAGTATGCTACAATAGGCCGATGGCACAATCCCAATCTACTGCGGAATGCTATGAACGACGCGCTGCCCGATAACCCGATTACCAACAACGATCCATACGGCATTGATGCCCTGCGTGAAGTAATTCAACTGCTTAATCAGAGCGATATTACTGAGATGCTGATCGAGCGCGGCGACACGAAACTCCACATAAAACGCGGCGCCCCGGCGGCAATTCCTACATTTGCTACCAATCCCAATCAAACGGTATATGGACTCACAGCCTCATTACCCGGCGGCGCTATACAGCCGATGTTTGAGCCGCCGCCCGCCCCTGATGGTGCGCCGGTCGAAATGCCCGCCGGCCACACGATCCTCGCGCCGATGGTCGGCACCTTCTATACTGCTGCGTCGCCAAAGGATCGCTCGTTTGTCAGTGAGGGTGATGAGATCCACGTTGGCGATACGGTTGGGATCGTGGAAGCAATGAAGATGATGAACGAAATCGAGAGCGATGTTTCCGGGCGTGTCGCCCGCATTCTGGTGAAGAATGGCCAGCCAATTGAGTATGGCCAGCCATTAATGGTTATTGAACCACTGTAGTTGATGCAATTCCTCACAGTCGGCGATCTGAGCACTTACCTCAAAGCATTGCTCGAATCTGATGAGATCCTGCGCGATCTCTGGGTTGAGGGCGAGATCGCCGAGTTCAAACTCCATCGCGCTTCCGGCCACTGCTACTTCAGCCTCAAAGACGCCCAGGCATCGCTGCGCGGCGTGATGTGGCGTACCGCAGCCCAAAAGCTAGCCTTTATGCCCAGTCCCGGCGATCTGGTGCTGGTACACGGCTACTGCTCGATCTATGAATCGCGCGGCGATCTACAGATCTATGCCGACAACATCCAACCCGCTGGTGTGGGGTTGCTGCACGCCCGTTTTGAAGAACTGAAGGCGCGCCTGGAGCACGAGGGGTTATTCAACCTCGACCGCAAACGTCAGATCCCGGTGCTGCCGCGCCGGATCGGGATCGCTACCGCACCCCAGAGCGCCGCGCTCGCCGATATGCTGCACATTCTCGCCCGGCGTTGTCCGCTCGTCGAAGTGCTGGTTGCGCCGTGTCAGGTGCAAGGTGAACGCGCCCCCGAGAGTATTGTTGAGGCGTTGTATCAGCTCTATAGCGCCGATGTAGACCTAATTATCCTCGCCCGCGGCGGCGGCTCGATGGAGGATCTCTGGGCCTTCAACGACGAAGCCGTGGCTCGCGCCGTCTTTGCCAGCCCGGTGCCGCTGATCAGCGGCGTCGGCCACGAGATAGATACTACAATTGTGGACTATGTGGCTGATCTGCGCGCCCCGACGCCTTCAGCGGCTGCGGAATTGGCCACAACCGAGATTGGCGCTCTCGCCGGCTTGATCATTGACGCGCGCGTTCAGCTTGATCTGGCCATGACCGAGGCGCTCGACGTGCGCCGGCGGCAGTTAAGTGAAGCCATGGGCGTTGTCACTCGCGCCGATCCGCGCCGCCGAATCGCCCGTGATCGACAGGCTGTAGATGATCTTGGCCGCCGGATCGAACGCGCCGTTGGGCGCACCAGTGCGCTACACCGGGCTGAGCTACGCGGCTTGCAGGGACGCCTGAACGCGCTCAACCCGCGGGCTGTGCTGGCCCGCGGCTATGCCGTTGTGCGCAGCGCTGAAAACGACCGCGTGCTTACCGATCCGGCGCAGGCGCCGCCGAACACCCGGCTGCGGATCACGCTCCGCGACGGCGATTTGCACGCCACCACCGATTCATCTGAGGAGAAGCGCTGATGAGTGCCCCGAGTCCCGTTGAGTCCTACGAGGTGTTGTATACGCGCCTGCAAGTGGTTGTGTCCCGCCTGGAGCAGGGCGAACTACCCCTCGATGAAACCCTGGAACTGTATGAGCAGGGCGTGCAACTCGCAGCGGCGTGTCAGCGCCTGCTCGACCAGGCCGAACTGCGCGTTCAGCAACTCCAGGCCGGCACCGGCCAATCCGGCCCCGACAGTTAAAGCCACCCTATGCATCCAACCGAGAGCATCCACCGCTATCCACGCCTGCTTACTCTGTCGTTCACGGGTATCAGTACGCTGCTGATCAGCTTCGCGATGCTTAACTTCGGCGGCGCATTGTTGCGCTTGCTGTGGGGCGCGTTCGGCCTCGACCGCACGCTGGTGGGCCGCATTCCCGGCCTGGGCGCAGTCGTCGATTGGATCGTCGGCACCGATCTGCCCCGCGCCAGTGTGCTCACCGCCTTGCCTAGCTTACTGCCGACGCTGAGTTGGCTGGCGATTGCGCTGCTGATCGGCCTGCTGCTGCGCAATGCGCTGCCCACCGTGCGGGTCAGTTCGCGTGGCTTGCTGATCGAGTTTGTCGGCAGCTGGCTGCCGGTCGGGTATGAACACCTCAACGCGATTAGAGTAACTTCCGATGTTGCTGGTGAGCGTTTTATCTTGCTCACGCAGACTAGCGGGCGCAGCCTTACCGGCTGGCACCGTTTTTACAGTCTGCTCTATGGCTTGAATTGGCGACCCGGCTTCTATATCACCACCAGCATTACCGGCTTTGATACGCTGGTGCAGACAAT
>JBBRUG010000456.1:0-4001 GCA_038247995.1 Chloroflexales bacterium | reverse complement strand
ATGCGCGGGGGGATGGCGGCCGGTGCAATGCCGCCGCACCAGCGTTTCGGCAACTACCTGGTCGCCGGATTAGTGCGCCGCATCTATGGCGCGCCGATCAGCGATCTTGGGCCGTTTCGCGCGATCCGGCGCGACCTGCTGGAAGCGCTGGATATGCAGGAGCGCACCTACGGCTGGCCAATCGAGATGATCGTCAAGGCCGCTCGCCACCGGGCGCGCATCGTCGAACTGCCGGTGCGCTACCGCCCGCGCAGCGCCGGCGAGTCGAAAGTTAGCGGCACGCTGCGCGGCACGCTACTGGCCGCCTACCGCATGCTGCATATCACGCTACGCTACAGCCTGCGCTGAAGAGAACTGAGAACCGAGAACCGAGAACTGAGAGAGGAACCGAGCATGATCGAGCTTGCCGCACGCACGCCAACGGCGCCCGAACTGCCGCGCCAGATCTACCTGGAAGTAACCAACCGCTGCAACTCGTTATGCGCTTCGTGCCCGCTCACCTACGACCACTTTCTGCGCTTCGAGCCGAAACATCACTTGAACTGGACACAGTTCCGCAACGTCGTCGATCAGCTGCCGACGATCGAGCGCGCCGTGCTGCACGGCATCGGCGAGCCGCTGCTCAACCCGGATCTACCGCGCTTCGTGGCCCACCTGAAGCAGCGCGGCGCCGAAGTACTCTTCAACACCAATGCCGTTCTGCTCGACGAACGCTGCGGCGATGCACTGGTCGAGGCCGGCCTCGACGAGTTGCGCGTCTCGCTCGACGCCGTAACGCCCGAGCTGTACCACCAGTTGCGCGGGATCAACAAGCTCCCGCAGATCCTGGCCAACCTGCGCGCCTTCATCGACCGGCACGGCGACCGCGAGCGCCCGCGCGTCTCGCTCTGGTTCACCGGCATGCAGGCCAACCTGGAGCAACTGCCCGCCTTTGTGCGTCTGGGAGCCGAACTCGGCGTGCCAGAAGTGTATCTCCAGCGGCTTGTCTTCTTCGGTGGGGGCGAACACATCGCCGACGGCGCGACAATGGCGCCGGAACAATCGCTCTTCGGCACGCTCGAACAGCGCCAGGCCGACCTGATCGCCGATTGCGAAACGCTCGCCGCCGAACTCGGCGTCATTTTTCGCGCCTCCGGCGCAACCACGCCGGGCGAGAGCGTGGCTGTGCGCGGGGCGCACCCCTGGCAGGGTTGCTTCCGCCCCTGGGCGCTGATCTACGTCACGGCGAACGGTAACCTGCTGCCATGCTGCATCGCGCCCTTCGCTGCCGCCGAATACCCGAGCATCGTGCTGGGGAATGTCTTTGCGCAAGCGCTGCCCGACCTCTGGAACGGCGAGCGGTACCGCGAACTGCGCAGCGCGGTGCTGAGCGCAAATCCGGCTCCGTGGCCCTGCCGGAACTGCGGCGTGCGCTGGAGCCTGTAACCGATGCTGCCTGCGCCGCGCCGCGCCGCTGTGCAACTGCTCGGCCTCGGCCTGCTCAGCCTGAGCCTGTACGCCTGGCTGCTCTGGCGCTACCCGTTGCTGGAAGGGCTGGCGCGCGGGCGAGCGAACTGGGCCACCCTGGGCGAGCGCACGCTCGCGGCCGGGCTGATCCACGGCGTGGTGTACGGCGCACTCGCGCTGATCTACCTGTTGGCGCTGCGCAGTACCGTTCGCCAGGGCGGCGCGTTGTCCAACGCGATCATCTGGGGCGTCTGGCTAAGTGCGGCACTCCTGCTGCTGGGCGTCTTCCCCGGCGAGTCGCTCGACATCTTCGACTACCTGTTTCGCGGGCGTATGCTGGCCGAACATGGAGCTAGCCCGCTCGCCGTCAGTCCCTCGCGCTACCGCGATCTGCCGTTCTACAGCTTCATCACCTGGCGCGGCCAGGTCGATACGTACGGCCCGCTCTGGGAATACGCCAGCGGCGCAACCGCCTGGAGCGTCGGGCGACTGATGAGACCGTCGTTCAGCGCAACCGCCGCGCTCCCGGCCTACCTCACCGGCTACCGGCTGCTGGCGTTGGGCTTCAGCGCACTGTGCGGCGCGCTGATCGCCGCGATCGTCCGCCGCCGCAACCCGGCGCTAATGACGGCGGCTCTGTTGGCCTGGCTCTGGAATCCGCTGGTACTGACGGCAACCGCCATCGGCGCGCACAACGACGTCATCCTCGTTGGCTGGCTGCTGCTGGCGTTGTTGCTGCTGCAACGCAGGCGCTGGAGCTGCGGGCTGATCGTCCTGGCGCTCGCCGCGCACGTCAAACTCACGGCGCTGTTGCTGTTGCCCGTCGTCGGGCTCTGGCTCGTCCGGCGGGTCGGGTGGGCGCAGGCAACGCGCAGCGGGTTGACCGCCCTCGCCGTGAGCGTACCGCTTTCGTGGCTGCTGTATGCACCGCTTGGCGGCTGGGCAACCTTGCCGCGTATGCTCCGTGAACGCACCCAATTTTTGATCAACTCGCCGGCCGATCTGCTCTACCGCTGGCTGCAAGAACAGGCGCTCTGGGGCGAACCGGAAGCGCGCCGGCTGGCGACGCTGGCCGCCACGCTCGCCTTTTGCGCCGTCGCTGCGATCGTGATCGGATGGATGCTGAACCTGCGCGCAGCACTGCAACCCGGCACGACGAATCCGTTGACCGACGCCGATCTCTGGCGCTGCGGCCTCGCGGTGACAATCGCTTACCTGCTGATCGGCAGCTTCTGGCTGATGCCCTGGTACGGGCTGTGGGCGTTGCCGCTGGCGGCGTTGCTGCCCGAGCGCCGCGCAATTCAGGGATGGATCGCCGGGCTAACCCTGGCAGCGCTGTGGAGCGGCCTCGCCGCCGACACATTCACCTTCCTCAACCCGCCGCAATTCACGCCAGGCGAAGTAAGCCGGGCGACGGTTCTGGTCTACTACCTACCCTTGTTAAGCGTCGTTGCCATCCAGATCCTTCGGATCAGCGGGCGTCGACGCGGGGAGCGTACGCTCCGCGAGCGCGACCGCCCGGCGCGCAACCTCACCTAGTGCATCGCGCAGTTCGGCCGGCCGGCGCACGACAAAGGGGCATCCGAACAGCAACAAGTAGCCGGCCAGTCGGTCGAGCCGCTCGAACTGACCGCGCAGCACCACCCCCTCCGCCGTCGGCTCTAACACGGCTATCCCCGGCGGCGCATGGCACTGCGCATCCTCAAGAGTGGTTTCCAGCAGCACCTCGACATCCCAGGCCTTCGGCGCAGTGGCCAGCGTTTCCAGCACCACGGCCAGGCTATCGAACCCCGCCGGCCGCGTGAATGTTTCAGCTAGCGTTTCGGCGTCCAGCACCCGATCCAGCCGAAAGACGCGCACACCCTTGCGCAAATGACACCATCCGGCCAGGTACCAACGCTCCCAGTGCAGCACGATCCCATATGGATCGACGCGGCGCTCGGTGTCCTGCTCACCCGACCGATAACGCAGGCGCACGCGTTCGCTCAGTTGCGTCGCAACCCCCAAGCACAGCAGCAGCGTGCTTGTCGGTCGCGGAGGAGGCGCCAGATCGGTGAATGTAATCACCTCGCGTACGGCTTCCAACCGCTCGCGCAGCACTTCAGGCAGCACCCGTTCGATCTTAGCCAGCGCCCCGACCGTCGCCTGTGGATCGATAGTCAGTCCCTGACGCTGGGCGGCGATCAGGCTGAGCGTCACGGCCAACGCTTCGTGATCGCTCAACATAAGCGGCGGCAACTTAAAACCGGGGCGCAATCGGTACACGCCATGCGGGCCGCGGGTTGCTTCGACGGGGATGCCGAGATCCTGAAGCATCAGAATATAGCGCCGCACCGTGCGCCGATCGACCTCCAGCCGCTCGGCAATCGCCGCCTCCGTTCAATTCAGCGCCGGAATAGGGCGAATTATAGCCTATTCAGCCGGTATGCTGGAAGAGGAACCAACAACCGACGACCGACAACCGACGACCGACGACCGACGCAGGCGAGCTAGCAATCAGCGATGCAGGCGCATCGCCGCAGTCCGCAGTCCTCAGCGCTCAGTCCTCGGAAGCT
>JBBRUG010000455.1:0-4015 GCA_038247995.1 Chloroflexales bacterium | reverse complement strand
TCGAGCCGGAGTAACGCCAGGTATCGGCGTTGGTGTCAACCTCGATCGCACGCTCATCGCCGGGGTAATTGTTATCGTAAACCATGATCCAGTAGATGCCATCGCCACGATCTTCGACCGCGTAGGGCGTGATCGCATGGCCGCCGCTGCCGTCGCGGTTATAGATCCCAATCGCGAACTGATCGCCGCCTTCCGGGCCGGCTGCAAGCGAGGTGAGCAAGGTATTCACGACACCACTCGGCGTCTGCGCAACAATCCCCGAACGGGAAGGCTGGGTGGCCTGCGTGGCCCACCAATAAGCGATTTCGCGCTGCAACTCGATGTTACCGGCAATCTCCAACTCGGGAGTGCTGGCGGCACCAAAATCGGCCGGATTGATCTGACCGGTGTAGAACAGGTTACTCAGCACTGCCATGCCTTCGCAGTGGCCACCGGTCATTGCCTCGTTGATCTGCGCCATCCACTGTTGGCCGGGCGGAGAGAGAATGCAGACATCGTCGACAAAACCGGAACAAACCTGATCGCCGAACATGCGCTGGAGATCTACGACGGTCAGATTTTCTTCGCCCTGGCCACCATAATTCTCGAAACTAAACCCATCGGTAGCGGGACGAAAGCCAAGATCCGAGGCAAACTCGCCGCTGCTGGCGATCGATTCGGCAGCATCACCATTGTCGCTTTCTGCCCCGTCGTTCGTGCGAATTTCCTCGTCCTCAACATACTCTTCATCTTCAACATACTCTTCTTCAGCGGACTCCTCTTCTCCAACGGATTCGGCATAGGGCTCATCGGGCGATGCTAGCGGTGCGTCACTACAGGCCGATAAAAGCAATGCGAGAACCGTAAGCAGGGCGAACAGGCGGATAAGTCGATGCGACATGGCCAAGCACCTTTGAACCAATAATACAACCGGCGGAATGCGCAGAAGCGCGCTTAGTGTAGCAGAACAAGCGATCGAAAAAGGTACGATTGCGTGAGGTGAAAGGCGCTGGTCAGATTGCTCGCCAGCATTGCCGCCCAACTGGCTGCCGTAAGTTCATCCAAGGCGCGTTTGCGAATATTGGCCCCGACACTCTTGACCAGGGCATCGATCCGACCATTGACCGCAAGTGCGGCTGCGGCTAACCGCTGCACTGCGGCCCGATCCGTCGCATCGGCGGTGATGCTGCCGTTGGTAACGCTACCGGCTTGTAGCTCGGCAATGACGGCGCTGCTGCGGGCGGCGAGCACCACATGGGCGCCTGCCGATGCGGCGGCAAGCGCCGTCGCCCGGCCCATGCCGCTGCTGGCGCCGGCCACCACAATGACCTTCCCGCTGAGTGGCGTGCTGTGCATCAGTACAATCCCTGGCCGCCATTGACCTCAATCGTTTCGCCGGCGATGAAGGTGGCATACTCGGAAGCGAGGAAGAGCGCGGCGCCGGCCACGTCTTCCGGCAGGCCCTCACGGCGCAGCGGCGTACGCCCAACTGCCGCCTGACGCCCTTCAGGCGTGTTAAAGCGATCGTGGAAACGCGTAGCGATCAGTCCCGGCGCAATACCATTGACCCGAATCCCTTTGGGGCCGACTTCCTTGGCTAGGGCGCGGGTAAAGGTAAGTACCCCACCCTTGGAAGCCGCATAGTGGGCCGCGCCGAACCCGCCGCCATCATGAGCCGCCAACGAACTCATGGTGATGATGCAACCCCGCCCAACGCGCTCCATATGCGGCAGCACCGCCCGGCAACAGAGAAACAGACTGGTCAGGTTAACGGCCAACGCCTCATTCCAAAGCGCCAGCGAGCATTCCGTAACCAGCGAACGCTGCAATAAGCCGCCGCTGTTGGCCACGAGCACATCGATCTGGGTAAAGCGATCGAGCGTCGCCGTAACTACCTGCTCGACGGCAAGCTCGGCAGTCAGGTCGGCCTGAAGCGCCAGCGCCTGGCCGCCGGCGGCTTCAATTGCAGCGACAGTCGCGTGAGCATCGGCCTCGCTTGCAAGGTAGGTCAGCACGACATTCGCGCCGCGCTGGCCGAAGGCCAATGCAATCCCCTGCCCAATGCCTGATGCGCCCCCAGTCACGATCACCGTCTGGCCGCGAAATGCGTCTCCCGCGCTGCTTTGCATGGGTGTGCCTTTACTGTAGTTACAATGCCCGACCAGACAGATGGCCGGGCGCCAGGATCATTGACAGTATAAGGCAAGGTTTCAGGCGGCAGGCGGCAGGGTTCGCGCACCCGGACGTGCAGTATCTACGAAGGCTGTCAAGTTGCCTGAAACCTTGTCTAACGTAGGAAGTTGTCTGCACCCCCGGCGCGTTGCGCGTAGTGATCAGGTAGGCAGAACTGACCGGTCGATCCCAAGCCGGTCGTGGAGATGCTGCGGCGTCAGGGCGCGTTCGACTACGTCGGCAAGCTGCTCATAGGGGTCGTTAGTCATCGAGGTGGCGTCGGGCGCTGCGTACCAGCCAAGCGTTGCCAGCCAGGCGCGGCGGAAGGCGGTATTAGCGAAGATGCCGTGCAGGTAACAGCCCCAGATCCGCCCGTCGGCACTGATGTAGCCATCCGGTTCGTACACCGGCTCGCCGCCGCGTTGAGTGATTGTCGCCAGCGGCGCGGCGGCGTGCAGGGGTTGCGTGCGGCCCATGTGGATCTCGTAGCCTTCCAGCGGTATGCCGGAGGCCCACGGAATATGCACCGTCGCGGCGATCTGCACGGTGCGTTTTGTGGCGCTGAAGATTGTGCTTACCGGGAGCAAGCCCAGGCCCGGCGCAGCGCCGCCGGCGCCCTCCACACCCAGCGGATCGCTGATCTGTGCACCCAACAACTGGTAACCGCCGCAAATGCCGACGACTGCGCCGGGAAAGGCCTGTAGCGCCGCATCAAAACCCTGTTCGTACAGCCAGCGCCGCGCCGCCAGGGTGTGCTTCACGCCGGGGAGGATCACCGCTGCCGCACCGCTAATCTGCGCGGGGTGATCGACGTAGCGTACGGTTACGCCCGGCTCGCGGGCCAGCGGATCAAAGTCGTCGAAGTTAGCAATGGTGGGCAGGCGCACAACGGCGATGGTTAGCCCGCCCGCCGGCGGTTGCGGCCCACGTTCGAGCGCCACGGCGTCCTCTTCGGCCAGACCCAGATCGCTGATCCATGGGATCACGCCCAGCACCGGCAAGCCGCTGCGCTCTTCCAGAATCGTGATCCCGTCATGGAAGAGCGCCGGGTCACCGCGAAACCGATTGACTACTAAGCCCTGGACGAGTGCCCGTTCCGCCGGTTCCAGCAGCAGCAGGGTGCCGAGCAATTGGGCGAAGATCCCGCCCGTGTCGATGTCGCCCACCAGCAGGGTGCGGGCCTGGGCGTAGAGCGCGACGCGAGCGTTCACAATATCGCGCGGCTTGAGGTTCAGCTCCACCGGACTGCCGGCGCCCTCGGCGATCACCAGGTCGTACTGGCTGCGCAGCGCGTCGAGGTTGCGCGTCACAACCTCCCAGAGCAGATCTTTGCGTTGCCAGTAATCGAGCGCATCGAGCGTGCGCCAGGGTTTACCTTCAACAATGATCTGGCTGCGCCGCTGCCCCTCCGGCTTGAGCAGGATCGGGTTCATCGCAACCGTTGGCGCGATCCGGGCGGCGGCAGCTTGCACGGCTGTGCTGCGGCCGATCTCGCCGCCGTCGGCGGTTACCGCCGCATTGTTGCTCATGTTCTGGGCTTTGAAGGGCGCCACGCGCAGCCCGCGCCGCGCCGCAATCCGGCAGAGCGCCGCCACGAGCGTGCTCTTGCCCACCGATGAGGCGGTACCGAGGACCATGATCACCGGAGCCGCCATGTGGCCTCCCTCTTGGTAAGTACCCTGCCCGTCCCAATATGCTCAGATGCATCCCCCAACGCCAGCTTCCCCTCATCCCCCCAGCCCCCTTCTCCCTCAAGGGGAGCAGGGGGAGCCGCCGAAGAATGGCGTCCTGATGCGGTCGGAAACCCCTCTCCCGCTCAGGGAGAGGGGTTTGGGGTGCGGGCAACGGCAAAAACCCTCCACCT
>JBBRUG010000454.1:0-4030 GCA_038247995.1 Chloroflexales bacterium | reverse complement strand
GCGGAACACGACCCGCCTCGCGCGACCCGCCCCAAATACTCTTTACAATACGGGCGGAACACGACCCGCCAGCAGAGAATTCAGCACGCAGCAAACAGGCTTCAGCACACAGAATTCAGGACATCTGTGCGAGCAAAGGGGACAGAACCACCCGAATACCCTGGAGGTCGTACCTGAAGTTGGGAGGATCCCTGCTCCGCGCCCCGCAGCGAACAGATGTGCTACCTCCCCTGTAGCTGCCGCCGCGCAGCGCGACGCGCCATGCATCCTGCATCCTCTACGAAATCGTCCCGAAGCGTGTGCGCACCCTCAGGATACAGCGTATAGTCGCCGGCTGTCCACTCCCAGACATTGCCGGCCAAGTCGAGCGCGCCGCAGGCGGCCATGCCGTGCGGGCAGAGGCCAACCGGCGCCGGGGCGTCCAGACTCCAGGCGTCGTACACGGCATGGGCGGGCGTCGGTGCGGCCTCACCCCAGGGGTAAATGCGCCGTTCGCCCGGCCCGGCGTAGGCAGCGGACGCCTCCCACTCGGCCTCAGTGGGCAGGCGCAGGACGCAACCGGCGGGCAGGTCGGCCTGGAGTTCGGCGCTGAGCCAGGCGCAGAAGGCCGTCACGTCGTACCAAGTGACACCCACCACCGGCTGGTTGGCCTGGCTGTAGCGTGGGTTGTTCCATGCATCCGGCCTAGTGCGCTCGCCGCGCCACTGCAGGCCATTGGGCGTCCAGTGCGCATCATTGAGGTAGCCCTCTTGCACGAAGCGGGCAAACTGGGCGACCGTGATCGGCAGGCGAGCGATCCAGAACGGGGCCAGCGTATGCTCTGCCGCCGGTTTGTTGGCCTCCCAACCGCCAATCTGATAGGCTCCACCTGGAACGTAGCGCCAGTAGTGCTCGCCCTGATCAGTCAGAGTGGCGCCGCGCTCAGTGATACTGCGCTGCCATTCGGCATCATGTACCGGAATGCGCGGATCGCCCAGGAGGCCAAGGGCGCGTCCGGCGTCGAGACGCTGTTCGGTCGATACATCAGGTGTTGCGAGCAGTTTCAGTGCGGCCTGACGGATCTCGTCGTGCAGGAAGGTCGCTTGTTCATCGCCACTCAGGATCTGGGCAGCCTCAAGCGGGCGACTCGTCAGTTGTGCTGTTAACTCGCTTATGTATACGGCATCTTCACGCAACCCCGCCAATAGAAACAGGGTTTCTTCCCACCCGGTACGTCTGCCAACAGCGATGTACCGGGTCAGCTTTTTCTGCCACGAGCTTTGTTGCTGCTTCCAACGGCGCGTGTATTGGAGATGCGGCTGTTTCAGGAAGGCGAGTTCAGCTTCAAGAGCCAGGGCAGCGAAGTATTCTTGCAGAAGCTGGTGGCTAAATCGTACCGTCTGGCCGCTATCCAACACCTCAAGCATATCGGCTGCCTGTGCGAGTTGCTGGAACTGTTCCGGCTCGATCGTGTCATCAACCTGGCTGATCGTCCGGCGCGCCCACTTCCAGTCAACGCTGGTGCCGCGTCCATACCCCTCCGTCATTGCGAACGCAAGTCTGGCGAGCACTTTTTCCTGCCGAGTACGAGCAATCCAACGATCCGATTGCCGTTGACTCTCCCATTCCCAGCGCGTCTGCACAAACGCTTCGAGGAGTTTGCCGCGATTCGTCGGGAGCTTTTGCTCAAACGCGTAGACTTCACAGAGCATCTTGAGTAACAATGGTGTTCGCACAAGTGAACGCAAGGCTTGATGCTGCGGTTGCGCGAGAGCGATCAGCATGCGCTGCCCTGCCTCGACGCCTAACTGGCTTACAATCAGCGCCTCAGTCGTACTACTGTCAAGCTCGCCCAATAGGACCTGCTGGAGCGGCGGCGGAGCGGCAGATTCCTGTTCGTCGAGCAGAGCCGTGAAATCTTCGATCCGGCACGTGGTAACGCTGGTATTGCTTCCGTGAATGGTTGGCGTGAACGTAGCCGCAAGGTCGTGAATCGCTGTAACTGTCGGCCTGAACAAGTCGGCAGGTGTTTCGTTCAGGCCATCCCAGAGCAGGACGACCCGCCCATTGGTGAAGAGTTCGGGCAACAGTGCAGCAAGCTGGCGATGGGCCGGCAGTTGCACATACTTGATGCCTTTGCGGAAAATTGTGAGTGAGGCATTGGCAAGCTCACGTTGGAGCAGGCTCTCAAGCGACTCGCCACGGCGCAAACCACCAAGTCGCGCAAAGATGGGCAACGGCAGCGACGGATCACTACCTGGTTGTAAACCCTCCTCAGCGAGATCAAGGGCCAGTCGCATTAAGGCAGTCGTCTTCCCCCCGCCAGGCGGCGCCAAAAGGACAATGTCCTGAAAGCGCTGCAGTACCTCGCGTAAATCGGTGAATGTCTCGATGGACAGCGGAGAATCATCTGGAGCGCTCACATCAGGTTGGATTTCTGGTGGAGTTTGATAATGCTTGCGCAGTGTCGTATGAAAGACGAGATCCTCCCGTTCCAGGACGATCATGTTTGCGTCAGCGGCTTCTGACGATACGTGAGCTTGCAGCGGCAACGTCGCATAGCGCCGCCGCCACACGGCGTAGCGGGCGGCGACTTCGCTGCGGTAAGCGCGTTCGAGTGCCTGGCGGGCAACCGGGTCAACCGGCTTGTCCGGGCCGGTATAGACAATCAGTTGCAACGTCTGCACAACGATCTTATCGCCGGCGATGACATCGCCAATCTCCAGGCGCTGAAATCGGTTGTAGGCGCCCAGGCTGAGCCCGCCGCTCTGCTGCGACTGGTTGACCTGGTTCGATGGTGGCTGATTGGGATGGCTCATTGGATCTCGGCGTGGGCAGGCGAATATACGTCAAGTATAACAAAATAAACGTGCATCCTGAGGCGAGATTGCAAGCGTTTTTGTGTCATCTCCTCTAGTAGAAGTAGGTACTTGATCTGTGCAGCGCTCCCTCACTGGCCCAATTACAAAAACGCATCTCCACCCAGGCCCGCAACGACTCCAGCGGCGCCGTCGTCGATCTGATCGCCTTCTGGCTCAGCCATGACTGGTGCAGGGTACAGCGTCGGCATGTCAAACCCCAACAGCGCCAGTTTCCCCGTACGGCGCAGCAAGGGCATCACGAGGAGCAGGCGCTGCGCTATGCGTGTCGCAAGTTGGTCTTCGGGCATCGTGTTCGGTAATGCAACGCCAAGCCCCACCAGTTCGGCAAGCGTGATTTCGAGGCCGCTGCGCCACAAGCGGTAGGCGAGTTCGCCCTCGGAATCAGCATCAGCCAGATACGGACGCACCACAGCGATCAGGGCAAGGTCTGCTTGCGTGACCCGCAGGCCGGCAATTAGGCGGCGTGGCCCGGCCCGCGCTGCCACGCCGGCATCGTCACGTCGTACTGTCGGCTCACGCCCGCGCTGCGCGCTCATGCCCGCCGTTCCTTGCCCGAAGCACGGAAAATCAGGCCAAACAGCGTACCGACCGCGTTGACGTGACTCGCCAGTGGCCCGTCGATGATTAGGTAGTCGTCGCCGGGCGTTTTTGCCTCACGGGCCAGCAGCTCCGTCAACAGCTCGCGCAGCAGTAACACGCCTCCGCCGGTGATCGCGACACATTGGCGGCTTTCACGCAGTTCGCTCAGCACGTCGGCGACAATGGCGTTGCCTTTGCCGGTAATGATCGGCTGGATGGCCTCAGCGATGTGTACGCGTCGACTCGCCCGCATGATCGTCTGGGTTACGAGCGCGTGTTGGGCTTCGACATCGTTGCGGATCGCGCCCGTAAAGCGTTCGTCGGTACGCAGCGCACGCGCAATGCGGATCGTGCCGTCGCCGGCGCGGCGAGTGATCATCTGGGCCGGGCTGAAGATTACTTCGCATACCTGAAGATCGCCGCCGCCAATATCGATCACGCGCATACCCTCCAGATCGATCATCGCTTTGCCGTTTGGCGCCCGGCTGATTGCAATCACGGCGCCGGTGGTCTGCGCCTGCGGCAGCACCGAGCCGATGGTGATCGTCCATTCCTCAGCGTGTCGATCATCGTCACTGCGCGTGATCGTC
>JBBRUG010000453.1:0-4038 GCA_038247995.1 Chloroflexales bacterium | reverse complement strand
GTCCCCGGCGAAGAGGTCGTGGCCTTCGACGTTGCCCGCGAAGTGCAGGGGCGCGTCCTTGAGCAGCCTCCATCTGAAAACAACCCGGCCGATGAAAGTCGCCTATCTAATGTCGCGGTTCCCGAAGATCTCGGAAACGTTTGTCCTCTACGAGATTGTCGAACTGGAGCGAATGGGCTTTCGGATTGAGATCTTCCCGTTGATCCGCGAGCGCGAAGCCGTCGTTCATGCCGAGGCCGCACCGTTAGTCCAACGAGCGTATTACAGTCGGCCGTTTGAACCCAAGGTGCTGGCGGCCCAGGCCTATTGGCTGCGCCGTGACCCAAAGCGTTATTTGGCTACCTGGGCGGCAGTATTGGGCGGCAACGCACGTTCGCCAAAATTCCTGGCCCGGGCCGTTGTTGCTACGGCCCAGGCGGCCTATATGGCGCAACGAATGCTGGAATTGGATGTCGAGCATATCCACGCCCACTTTGCCACGCATGCGGCGCTGGCGGCCTACGTTGCCCATCGCCTAACCGGTATTCCTTACAGCTTTACCGCGCACGCCGACGATATTTATACTGACCAGGCCATGCTCGACGCCAAGATCCGCCGCGCCAGCTTCGTCGCTACCATTTCGGCGTACAATCGGCGCTTTCTGATTGGCAAGTATGGCCAAGCTGCAGAGACGAAAGTGTTGGTGAACTATTGCGGCGTCAATACGAGTGTATTTGAGCCGCGCCCCGCCTTGCCCCAGCGCGAACTGTTCGTAATGACCTGCGTTGCGCGCCTGGAGGAAAAGAAAGGGCATCGCTATCTGATCGACGCCTGCGCCCGCTTACGTGATGCCGGTTTGAAATTTCGTTGCCGGCTGATTGGCGACGGCGAGTTACGCCCGGATCTGGAAGCTCAAATCGCCCGGCTCGATTTAGGGCAGCATGTAGAATTGCTCGGACGTAAGCCGCAAAACGAGGTGCAAGCTCTGCTGGCCGACTCCGATGTCATGGTGCTGCCAAGCATTACCACCGCCGACCGACGCCAGGAAGGCATTCCCATTGCACTTATGGAGGCAATGGCTACAGCTCTGCCGGTCGTGTCGACGCGAATTTCAGGTATTCCTGAACTGATTGAGCACAGTCGGAGTGGGCTAATGGTGCCTGAACGTAATGCTGAAGCGTTGGCCAATGCGCTGCGCCTGCTGATCCAGAATCCCGCCATTGGGCGCAGCCTCGGCCTTGCCGGTCGCGCGACGGTGTTGCAGACATTTGATTTGCACAAGAATACAGCCGCCTTAGGCGAGTATTTTCAGCGGGTTCAAAATCCCGATGGCCTTCGTGAATATAGGGTAGAAAGGGCTATCTGAGATGAAGCGCACAGCGGGCTTCTGGCTATTCTGGGGAGCTGTCGGGACGCTGCTCTACACCTATGTAGGCTTTCCGGTAGTGTTGGTCATTCGCGGCCTGATCGGCCGGCGTGCGGTGCATACCGCCGATATAACGCCGTCGGTCAGTCTGATCATTGCCGCCCATAATGAAGCCGACTTCATCATCAAAAAACTCGATAACGCGCATCAAGTCGATTATCCGCGCGATCAGTTGGAGATCATCGTCGTGTCGGATGGTTCGGACGATGGAACGAATGCGTTGGTTCGAGAATATAACAGTTCGCTGGTGCGGCTGCTCGAACTGCCCCGGCAGGGCAAAAACCGGGCGCTGAATGCAGCCATTCCCCTGGCGCACCACGAGATCCTTGTCTTCACGGATGCCGATAGCATGTTGCAGCCGGATGCCCTGCGTCATCTTGTTGCGCCCTTTGCCGATCCTGAGGTGGGTGGCGTGGCCGGCAACTTTCAATACGAGCAGGGCAGCCAGGAAGGTGGCGGCGAACGCACCTACTGGAGTTTTGATCGGCTGTTGAAAGAAATGGAAAGCGGCGCGGGCAGCGTGATCTCGGCTACTGGGCAAATGTATGCCATCCGACGCGAATTAGTACCAACAGTTGCCTCAGGTGTGACCGACGACTTCTACATCTCGGTGCGGACAATTATGCATGGGCGCCGCTTGGTCTTTGCCGCAGATGCGGTGGTCAGCGGCCCGGTAAGCGCTTCGGATGATGCTGAGTTTCGGCGCAAGGTGCGCATTCTGATGCGGGGCCTGAACAGCGTCTGGCTCTCGCGCAGCTTGCTGAACCCATTTCAGTACGGATTTTACGCGTTGCAACTTCTTTCACATAAGGTGTTGCGGCGGTTGATGGCCATCCCGTTGATCATTACGGCGCTGAGTGCGCCGTTGCTGTGGCGACGCGGATGGTTCTATAAATTGGCAACCCTCGGCCAGGTGGCCTTTCATGGGTTGGCACTGATCGGGTATTGCTTGCGAGGCACAGCACTCGGCCGTAAAAAGCCGATCAGTGTGCCTTTCTTCTTCGATATGGTTAATCTTGCCGCGGTCGTCGCTCTGATCAACCTGCTACGCGGCAAGCGCGCGGACGTCTGGGTAACCCAGCGCGCGTCAACAGAGGACACGCCACAGCGTTGAGCTGTAGTGTTAAGGAGGTTGAAATGGATCTGAACAAATTACTCTTCGGGTTGCTGCGCAATTGGTGGGTTGTCGTGCTGGCGGTCGTGGTGACAACGGCAAGCACTGTATTTGTCGGCATGCAGAACGACCCAATCTATCAGGCAACAGCTACGGTAGAACTGATGCCGAGCCCGGCTCTGGCTGATAGCCAGATGATCAATATTATCAATGTGCTGAGCAATCGGCGCACAACGATCAACACGTACGCCCGGCGGGCCACCAGCAATACGGTGAAAGAGCGCGTTGCCGAGCAACTTGGTATTGGGCAGAGTGTGGTGAATGGAGCGAACATTTCGGCTAATGTGCTGGCCGAGACGACGCTGATCGACATCCGCGCGCGGGCAAATACTCCGCAACTGGCCGCCGATATCAGCAACGCCGTAGCCCAGGAGTTGATCCGCCAGGCCCCCGACAAGGTGATGGTATTTGAACTGGTGGATTTTGCTGCCCCGGCCGGTACCCCGGTTGAACCGCAGATCACGCGCCTATTTACCACGGGAGTTATCAGCGGTGTGGTGTTGGGCGGCTTCTTTGCCCTTGCACTCTTCTTGCTCCAGAACTTCCTGGCGGCGCGGAATGCCACTGCCGAACGACAGGCCGCCCAGGTGTTGGCTGGCTCGCCAAGCAAGTAATTGGGGCAAGTGCCGTGATTAACCCGCTTATTCAAATCCGGCGCGTCGGTTTTGCCCTGGAAACGGCAACCCAGCGTAACCCGCGGCTGTTGCCGATGGCGACCGCTGCGTTAGTCGCCCTCGCCGCAGCAATCTATGGAGCGCTGCTCGCCGCCGGCATACCGATGCTGCTGATGACGATTGCCCCAATGGCGGTGGTCACCTTGTGGCTCGTCTTCGCCTTACCGGAATACGCCGCCCTGAGCCTGCTTGCCTTCCGCTGGGGTTTTGTCTTCGATGCGTTAGATGGCAGTATCGGCCTGCAATCGCCGGCCTTGCCGCTGGGCGTGCTGCTCCTGGTTGTTTTGGCAGTGCAAGTGATCGGGACACGACAACGGCGGATCAGCTTCGACCCGCTTCTGATCGTGTTGCTTTGCTACTTTGGCCATGTGGCTTTTGGCATCTGGTACGCAACCGAGCCTACCCTGGTAAGCGATCGCGTTGTCGAATTCGCGAAGGATCTGATCTATACCTTGGTTGTCGCTTTCTGGTTAGTGAAGCCGCAGATCTTCGAAAGGGCGATCTGGCTGATGGTGCTGACCGGCGCCTTGCTGGGCACACTTACGCTCTACCAGGAAGTGACCCAAACCTACGACAACAGCTATTGGGATCTGGCGAAAGTCAAGATCGCACAAATTGTCGAGGGAGTCGAAGATCGCCCGCGTGCCTCTGGGCCCGTCGGTGATCCTAACTTCTATGGCCAGCAAATGCTTGTGCTGCTGCCGCTGGCTTTCTGGTGGGTGATTCACGCCCGTAACGGCTGGATGCGATTGGCGGCGATCTACAGTACCCTGGCGATTCTGGCC
>JBBRUG010000452.1:0-4057 GCA_038247995.1 Chloroflexales bacterium | reverse complement strand
TGTGGGCAGCGGCATTGGCGCAGGCGGCGGGAACGGCACTGCCGTCGGTTCCACACGCGCCACGCTGCACGCGCCGAGGATCAGGATGCAGATGGTGAGTAGGGCGATGCGGAAGAACACATAACCTCTTCTACCGACCACAGACCACGGACCGCAGACCACGGACCACAAACCGCAGCCCGTCGTCCTTCGTCCTTTGTCCTTCGTCTGCCATCTGATGCAAGACATTGCATTGGAATCAGTCCACCACGTTCAGCCTGTAGTTTTTTAGCCAAGCTGATGATACCCCGAGCGATAGTAGAGCAAGGGGCGACCTTCCTGGACATGCGCGGCGATGACGAGGCCGGTGTAAATCGTATGGTCGCCGCCGGGGAGCGCGTCTTGCAGGGTACATTCGATTTGCATCAATGCACCATTCAGCAAGGGAAGGCCGCTGGGTGCGAGCGTATACGTTCCGTCGAGGAACTTGTGCTCGTCGGGAGTGGCGAAGCGGCGCGACAGATATTCCTGGCCTTCGGCGAGCACATTCACCGCAAATAGGCCGGCTTCCGCAATCGCAGTATGGCTGGTCGCTGTTTTGTCGATGCAGATCAGCACCAACGGCGGGGTGAGCGAGAGCGAACAGAACGAACTGACTGTGATGCCCACCAAGCGCCCGGCGTGCGTTGTGGTGACAACCGTCACCCCGGAGGCGAAACTTGCCATGGCCTGGCGGAAACGTGCGTCGTCGATCATAACGTTTAGCCTTCTGATCCGCAGATTACGCAGATCCGCAGATTGGTGACGAAGAACGAAACCAGTGGATCCGGCTTTAGTTCGTTGGTTCCTTGGTTCCGCGGTTCTTGGTAAAGGCAGCGCCTACGCAGTACGCCGGGCGCCGATGGTGGCGTGGATTTCGGCGCCCTGCGCATATTCGACGTGAGCTTCTGTGTCGGGGAGTTGCAGCGTGGGCACCGGCTCGACGGGCCGCCCAGCGCGGCTTACCGCCACCATGCTGAAGTAGCCGGTCGTGCAAATGCGCCGATCCCCAACGAGCGGGTTTTCGGCGAAGATGCGTACCCGCACGACCATCGAGGTGCGCCCAACAAAAATAACTTTCGAGTGGGCCTCGACAATCTCGCTCTGGCCGATCGGGGTTCGGAAGTCGATCCGTTCACTCGACGCGGTTACGACGGGTTGACGGCAGAACCGCAGTGCGGCAATGGCCGCCGCTTTGTCCATGAGCGCCATCAGATCGCCGCCGAACATGGTGCCGAAGCCGTTGGTTTGCCCCGGCAGAATGATGTCGGCCATGCGCTCTTCAACGGCGATCTTCGCCGGTCGCACAGGAGAAGCGTTGCTCACCCGGTCATCCCTCTCACTGATCTGGTGTAGTTATTGTACCCGAAGATGGAGATAGGGGGACAGGGGGATAGCGGGATATGCGGACAGGGAGACATGGGGCCACCGAGTGAATCGTCAGATCATCAGATCATCAGACGATTCACTCCGTCACTCAGCACGCGTTATTCATCATGCGTCACTTCTTCCCACGGCCCAGCCCCGATCGCGACCTGAACTGGATCGCCGTGTTCCAGCGTGATCGTTACCTTGCCGTCGGGGGTGGCGCGCAGGCGCAGCCGGCTGCCGCGCCAGGTGAAGCGCATACCGAGTTCGCCCCAGCCCGACGGGATGTGCGGAGTGATCCGCAGCCCGGTAGCCGTTGGTTGGATGCCCATGAAGCCCAGGGCCAGCGCTTGCCAGACCCCGCCGAGTGCGGCGATATGTACCCCGCCGCTGGCGCCGGCATGGCCGGGACGGTACAAATCGAGGTCGATCAGGGTCGCTTTGCGCAAATAGCGTTCGGCGTCGGCGAGCAGGCCAAGCCGGGCCGCCATCAGGGCGTGGAAGCTCGGGCTGAGCGAGCTGTCGTGGGAGGTGCGTGGTTCGTAATAGGCATAATTTGCTGCATAGTCGCGCTCCGTAAACTCTTCCCAGAGCAAAATCAGCAGCATCACCACATCGGCCTGCTTGAGTACCTGAGTACGTTGCATCGCGTACCAGCCCAGGCGCGCATCGACGGTGGCGACGCTGGGGTCGTGCCCGCTCAGATCGATTGGATCGAGGGCGTGATAGCCGGCAAACTGCTCGATCAGGCCCGTCGCCGGATCGTAGCCGCGCGCCAGCCCGGCGGCAACCGTGCGCCACTGCTCCAATTCGGCGCGAGTGAGCTGCAACCGCTCGGCCAGCGCAGGCCATTCCACTGGTAGCGCCTGTAGCGCCTGTTCGAGAGCGGCGGCGCGGCGCAGCACCCAGGCGGCCAGGTGGTTGGTATAGGCGTTATCGTCTACCGTCTCGTGGTACTCGTCGGGGCCGATCACGCGGCGAATGTGGTAAACCCCAGCTTCGTCGCGCTCGGCGCGGTCGGCCCAGAAACGCGCTACTTCCAACACCATCTCAGCGCCATATTGCGCTAGGAAGCCTGGATCGCCTGTGGCCTGTACATACTGCAGCACGGCATAGGCAATATCGGCGGCGATATGCTGCTCTTCGCGCCCGGTGAGCACCGGCACCCGCTCGCCGCCGGAAAGCATAAAATCGGGAGTAACTTCGTCGCCGGTATCGGCGGCCTCCCACGGGAAGAGCGCGCCCCGGTAGCCGTTGGCGGCGGCTTTGGCGCGGGCGCCGTCCAGGGTGTGATAACGATACATCAGCAGCGCCCGTGCTGTTTGCGGATGCGTGTAGAGTAGCGCCGGCCAGACGAAGATCTCGGTATCCCAAAAGACGTGGCCGCGATAGCGCTCGCCGGTGAGCGCACGGGCGCCGATCGAACTGCGCTCGTCATCGGGGTTGGCCGCGCCGATCAGGTGGTAGAGCGCGAACCGTACTTCGCCCTGTAGTGCGGCATCACCGGGGATCTGGATGTCGGTGGCGGCCCAGCGCTCGGCCCAGGCTGCACTATGCTCGCTGAGTAACGCGGCCAGGCCAACGCGCTGGAATTCGCGCAGGTGGGCGGCAGCGGCGGCAGTTGGATCGGGCATGTCACGGCTCGTAACAATGCTCACCAGCTTCTGGAGGGTGAAGCTTTGCCCGGCGCCGGCCGTGAATTGCCAATGCTGGCGCAGCGCGGTTGGCGTGGCTTCGGTGCTACTGGCCACTACGGCGCCATTCACGTCGGCGAGCAGGGCATGGGCGGCACAGGCAATCAGGTAGCCGGATTGGCGGGTGCGCAGCACGAGTGGCGCGCCGGGCAACGCTGCGCTGCTGAGCGCTTCCAGGTGGCGGGTCTGGTTCGCGTTGGTCACGGCGCCGTTTACCGTTGCCGTGAGCACGATTGCGGCGCTGTAATTTTCCGGCCGGATCTCCAGCGCCTGGGCCAGCAAATGGCGGTTGGCGAGCGAGGCGAAGCGCAGGCTGCGCAAGGCCGTAATCCGCCCTGCGGCGTCGCGCACGCGCCACTCGCGCACCAGGACGCCACGCGCCATGTCCAGAGTACGGCACTGCTCCAGCAGTTCGACCTGATCAAGACGCAAAAGTGTACCGTCAATGGCAATCTGCACCTGCGACCAATCGGGGCCGACGACAAGCTCAGGGATCGGTGCTTCCAACTCGGGCGCCTGCGGGGCGGCGGGCGTATTGAAGATCCCGGCCAGAAAGGTGGCCGGACGTGCGGCCGGGTGGCCCTCTTCCAGGGCGGCGCGCGTGCCCTGATACCCGTTAACCAGCGCCAACACCGCCTCGGCCTGCGCCTCGTAATCGGGGTCGAATCCGTCGATGCGCAGCAGCCAGGTTGGGTCGGCGGTGAGTGTGAAGAGGTGATCTGTATCCATATGGTGGTGAGTGACAAGTGCTGAGTGACGACGGACGACGGACGACCGACGAGTGCTGAGTGACAAGGGGACGAGTGTTGCGTGTTGCGTGCGCACCCTGAGGAGGCCGAAGGCCGTAGCGAAGGGTGATGCCTAATGCCAGTGACGAGTGATGAGTGATGAGTAATGAATGACGAGCTCCTGCGGTCCGTCGTCCGCCGTCTGCGGTCCGTCGTCCGTCGTCCGTCGTCTGCGGTCCGTCGTCCGCC
>JBBRUG010000451.1:0-4064 GCA_038247995.1 Chloroflexales bacterium | reverse complement strand
CTGAGGAACTGAGGAACTGAGGAACTGAGGAACTGAGGAACTGAGGAACTGAGGAACTGAGGAACTGAGGAACTGAGGAACTGAGGAACTGAGGAACCGAGGAACTGAGGAACTGAGGAGCCATGAGTTTTCCTTGAAGTGGTTCATTAGTTCAGTGGTTCAGTGGTTCAGTGGTTCAGTGCTCTACAACAATCGCTCCAACTCATTCACAAAGCCCGACAGCACACCAAAAGCTCGATCCATCGGTTCGGGCGAGGTCATGTCGATCCCGGCGAGCGCGAGCGCATCAAGCGGGTAGCGTGCGCTGCCGGTGGCGAGGAACTGCAAGTAGCCGTCGACGGCGCCGGGCTTGCCGTTGAGCACGTCGTCGGCGAGGGCGTTGGCAGCGGCGATCCCTGAGGCATACTGGAACACATAGTAGGGCGTGTAAAGGTGCGGGAACTGGGCCCAGGTAATGCCGTTGCGCGCCCGATCCACGTCCATCGCCGGGCCATAACCCTGGATGAATAGATCGGCCAAAAGGTCATTCATGCGGTCGGCCGTCAGCGGCTCGTCGGCCTCGGCCCAGGTATGCACGGTATGCTCGAACTGCGAGAGGATCGGCATCAGGAAGAAGTAACGATGGAAGTTGTTCATCGCCTCTTCGATCACCGCGATCTGGAACGCCCGCTCGCCGCCCTGAGCCAAAAGATGGCCGCGCACCAACGCCTGGTTGAAGTTCGAGGCCACCTCGGCGACGAAGATCGAATAATTGCTATACACCGGCGGCTGAGTGCGCTGGGTAAGCCAGGTGTGCATCGAATGGCCAAGTTCGTGGGCCAGCGTACTCATGCTTGGCAGCGTATTGTTGTAATTCATTAGAATAAAGGGCTTGGTACGATACGCCCCACCCGAGTAGGCGCCGCTGGTTTTGCCCTTGTTGGGATAGATATCGACCCAGCGCTCGCTGGTCAGGCCCGCCCGCGAGACCGCAACATACTCGTCGCCTAACGGCGCGATCCCGGTACAGATCAGATCGACGGCGGCGGAGTAATCCATTGGTGGTGCATCGACCAGCGGCGCGAAGATATCGCAAGGTTCCAGACGTTCCAGACCAAGCGCCTGTCGCCGCAAATCCCAGTAACGGTGCCAGATCGGCAAGTGCCGGTTGCAGGCGGCGATCACATTGTCATAGACGGCACGCGGCACATTCGGCTCGTCGAGCATCGCATCGCAGACATTGGTGTAGCCGCGGGCGCGGGCGCGAAAGACATTGCCGCGCACGCTGCCGGCATAGATCGCGCCGAAGGTGTTTTTAAAGGCCAGAAAGCCATCGGCGGTAGATTCCCAACTGCGCTTGCGCAACGTCCGATCGGGCTGTTGCAATTGCTCCAGCGCCGAGCCGCGCTCAACCGGATGGGGTGTGCCGGCGCTATCTACGGCAGGGCCAAAACGCAAATCGCCATCGGCAAGCATCTGATACGCCGTAGCAGCAGCGCTCAGCGGCGCGCCAACCTGGGCCAGCAATTGTTCGACTTCGCCCGAGCGCACATGAGCCTTGCGGCGTTGCAGGTTCGCCAGATAGTGCCTATAGGTCGCCAATGTTGGCTCGGCGACCAAAAGCGCTTCCAGTTGTTGCGGTTCGAGGGCCAGCAACTCCGGCTCACTGAACGCCGTCGCAGCCCCAAAACGCGTGTAGAGCCCAATGGCCCGATCACGCAGCCCGGCCTGCGCCTGATCGGTGGTGTCAACATCAAAGCTCATACTGGCATAGCTGTACAGGCGCCAGGTGCGAACCGCATTTGCATCATAGGCCTGCATCCAGGCCAGCAGCGCCGGAGCGGTATAGAGTTGCCCTTGGAAGGCCGCGAGATCGGGAAGCGCGGCCTCAAGCTGCTGCGCATCCGCCTCCCACGCCGCCAGATCAGCGTAGATACTAGCCAGATCCCAGGTATGCTCGGGCGGCACCTCGGTGCGCGCGGGCAGCGTCGCAGTCATGCTCCGATCCTTTCTTGCTCACAGCACATGCGGCTGAGCGTGTTGGAAGATGTTTGATTATACCTAATTATGCGGCAATGCGGCAATGCGGCAATGCGGCAATGCGGCAATGCGGCAATGCATTGTTCTCCCGCTCTATCGCTCTCCCGCTCTATCGTTCTATCGTTCCCTAGGCCGTGGTATAGTTGATGAGGCACCGATCAATTTGAGAAGGAGAGGTTATGACCCGCGCCCGTTCTTCGGCTCCGCTCCGTCCTGGGTTATTGGCCGTGTTGGCGCACCCCGATGACGAGAGTTTTGGATTGGGCGGTACGTTGGCCTATTATGCCTGGTGTGGTGTCGAAACACACTTGATCTGTGCGACTGGCGGCGAAGAAGGCGATGTGGCCGATGAGTTTTTGGTCGGTTTTCACTCGAAGGTTGAGCGGCGGCGGGCCGAGTTAGCGTGCGCCGCCCAGGCGCTTGGCCTACACAGCCTGGAGATGCTGGACTACCGCGACTCGGGGATGCCTGGTACGCCCGCGAATTCGCACTCCGAAGCGCTCGCTGCCCAACCCTTCGATACCGTCACAGCCCGCGTGACCCACGCCATCCGCCGCCTGCGCCCCCAGGTTGTGATCACCTTCGACCCGATCGGCGGTTACCGCCACCCCGACCATATTGCTATTCAGCGGGCCACAGTGGCTGCATTCCACGCCGCCGGCGATCCCGCGCGCTATCCAGCGGATCTGCCGCCCTTTACGCCGCAGAAGCTCTACTTCCAGACCTTCCCACGTACCCTGTTGCGGCTTGTGGTGCGCCTGATGCCGCTCTTCGGGCGCGATCCGCAGCGTTTCGGGCGGAATGGTGATGTGAACCTGGCCGAACTGGCGGTAGTGGATTTCCCCATTCACACCCGGATCGACACCATAACGATGCGTGCAGCGCGCGACGCTGCGGTTGCCTGTCACGCCAGCCAGGGCGGGCGGCCGGCCAAGGGGCCATTGGGCCGCCTCTTCAGCCTGCTGCGCAGCACCGACACCTACATGCGCGCCTACCCCGAGGCAGCACCAGGGCTGCATGAACGGGATCTGTTTGCCGGCGTGGAGTGGTGACACGATCAGCCGGTGGCAAGGGGACAGTCATAAATACGTCACCCGGTCACCATCTCACCTTGTCCCGTGTCAGACCTCAATCTCCCCAACCGACTCCGCGATATAGGTCGGGCGGTACGGGTAGCGGTCGACTTCCTCGCGACGAGTGACCCCGGTGAGCACGAGGATCGTCTCCATGCCGCTCTCAGTGCCGCCGATGATGTCGGTATCCATGCGATCCCCGACCATCACCGACTCCTCCGAATGCGCCTCGATCGTGCGTAGGGCCGTGCGCATCATCAGCGGGTTGGGCTTACCAACAAAGTAGGGCCGTACGCCGGTGGCGGCGGCGATCAGGGCGCAGATCGCACCGCATGCCGGCTCGATGCCACCGTCGCCGGGGCCAGAAACATCAGGGTTGGTGGCAATGAAACGCGCTCCGGCAGCCACAAAACGTGTTGCGCGGGTCAGCCGTTCAAAGCTGAGCGACTTCGTTTCGCCAACAACCACATAGTCCGGCTCATGCTCGGTGATGGTGATGCCTGACTCGTAGAGCGCACTGGTCAGGCCGATGTCGCCCACCACATAGGCGCTGCCGCCGGGCTTCTGGGTGTGCAGAAAGTTGGCCGTGGCCAGCGCCGACGTGTAGATCGCCTCGGGCGGAATCTCCAACCCGATCCGCTCCAGGCGTGCTGCCAGGTCGCGTTGGGTGTAGAGCGGATTATTCGTCAGCACGAGAAATTTGGCTTCGCGCTCGCGCAGCCGGCGGATAAACTCATTGGCGCCCGGCACCGGCTGCGAACCGCGCACCAGCACACCATCCATGTCGATTAAATAGTTCTTCGGCTTGTGCATTACTGCTCCTCCGTATTTGCTAAAATAGCCTCTCTGCGGCATTATAACAGCGCATTTGGGAGGAACCGAGGAACCGAGGAACCGAGGAACTGAGGAACCGAGGAATCCTGTATCCAGGTTTGCGGCTCAGCGGCTCAGTGGTTCCGTGGTTCAGTGGTT
>JBBRUG010000450.1:0-4087 GCA_038247995.1 Chloroflexales bacterium | reverse complement strand
TGCTGTCCGCCGGAGAGTTGGCTGATCTGGCGTTCAGCAAACTCCTCCATGCGTACTTTGCGCAACGCCTCCAGTGTCTGTTCACGCTCACGCCGCCCTGGGCGGCGCAGCCAACCCAGGCTGCCGTAACGGCCCATCATCACTACATCGAGCACCGTGGTCGGGAAATCCCAATCGACGCTGCCGCGCTGGGGGACGTAGCTGACCAGGCGGCGCTGCTCGGTGTAAGGCTTGCCGTTGATCAGCGTCTGGCCGGCCGCCGAACGCACCAGGCCCAACGCCGCCTTGATCAGGGTGGTCTTCCCGGCGCCGTTGGGGCCGACAATCGCCATCAAGGTGCCGGATGGCACGGCTACGTCGACATCCCAGAGCACCGGCTTTGTGCCGTAAGCGACGGTCATGTCGTTGATTTCAAGCGCATATTGCATACATTTCCTCATTCCAATGTAGTTGTGCAGGGGCGGGTCGCGAGGCATCCGCAGGCAAATGGATTGTCAATGCAGGGGCGGGTCGCGACCCGCCCGTACGCAAATGGGTTGTTAATTGCCGAGCGCGGCCACGATCGTATCGATGTTATGGCGCATCATCCCGACGTAGGTTGCCGTGGGCGAGCCGGCGCTGCCCAGCGCATCAGAGTAGAGTTCGCCGCCGAGGGCGACTTCGTGGCCGGCGGCCTGAACCGCAGCTTGAACGGCCTCGATTGTACGCGGCGAGATCGTGGTTTCGATAAACATCGCCGGCACCTGGCGCTCGACGACGATGCCCACCAGGGCTTGAATATCGGCGGTGCCGGCTTCGGCTTCAGTGCTGATGCCCTGCACGGCCTCAACATCAAAGCCGTAGGCGCGGCCAAAGTAGCCGAAGGCATCGTGGGCGGTAACAATGACGCGCTGCTGGGCAGGCACCCGGGCGGCCTCAGTGCGAATGTACTCGTCGAGCTCAACTAATTCGGCGAGGTAGGCTTCCGCATTACTGGAATATGTGGCGGCGTTGGCTGGGTCGGCGGCGATCAATGCAGCGCGAATCTGGCCGACGACTTGCTGCCAGAGTTGTACATCGTTCCAGACATGTGGATCGTACGGGAAGCCAGCCTCCGGCTCCCAATTCAACAGATCGGCGGTGTCAAGGTTATCGCCGAGGGCAATGACAGTGGCTGAGCCGCGCTCATCGATCTGCTCAAGTACCCGTTCGATCTGGGCTTCCAGATGCAGGCCATTGGCCAGGATCAGATCGGCCGACTGAAAGGTGAAGATATCGCCTTCGGTGGCGACATACGTGTGTGGGTCGATCCCTGGGCCGAGCAGCGTCGTAAGTTGTACAGCATCACCGGCTACTTGGGTGACGGCATCGCCGATATGGCCGGTAATCGCCACAACCCGCAAGCGCCCGTCGTCGGCGGCATCGCCCGCGCCGGCGCATCCGGCCAACACGAGCGCCATAATTAGTATACTCACAAGAATGATCCGTTGCATAATTTCCTCATAAGCCCGAACGTAACAGAGTTCTACGTCTCTGAAATTTTATTTTAGGCAAGACTAAAAATAACATGATTGCGGTGATTTGTCAAGAACAGAGCCGGTCCGCCAGGCCGCCCGTACGGCAGGTGGCAAGGGGTGGCGAGGGGCGGACACGTGGATCCGCCCGTACGAGCTGATAATGAATCCTTTCGCAAATTTGTTCGTCCGGTAGCGCATATGGTATAATGATGGTGTAGCGCATCAGAGAGGCATAAATGGCATCTCAGGCCCTCTACCGCAAATGGCGGTCGCAAACATTTAGTGAATTAGTTGGGCAAGAACACGTCGTGCAGACGCTGCGCAACGCGATTGTGGAGGGGCGTACCGCTCACGCTTACCTCTTCACCGGGCCGCGCGGTGTGGGTAAAACGAGCATGGCGCGCTTGCTGGCGAAGGCAGTGAATTGCCTTGACCCCGATCCCAAGGTGCGCCCGTGCGGCCACTGCGCGATGTGCGATGCGATTGCCGAGGGGCGGGCGACGGACGTAATCGAAATGGACGCGGCCTCGCATACCTCTGTCGAAGACGCCCGTGATCTGATCGAACGGGTACAGTTTCGGCCCTCAGAGGCGCGCACCAAGGTCTATATCATCGACGAGACGCATATGCTTTCGACGGCGGCGTTTAATGCGCTGCTGAAGACGCTGGAAGAACCGCCGGATCACGCGATCTTTATTCTGGCCACCACCGAAGTGCATAAAGTCCCGGCCACGATCCTTTCGCGTTGCCAGCGCTTTACCTTCACCCGGCACTCGATTGGCGCAACGGCCACTCACTTGCGTCAGATCGCTGAGGCCGAAGGGATGCAACTCGATCCAGGCGTGCCCGAGGCCATCGCGCGCGCGGCGACGGGGAGTATGCGCGATGCACTGGGGGTGCTTGAGCAACTTGCCTCGTTTACCAGCGGCAGTGTCACCCTGGAGCAGGTGCAGAGTCTGTTGGGGATGACCTCCGCCGCTGAAGTGAATGCGCTGATCGATGCGCTGATCGCCGGCGATGTGCAGTCCGGTTTGCGGGCGGTTAATGGCGTGGCCGAACAGGGTGCCGATGTGCGCCAGTTCACGCGCGACCTGGTGGAGCGCTTGCGTACGCTGATGCTGTATGTTGCTGCGCGCGATCGGTCGCTGCTCGATGTGAGCGACGATGAGTTGGCCAGCCTGGAGCATTGGGCCGACGTGGCTGCTGCGGCTGATCTGGTGGTCTGGATCAAGCTCTTTAGCGGGCTGGATTTTCAACTGCGCACAACGCCCTACGGCCATCTGCCGCTTGAACTGGCGGTTGTCGAGGCGCTTGTCGGTGGTGAAACGCGGCCGGTTATGCCGGCGCCTGCTGCGCAAAAGCGGCCTGCGAACCGCCCGGACGTGCCGGCTCGCACCGCGCCAGTGCGCCCAACAACACCGCCGCCTGCGCTGGCGCCGCGCCCAATTCCTGCGTTGGCCGAGGTGCGGCCGGTGAGCCGCCCCGATCCGCCGAGCCCGGAAGTGCAACCTGTGCAGCGCCCCGATGCGCCGCCTGCTTCCGTAGCACCAGCTTTAGAAGCGCCCGCTGAGCCAGTGCCTGAAGTAGATCCGCTGGAAGCAGCGCTGCCGGATGGAGCTACGCCAATGCCGGAAGCGTCGGAAGCGCTGGAAGCGCCGCCGCTGGATCGTACTGAGATGCCCAGTGTTCCGCCGCCCGAAGATGTGGTGAGCCACGAGACGGCCCTGGCCGCCAATGCCGATTTCACGGTGTTGGAGCAGATCGAAGCCCTGTGGGAAGAGATCAAGCGTGATGTGCGTCCGCGTAGCCCGGCGGTACAGGCGCTCTTGCACGGCGCTCGCCCGATTGATGTTGAGAGCAATACGATTGTCCTGCTGGCTTCCTCGCCGTTCCACAAAGACAATCTGGAAAAGGCCCAGAACCGCAAGATTATCGAGGATGTGCTGAAAAAGGTGCTCGGTTCGACGTATGCTATTCGCTGCACGATCGAGAGCAAGGCCGAAACCCGCGATTTACGTGGTCAGATCCGCGAAGCGCGCAAGGATGAACTTGTGCGTGCGGCAATGAACATCTTCGAGGCGCATATTGTGGATATTGAACCGGAGGAGTAGACGCATCTACATCATGAACGGATTGGCGTTGCCCATCAGGGCGTGGTAAGCTTAGGATACGTTATTTAGCGAAAGAGGAGCTTCATGAACCCGCGTCAACTCCAGCAGATGGCCCAGCAGATGCAGCGCCAGATGCAGAAAATTCAGGAAGAGCTCGGCACCACGATGGTCGAAGGCAGCGCCGGCGGCGGCGCAATTACGATCACCATGAACGGCCATCGTGAGGTGCAGGGTATTGTGATTGCGCCTGAGGCGATCGACCCGGACGATGTGGAGATGCTGCAGGATCTGCTGATGGCGGCAATCAACGACGCCTCCAAGAAGGCTCAGGATCTTGCCGAAGAGAAGATGGGTCCGCTGTCCGGCGGGATGAAGGGTATTCCGGGCCTGTTTTAGCTCACTGGGCACACTGAAGCACTGAGTGGGTGAGGGCACTGACCTGAGTGCGGAGCACACTGAGGGGCACACTGAAGCACTGAG
>JBBRUG010000449.1:0-4139 GCA_038247995.1 Chloroflexales bacterium | reverse complement strand
TGTAATAGTTGTCATCATCGCTCAACAGAACTACTCCCGGCACACCTTCCGTTACCGGTGTAAAACGCGGCCCTGGTTGATGCAAGGTAATCCGCGCAGCGGGCGTATCGCGGGCGACAAGCACATCGATCCGCGTCGCGTACGCAGGCACATTGAGCGCATATTCGGCATTCGGCCCAATCTGGCGGAGCGTCCCCGGTCGGAGCGTGCGCCCGGTCTGGCGAGCGAAGAATTCCAGAAAGATGTCCTGGAGGGCGAGAGGATCATCGACATCGCCGTAGCTGATCCCACTCGTTCGCGTGGCAACTGTGCGCAGGAGTTCAATCGCCTCCGCCTGACGATTCACGCCCAGGCGCAGTCCAATCGTATGGATCGGCCAGCCATTACGGGCGAAATCCGGTACCAGTTCGGCAATGGCCTGACGCTGACGCTCCGACTGGGGCGCCGGGGCCCCATCGGTTAGGAGCAACACCTGACCGTTGAAGGGTGTGCCGGAGCGCTGACGCTGGATATCTTCTAGCTCGGCATAAGCACGAGCTAGAGCGTCGGCTATTGGAGTATTGTGCTGGGCGTCATCGCAACGCACCAGTTCCTTGAAACGTTCGCGCGCCTGACGTGTTCCCATGATAATCGGCGGCGAAACAATCGTCTGTGCAGCAAGGTCGTTATCAGCGGTGCTGCGCGTCTCAAGCCGGATCAGGCCCAGGGCGTCTTGCGGAGTCGCTAGATCGGCCAGGAGGCGTACCGCTGAACAGCGTAAACCCTGGGGATCGCTTGCGCGTGCTGGCGGATTGGCCGTCGGTCGATCACGGATCATCGAGCCCGACTGATCGAGGACAATAATCGTCACCCGATCCTGAGACGCCTGGGCAGCGCTAACCGGCGGCGTCAGCGCGCCGAGAAGGCCGCTTAGCAGCACGAATAGAGTGATCAGCGCAGCCTTCATGAGCGATCCTCGAAACCATATTGAACCGCTTCATACCAGTCACCAATGAACACGCGCTGTAACCCGGCGGTCGATGCCAGTGCGCCGGCCCACTGCAACGTTTCCGGAGCTGTTGGCGGCGCATCGCTCAGCCCGGCGTAGGGAACGAAGCGAGTGAGGTGCCAGGGAGTTTCGACGCCCAGCGAATCAGTGATCCATTGAGCCATGCGTTGCAGATGATCTCCCGTTGTAAACGTCGGCATCACCACGGTTACTAATTCGAGATGCGCCCCGGAGTCGCGTATTGCGATGAGGTTGCTACAGATATCCTTGCTCGACGCAAGATGAGCATGATCGCGGAGCAGATCATCGTCGAGGCTCTTAAAATCAACGCGATAGACATCAATCAAGCCGCCAAGCAACGCCAGGCTTTCCGGCGACAGCAAGCCATTCGTCACCATGACGGTATACAAACCGGCAGCATGGGCCAGGCGGGCGCATGCAACGATATAGTCGATCCAGATACCTGGTTCGTTGTAACTCCAGGCAATCCCTGCGCAGCCGGCTTGCTGAGCGCGGGCAATCACTTCAGCCGGCGTATACCGCCGAGCTTTGATCGGCGTGCTGGCGTCAACAAAGGCGATCTCCCAGTTTTGGCACCAGGAGCAGCGCAGATTGCAGCCGAAACTGCCGAGAGTAAGGACGCGGGTACCCGGACGAAAACAGCGCACTGGCTTCTTCTCAATCGGATCAACGCCATACTCGGCAACTAAGCCATAGATCGTGCTATACAACACACCATCGCGGTTCACCACCGTGCGGCAGAAGCCGGCCTGACCGGGACGAAGCGTGCAATAGCGCCGGCACATTGTGCAGGTCGTGCCTACGTCTCGACGTTGTTGGAGCTGCAGCGGATGCAGGGATCGCATGGCTATTTGACCTCGCTGAACAACTGTGGAGCAGCTTACGGTTTGGCTGATTCATGGTATATGTGCGGAATCGCGCCGATTTGTTGTGCCATAGTCAGGCGGGATTGCGTTGTCTGAAAGAGAAGACTATAATTTGCCCAAATCGTATCAACCAATCTGCACCCTATGCCCACTTACACGAATCTCCAACGCCGTTGCCTAACGGTGCTCGCTGCATTGTGCGAGGAGCACGGCTGGACGCTGAGCGACGAGCAGCGCCAGCAGTATGTGTCTGCCATTACTGTTCTGCTCACCAGTGAGGAACGTGACGGCGAACTGCGCAAACGGCTGTATTTTTACCATCTCGACCATGATCTGGTCGCCTCACTGCGGCATGCCGAGCATCCTGAACACGCTGCGATATGGAAAGACTGGTGTAGCAGTGCGGTACGGATTGTCAGGCATACCGGTTTTGCAGACGCAGATAATCCGCTCCTCGCAGCAGAAGATCTTGCGCAAATTGCGCTGGAGCAACTGATCCGATCCCTGCCGAACTACAGTTATCGCAGTCGATTCACTACCTGGGCTTACCCGATCATTGTGCGCGCAGCGCAGCGCCAGTGGGAAGCACTCCAGTCCGCGAAACGGCGTGGCGCGGCGGTCTCGCTGCAATCCTTAACGACCGAAAGCGAACCGGAGAGCGGTACGATTGATCATCCCGAAATACTGGCACAGGCGCGTGCACTGGCTGAATTGGCGCAGCAGGTGCTCGCAGACAGCAAAGATACGCGCCTCGCATATATTTTTGAACTCTGGGCGCTGCACGATCAGCGACTGCAGGATATAGCACACGCTATCGGACTAAATTCTTCGCGGATTAGCGTGCTGCTCAAGGAGGCACGCAGCCTGCTGCAGGCGAATCAATCGATCCGCGCTTGGGCCGATACACCGACTGATGATGACGGCGAATAATTTCTGTGCTGATTTTCGCACCTATATCGTAGACGCTCATGTGGTAAAAAGGTTAAATGGCATGAATAGGTTCCAATGTGGCGACATACGAGCCTGGTTGGAAGGCGGGTCACAGGATCCGCCTCCAGCCGATCTGCTCGACCATATTTCAGGATGCGATGTCTGTCGCGGTGCACTCCTGCTCGCTATGAGCGTTGAGACTGAAGAACCTCCCATAATTGATTGCACTGCATGTGAAACCCTGCTCCCGGAATTCATCGACAGCCACACCTACGACCATGCGATCCGCGAACATGCTTCGAACTTGGCTATCATCCTTCACCTTGCGACATGTTCCGAATGCTGCGCGATCTACCGCGCAACACTTGCACTTATCGCGGCTGAGCGAGTAGGATTATTGCCTCCACCGCCACTTCAGCCAGCGATCACTCAAGCAGTTAGGTTCATCCATCTGCTCCGAATTGCGCGCAGTGCGCTGCAGATACTGCTCCCGGCAGAACCGGCAATCGTAACGCGCGGCGCTTCGGAAAGGGGTAGCGTCATCGCCGAGATGGACACCGGCCACGGGTTTGCGCTGAATGTCAGGGTTATCCCTGCAAACGAGTTCGAGTGGGCGTTATATGTCCGTCTGACGCCGGCCCAATCTGGATGGCTGGTCGTACAGCTTGGTGATCGACAGTATCGTGCGCCGCTTTTTCAGGACGGGACAGCCCATATTCCAGGTATTCCGGCCAAACTTCTTAACGCCCCCGACGGACCGCCCCTTGAACTGGCGCTTGAACAAGCTGAGTGGTAGCGGCTTTAGGTGCCCACCGGATATTAGTGTTGGGCAGCGATTCTTATGAAGGTTCACCAGATAATCCGGCATCGCAAAACACGCCCTGAAGGGCGCTACTCATGGTTGTGGAGCAGTTAGACACTGAATTGGCTTATACCAGGTGGTGTTCCATCAGGAGTGATGGGGACGCGCCGGGCAGTGCAGATGCCCGGCTCTACGTATACCGTTGGGTGTTTGAGCGTTGCATCCGCTGGGAGTTACGCACTTACACGGCCTGAACGGTGTGCTCCGGCCGTTCGTGATCGAGCCGCTGCTAGATCACAAGTGCAGTTATGCCGCAGGCGAGAGCCTGAAGTTAGGCCTGGTGCTGATTGGGCGCGGGATCGATTATCTACGCTACTTTTTTGCACAGTTTCGCCGAATTTGGCGCAGCGAGTCTCGGATATGAGCAGGCACGCGCACGGATGAACGCTAAATGTCTGAAGCTTATGTTTTTTGAATGGCTAGAAAGAGTTACAAGGCACCTAATCGACACGCCGGTTCATACATTCCACTG
>JBBRUG010000448.1:0-4172 GCA_038247995.1 Chloroflexales bacterium | reverse complement strand
TCCGCAGTTGGCAGTTCGCAGTCGGCAGTTGGCAGTTCGCAGTCGGCAGTCGGCAGTCCGCAGTCCGCAGTTCGCAGTCGGCAGTTCGCAGTCGGCAGTCGGCAGTCGGCAGTTCGCAGTCGGCAGTCGGCAGTCGGCAGTCGGCAGTCGGCAGTTCGCAGTCGGCAGTCCGCAGTCCGCAGCTAACGCAACCTGCGGATCGGCACCCCACCCACAAACGCCCCCGGCGGCACATCACGATTCACCAGGCTCATCGCCGACACAGTCGCCCCGGCGCTGATGACCACGCCCGCCAAAACGGTGCAGTTCGCCCCAATCGTCACGTCCGGGCCGATCCAGACCTTGCCGCGCCGCCATTCGCTGCGCGTCACTTCATGGCAGAGGATCGTCGAATTGTAACCGATGACGCAGTTGTCGCCGAGGGTAACATCTTCGGGGTAAAAGATATCAAACATCACCATCAGCCCAACGGAGGTATGCGGCCCGACCTGCATGCCCAGCATGCGATAGATCCGGTTCTTGACCGTCAGCCAGGGCGTATAGCGAGCCAACTGGATCAGCGCCGCATTGCGGGCAACCCGGGCATGTCCGCCGGTTTGTTGGGCAAAATACCAGAGGGCATTGTGCGGCCCCGGCGCTGGGCTAACGCGCAACCGCGCCTTGCGCGCCGTACTGCTGCCTAGTCCGTCAGGCGTCGGATTACTCCCTGGGGAGATTTCTGGATCGCTTCCACTACGCTGCTCGATCATAGACATCCCATAGCGCAAATCTACGCTAGGCGCAGAACCTCTCAGGTGTGGCGCCGCAGCCATGGCTGTATCCGCTTACAGCATTGCTCAGATCGCTTGAGCCTGCACAACCAGGTGCGAGCGCAGCGCGCTACCCAGTTCAGTGGCCGCAGCGGCTCAGTCATGCTGCTCAGTGCTCTAGGTTGATCAGCATCTGTGATCAGTGTAGCACAATTGACTATTCTGTCGGCTGACCGCTTCCGGCTGCCTGAGCACTACGCCTTCAACCCCCAAAGTCCTATTGCCGCTGCGCACCTAATTGGCCTATACTGTGCAATTGATGTGTAAAGTGTTAGCCATATCTGTTTCCTCCGGATCCGGTTCTTTAGTTCTTGCTAAGCCCAACCCTGAAAGGTGCCCTATGGACGTCTCGCTGTACCGTACTATCCCCGCCGATGTGAGCGAATCGGTTTTTGTCAACAGTGTGCCGCTGATGAATGTGATCAGCCACGAACTTGAAGAAGTTGTAGTGCATAACAACCTGCCCGTCGATTTTTATGCCGGGTTTCAGCGCTTTTCCTTCTTTATGCGGCAGATCAAGCGCTACAAGCGGCTTGCGGCAGTCTGTCGCCGGGTCTATGTCTGGGGGGTGCCTGATGTCGATCCGCCTCCCATTCCCGGAATCGTGTTCATGCCGCTATCCCCCGATGCGGAACTGGCCCGTGAGTGGTTCCTGGTGGTGAATACACCGGGCTTCTTCAGCGCCCTGCTCACCTACGAAGACACATATGGCCAGGATCTGCCCAAAGGCGCACGGCGTTTTCGCGGCGTCTGGACGTACGATCCGGTTCTTGTTGATCGCGCCTTTTTGCTCATTTCGCAAATGCTTGGGCAAAATTTCCGCCCGATCGCCGAGCGCGATTACCAGCAGCAGAGCCGCTATATCGGCCAGATCGGAAATCGGCTTGTGAAGCGCCAGGATCAGATCGATCAGGCCATCGCGCGGGCTGCGCTGCTTCAGCATGGCCTGGCGATTGGTGGAACGCCGCTCCTCGTCTGCGACAGTCAGTTCAAGATTATCGCCGCCAGCGATTCAGCAGCGGTTTTGCTCCAGCAGGCGCCGGATATTCTCGCCGGTCAGGTGATCACCGAAGTTGCCAATAATGCCCTGGCCGAACTCGACTTTACCAGCACTGAAACGGTTGTCATTCCCCGCCTCCGCGATGTAACCGGTGCTCCCGTACGCGTTAGCAGCCTGGTTGTGCCGAATAGTTATGGCGACGCCCTTGGCTACCTGATCACCTTCAACATTACTCTTTCGGCTGGGATCACCGCCGGTGATGCCCCGCTCATGCAGAAATACCTGGCCGGTATGCAGCAGTTGCTCGCCATGATGCCGGCCCTCGTCGACCGCCACGAAGTCCAGCACCGCGTGATCGGCCAGCTTCAACGCATGGTAAACGAAATGCACACCCATGTTGCGCGCCAACCGGCTGCGGAGGCGACTGATGGGCTCGTTCAGCAAATCGCTGCGCCGAATACGAGTTTCCGCTAACCCGAGCGAATGTGTCGCGCGGAGCGGGCAACGAACGTCAGGGTCGCCGTGGCTTGATCGTTCAGCTCAATGTTATAACACGCCGGGATCAACTGTTCCCCGGCGTGTTGTTTTTCCGGCATAATAGAGTAAGGTTACTCTACGCATAGAACAAGGACAGCAAGGTGAAGATCTATACAAAAACGGGCGATGCCGGCGAGACCGGGCTGTGGGGTGGGTTGCGCGTGCGCAAGGATGCCTTGCGCGTACACGCCTACGGCACTGTCGATGAGTGTAATGCCACAGTGGGTCTGGCCCGTGCGGCTGGGATCGATGCCGGCCTGGATCGGTTGCTGTCCGAGGTGCAGAACCAACTATTTGTAGTTGGCGCCGATCTGGCGACGCCGGGCGCAGGGGGGACGACGATCCCGCGGGTTGGTGCGGCTGAAGTAAGCTTCCTGGAGACGAGTATTGATGCGCTTGAGGCGGAATTGGAGCCACTAAAACAGTTCATTTTGCCGGGCGGCACCCCGGCGGCGGCGCACCTGCATCTGGCGCGCACAACTTGCCGCCGCGCCGAGCGCTGGGTGGTGAGCCTGGCCGCCGAAGAAACGCTCAATCCGCAGGTGCAAATCTACATGAATCGGCTGTCCGACTTCCTCTTTGTGGCGGCGCGCAGCGCGAATGCGCGTGCCGGCACGCCCGATGTGCCGTGGGTAAGCCCCCGCCTGGAGTGAAGGCAAAATAGAAAACGCAAAAGGCAAAATGAGGGTTCGATCAATTCTCATTTTGCCTTTTCTATTTTGCCTTCGGGTTAGCGTCGGTGCCACACATACACCGGCGCCGGGCCAAGGTTGATCTGGAGCCGGCCATTAGCGGCGGTAAGGGTTGACTCAGTGCCGTCGCGATCAATATGGCGTGCGGTGGCCGAATTGCTGTTGATCACGGCCCGTGCGCCTGGCGGCGACCAGAGTACATCGAGGTCTTCGTTGCCCCGGCGGAGCCGTAGATCGTAGACTTCGTGGCCGTTGATCACCGTCAGATCATCGAGGTAGATGGTGCCGCTGCCGGTCATGCGGTCGATCATATCATCAAGCACAATCGCCTGGATGGCCGCCGGAAAATCGACCTGCCCGTTGCCAGTGCCTCTGATCCGATTGCCTGGGTCGACCGGCGTGCCAATCGGTACGGCCAGGAAGTGCCACCCCGGCGCGCCGACGGCTCCAAGCTGAAATTGCAGCACCTCCCCTTCCGCATCGCGCACCCAGATCTTGACCCCGTGGGTGCTGCCGTCGCCGTACGCCCAGAGGCCGAGTGCGTATGGTTCGCCCGCCAGCGGGATCGGGTTGTCGCGCTCGAACACGACATAGTCGTTCTCACGCGTGGTGAAGTTATAGCTCAACTCGGCGCTTGTGGCGCCTGAGCGGGCGCGGGCCGTGCTCAGCCGCAGCGTGCCGTTGGGTTGGCTTGTGCGCCGCCAGCCCTCGACGGTGAGGAAGCTGTCGCGCACCTGCGGCTCGAAGAGATCGCGGCGCTCGACAAACTCGGTGCCGGCCAGTTGCTGGTTGAGCGTGCGTAGCGCGAAGAAGGCCGGCTTGCGCGGTTGGTAGTCGATACGACTATTGCCGAGGCCGATCAGACCATATGGATTGCCCGGATCGTCTTTGAAACTGTACCAAAAACTGCGTTCGATACCCGCCTGCCAGAGCGTGAGCATTGAACGGGTGAGGTAACTGGCCTGGAGATGCGTATCGGTAACGCCGACCTTGTCGCGATCGCCGGGGCCGCTCGACCAGCCAACCTCGGTGGCCCAGATTGGTTTCTCGCCATAACGTTGGGTTAAGGCGCGTACGCCGTCGGCGGCGGCGAGGTTGCCGTCCTCGGGGCCGTATGGATCGACATACGGGTGA
>JBBRUG010000447.1:0-4178 GCA_038247995.1 Chloroflexales bacterium | reverse complement strand
GTTCGGCGCCGGCAGCGGCCCGGCAAGTTCTGCGTCGCGGTTGGCAATCCGACCAACCGCCGTGCCGGTGGCCGTGCGCTGCTCGATACAACTAAAGCCATTCGCAAACGCACCCGATTGGGCGGGCGTTGGTGCGCCGGCGAGCACAGGAATCGTCTCCTGGCCGATCATGCCGGTCACCTCGCCCAGATTAAAGACCCGAATGTCGCCGTCGTCCGGTTCACCGATCGCGCCGCCAACATCGATGCCGCTTGAGCCGAGCAGGATCGCCTCGTTCGCCTGAGCGTAGACAAACAGCAAGGTCCGCCGCAGCAAAATGAAATCGGGCGAGTCGCCGCCGCCGTAGCTGGAAGTGCGCCATTCGAGATGGCTCCGGAAGTCGTTCGGGTCGGAGCCACGGTAGAGGCTGCCGCTCCCCTCACCGGAGGCCAGATTCGCCAGCGCCAGCGTAAAGATGATCAGCATACCGGCGGCCACTATGCGGTTGCGGCGCAGCCCGCGGCTTATGAAATCCTGTTGGCCCATAGCATCCTCCCTGTTTGAAATCGCTGAAGCACTGAAATGCGCATCCCTTCACGCCCCTCACGCCTGATCCGCCGTGCTGTCGAAGATGGCAAGCCCAAGGATGATCAGCAGCGTGTCGAGCAACCGGTTGTCGTCCGGCTGTGCCGGTGGCGTCGGGATCGGCACGAGCACGGTTGGTGGCGCTGTAGGTTGCTCGGGTGCCGGTGGCGCAGGCTGTTCCGGTACGGGCTGTTCGGGCGCGGGTTGCTCGGGTGCGGGGGCTTCCGGCGCAGGTTGTTCTGCTGTCGGGCGCTCAGGGCGCACCTCCGAGATCCGCGTCGGGACGCTCGCGGGTACCTGAATATCGCAGCCTGCAAGCACTCCCAGGAGGAGCAGAATGCTGAGAACCAATCTGATCGATTTCCAGTACAACATCATTGTTTACGCCACAATCAAGTAAATGAGGCCTGGAATAATTACCAGCACCGTCACAGCCGCGATCAACCAGCGCCGTAAGCGCTCGGCTAGGGTCGGCACCACCGCGATCGACGCAATCACAATCGAGGCCATAAGCAAGGCGTACAGGGTGTAGAGACGCATTGGAGCACCTTGATTTTATTGCGTATTGCGTATTCCGGGCGCGCAATACGCAACACGCACGCAGAACTATGCTCCCGGGAGTTGCCGGAAATAGCCCGGCCCGAGCGGGATGTTGAGCCCGAACCAGATCGCGAAAAGGATCAGCCAGGTAATGGCGATGGCGATGGTGTACGGCACCATCAGAGCAATGATCGTGCCAATGCCGGCGTTCTTCTGGTAGCGCTGTGCAGTGAGCAAGATGAACGGCAGGTAGACCATGAGTGGCGTGATCGGGTTGACCGGCGAGTCGCCCAGGCGATAGGCCGCCAGCACCGACTCGGGCGCGACACCTAGCCGAATGAACAGCGGCACGAAGATCGGCGCGAAGATCGCCCACTTGGGCTGGGCACCGAGCCGGGCATAATGAAGTCGAGCAAAATGATGACGACTATCATCAGGAGCAGCAGCGGCAGCGGGCCGATCGCGAGCGTTTCGAGCACGCCGGCCAGGTTGACGGCAATCACGGTCGGCAGGTTCGAGTAGTTAAAAAAGGCGATGAACTGGCTGGTTGCCAGGAACATCAGCACCATGCCGCCGAGCGCGCTAAACTGCTTGGTAGCCATCCGAATGACGTCGGCGCTGCTCTTGATCGTGCCGACCGTGCGACCGAAGGCGATCCCCGAGACCAGGAAGAACAGGGTGATGATAAACAGGAGGCTGTCCATCAGGGGCGAGTTGCCACCGATTTGTCCATCCGGTCGCCGTAGCGGGCCACCGGGAATGAGCGTCAACAGCAGCACCAGGCCGAGAATCGCCAGGAAGCCCCAGAGCGCTGAGCGCAGGCCCTTGGCTTCCAGTTCGGGCGAGATTTCCTGCTCGGCAGTCGCCACGCTGCCGTCGCCTTCCGCAGGGTCCCAGACGCCGAGCCGCGGCGCGATGATCCGGGTCGTTACGAGCGTGGCGACGATCGCCATGGCAATCGAGGAGCCGGCGTTCCAGTACAGGTTGGCACCCAGCGTAAGCGGTTGCCCGCCGGTCAGCCCGATCGCCTCGTTGGTGATCTCGGTCAGCATCGCGTCGGTCGGCGCGGGGAATACATTGACGGTGAAGATCGCGGCTACGCCGGCATAGGCCGCCGCTAGGCCGACGAGCGGGTGTTTGCCGACGCTGGCGAAGGCGGCCGCCGCCAGCGGAATCAGGATGAGGTAACCGGCGTCGGACGCGATCGACGACAGAACGCCGACGAAGATGATGATGAAGGACAGCCAGGCCACCGGTGCGACGGCGACGAGCTTTCGGATGAGGGCGCTCATCATTCCGGCCTGCTCTGCCACGCCGGCGCCGAGCAGCGCGACGAAGGTGACGCCGAGCACGGTGAAGCCGGAGAAGTTCGGCAGGAACGACGTGAAGATGTGCCGGATGCCTTCGACCGTCAGCAAGCTGCGGATCGGGAACGTTTGCTCCGCAACGATGAACTCGGGAATCTCGACGAACTCACCAGTCAGTGGGTTGTAGGGCACAACCGAGCCGCCGAGCGAGTCGCGTAGCTGGCCGAGTTGCGCTTTCGGCACCGCCGTAATCACGGTGTCGGTCACGCTTACGCCCAGCAGGTAGAGCACGTGGGAGAGTAAGATCACGCCGATGATGAGGTAAAGGAACATCATCACTGGGTGAGGCACTTTGTTGCCTACCCGCTCGATCCAGTCGAAGATGCCGCCACCCTGCTTCTTGGGTGGCGTCACCGGTACTGCGTCCGTGGTCATGCTTCACTCCTCTATTGTGACGATCCAAGTTCCGAAGCCCTGACAGGCTCGGCGCTCATATCACAAGGCCGCCTGCGCGGCCCTCGAAAACCGATCCCGCCGTTGCAGCGCTGTGATGCGCTATTCCACCCGCGGCGCCACCCATGCTGCACGCGGCATTTCTACGCCGTATACCCGCGTAAAAACTGGGCCAGCAGCCGCACGCCCGCGCCCGTGCCGCCCGGCGAGTCGTACGCTTTGGCGGGCTTTTCGGCAAAGGCGGTGCCGGCGATGTCGAGATGCACAAACGGGTAGTCGCCCACGAAAGCGGCCAGGAAGGCGCCGGCAGTGATCGACCCGGCGGCGCGCCCGCCGATATTCTTCAGATCGGCGATCTCGCTTTTGATCATCTCGTGATATTCATCCCAGAGCGGCAATTGCCAGGCCCGTTCGCCGCTTGTTGTGCCGGCCGCGCTGAGTTTGTCCACTAGGTTTTGGTCGGTGCCCATCATGCCGATTGCGTGCGGCCCGAGCGCAATAATGATTGCTCCGGTGAGCGTCGAGAGCTCGACGATCGCCGCCGGCTTGTAGCGCTGGGCGTAGAAGAGGCCGTCGGCGAGGATGATCCGGCCTTCGGCGTCGGTGTTGAGTACTTCAATCGTTTTGCCGCTCAGGGTGGTGATCACGTCGTCGGGGCGGTATGCTGTGGCGCTGGGCATATTCTCCGCCGAGGGCACAATGCCGACGACGTGCAGCGGCAACTTGAGTTCGGCAACCGTCTGCATAGCGCCGAAGACGGCCGCGCTGCCGCCCATGTCCGATTTCATGTGCATCATTGCGTCGGCGGGCTTGAGCGAGAGGCCGCCACTGTCGAAGGTGAGCCCCTTGCCGACCAGGCAGATCGTCGGCGTGCCTTCCGCCGCCTGGCCGTACTCCATCACGATGAAGCGCGGTTCGTTAGCCGATCCCTGGCCGACGGCAAGCACGCCGCCAAAGCCCTGCTCGGTCATCTGGGTTTTGTCGAGCACGGTTACCTTGAGGTCGAGTCGCTCGCCCAGCGCAACCGCTTCGTCGGCGAGGGCCGCCGGGGTGAGCGCGCCGCCGGGAGCGTTCACCAGATCACGCGCGAAGGTTACGCCACGGGCGATCGCCTGCCCGGCAGACAATCCGGCCTGGATTGCATCGTCGGCGCCGGCGACCAGGGTTGCTTGCTCGACGCTGAACTTCTGCTCGGCGGAGAGGCCGGTGCGGTAGCGCTGATAACGGTAGGCGCCGAGCTCGAAGCCTTCGGCGAGCGCCTGCGCGGTGACGTCTGCGGCAAGCGGCAGATCGCCATTGATGCCGAAGTTCAAG
>JBBRUG010000446.1:0-4214 GCA_038247995.1 Chloroflexales bacterium | reverse complement strand
GATACGCTGGTGCAGACAATTTTGAGCGAAAGCGAGCGCGCTGCACGTGGCATCGAGGGTGTAAATGCCGTGCGCTTGCAGGAAAACACGCCGTCGATGCTGTTTAGCCTCTTTCTGAGTCCGGCCAGCTTCTTCAGCCGTCAGGCGAAAACCGAAGCGCCGCTGAGCGCAGCGTCGGTGCGGAGCGGCGGGCCGGTGCGGGCGGCTTATCCAACGCGGATCACCGCGCTGGTGCAGGGTGCGATCATCCTGGTGGCCGCATTGGCGATCTGGCGCTACCTCGGCTACTGGGCGCGCTTCATCGCGCTTGAAATCCCGGCGGTGCGGCTCAACCCACTGTTTAGTTGGACCTACACCGATCCCGATTATCGTGTGCTGTATGAAGCGTATCGCACCACCGGCGTGCCGTTTTTCGGCGTCGAAGGTTTTCCAAATCTGCCCCAGCCCTGGTGGTTGTTGGTAGCTGCACACCTCATGCTGCTCCTGACACTGCTGGCGATCAACTGGTTGCGCGGCTTACTGCCGAACCTGGAAGCGCGGGTGAACGGCCTCGCCGTAACCAATGTGTTCAGCAAGCAAAGCCAACTGGTGCCCTGGAATCGGGTGCAGGCTTTCAAAGCAACCGAGATTTCAGAGCAGAGCCAGGTATTGCTCCTCCAAGCGAATGGCCTGACGCTCAGCCAGCGCCTCAACAGCCTGCTGTACGACGGCAGCGCTACGCCGGGCTTCCTGATCACCTCGGCGATCGACAATTACCAACCCCTGATCCAAAGCACGCTCGAACAGTTGACGCCGCTTGAGAGCGAAGGTCGCCCGCCAATTCTGCAGCAAGAAGCCACCTCGCCGGTGCTCTGGCCTGCGCTCAGCCGCCGTCCGGCCCTGGCCGCACAGGTTGAGGCTGCCCGTGCCGACGCGACGACCCGGCAGATCAGCACGTCAACCTTGCTACGCGCGGCACCGCCAATGGCGGCCCTGGCGCTGCTGCCGGCATTGTTGCTTTTAGTTACCGGCCTGCTCAACGGCGACCAAACGCCGACGTTCGGCCTGGTTCTTGGTGCATTTTTGCTCTGGTTCTTCGGCATGCTTGAATGGCCGATTGTGGCGCTAGGTTCACTGCTCCTCGACGACAACACCGGCGGCGGCGATGAAGGCTATCGCGCCATGTATGTCTACCCGACGTCGCAGTTGCCGCGGATCATCCCGCTGATTGCCGCGCTGATCTTTACCATTGTCGGCGCGCCGGCGCTGCCTGCATTGCTCTGGGTGGCCGCGATCGTCTGGGCCTTCTGGCTTGCGGCTGCGCTGTGGGAAGTGCTCTACGAGTGGCAAGGCTCCCAGGCTATTCTCGGCGGCCTTGTGCCGGTGATCTGGCAATTGCTGCTGCTGGTTGGATTTTTAATTGGTACGCGGTGACAAGTTAACATTCTGATCATCTCGCTTGCACGGCGCCCGCGCACATCCTACAATAGCTAGTAGCATGTTAGCTCTGCGCGTATTCCAGGAGGCGACCGTGCCCGCTGTACTCGACCTCATTGAACCAACGGTACTGGAACATCAACCACCGCGACGACTGCCGGTCTTCTTTCTGCCGAACCTGATCGGCGAGTATCTGATCGAGCGTCCGCTGCGCAGCTACCTTGATCCGCTTGTGCTGGCCGGTTGCATCGGCGGCATTGTGATGGCGATTCTCCAGGTTGGCCCGCTGCTCTGGATCGCGCTGATCAGCATCTTGGCCATCCGGATCGGCGGCGGCGCATGGCGGATGTTTCGCGATATCTACGAAGATTTCCTGCTGATGCGTTATGGCGTGCTGATCAACGCGCACATTATGGGCGTGCGCACCTGCCGCAACGCTCACGGCGATGTAGCCGGCGCGTATGTCGATTGCGCCATTCCGCTTACTCGGCGGCGCACCTCGGTCGGCAGTGTGTGGCTGCCTGATGCCGCCGAGGCAATGCGTTTGGGCGGCATCGGGCGACTGCCGGTGATCTGCCTTGCCCGCGCCCCCGGCGCCTGGCGATTGCGCGACGACGATGGCCCACATTTGCGCTACGAACCCGCCAGCGAGTAGCAGCCTGATCCACTGGTATAATGGCGTGCGCAAGCCGTTCAAGGAGGATCCGTTATGCAGCGCGCCATTGTCAGCACCACCGATGCACCCGCCGCCATCGGCCCTTATTCGCAGGCCGTACGCGCCGGAAATCTGCTCTTCATTTCCGGCCAACTCCCGTTCGATCCCGCTACCGGCCAGTTTGTCGACGGCGATATTGCCGCGATGACCCGCCAGATCTTCGCCAACATTCAGGCTGTGCTCAGCGCCGCCGGCTCCAGCCTCGACAAGATCGTTAAGACAACGGTCTTCCTCGCCGATCTGGAAGATTTTCAGCCGATGAACGCTGCCTACGCCGAGTTCTTCAGCGCCGATCCGCCCGCCCGCTCGACGGTGCAGGTGGCCCGGCTGCCGCGCGATGCCCGCATTGAGATTGAGGTGATTGCAATCGTCGAGTAGCGTATTGTGTATTGCGTATTGCGGGATCAGGCGCCGGGATACGCAACACGCAATACGTCAGAGGATCGCATCTTCTTACCCTGGCTCTGCGGTATAAATGGCATGCCGCCTGAACCACCACCCCAACCGCCGTTGCACCGCCGCGCGCTTGCGCCGATGCTTAGTCTGCTGATCCTGCTCGGCGCGATCTGGCTGGCCCGCCCCGATGGTCGGCTCCGCGTAACGTTTCTAGCCACAGCGGGCGATGCGATTTTGATCCAGTCGCCCGCCGGGCGGTTCGCCCTGATCGACGGCGGAAACGACCCAACCATCCTTACTACCCAACTCGGCAAACACATGCCGTTCTGGCAGCGCAAGCTGGCAGCGGTGCTGCTCACCGCGCCCGACGGCCAACGCCTGCCGGGACAAGTCGCCGCCCTGGCGCGTTATCGCCCCGCTCTCGCTATCGCGCCCGCCGACATGCCCCGCTCGGGAACGGCCAACGAGTGGCGGCGGCTGATCACCACCCAGCGTATTCCTGCAACAGCCCTGCGCACCGGCATCAAGCTCGACCTGGGCGGAGCGGCACTGCACGTCCTCGACGCCAACCCCGACGGCGCCGTGCTGCTGATCACTTCCGGCGCAACCCGGGTGCTCCTGCATACCGGCGGCTCCGCCGGCGATCCGGTCGCCCTGGCCCTGGCCGGCGCACCACTGGATTTACTCGCCTTTCCCTGGCAACGTGAACTGGAAAACACACCGATTGACGCCTTACAGCAACGCCGGATCGTGTTTACCACTGCGCATAGTGTTGATGAGCCGGCCCTACGCAGTTATGCCGAACGGCAGCGGTATAGCCCGGCAATCTACCATCCCAAAGTGAATGGCAGCATTGTATTCATCAGCGACGGGCGGCGGACGTGGGTGGAGACGGAACAAGAATAAGGCGGCACGCGGCGAAAAAATAAACATCAGATGATCTGATGATCAGATCATCTGATGTTTAGTTACATTCCTCCCGCTTTCCCGTTCTCCCGCTTAGATCAGCACCTGCACCGACACTCGGATTGTATCCTCACGGATGTTCTCCCCGCTGTCGGTGACGCGTAGAACAACATTGTAGGAACTGATGCCGGTGCCTACTTCGCCAGGGCGCATGTAGAGCCGGGCGGTCAGGCGCACCTCGCCACTCGCGTTCGGTGTTACCGTGCCCAGGCTGCCGTCTTCGGTGAGCCATTCGACTTGTAACGTCGCTACTCCATCCTCGGTATCGCTCACCTGACCCACAAACGTGAAGGTGTAGTAGTAGCCCTCGGCGTCTTCGCCATTTACATAGAGGCTGGTACCGTCCGGCGGCGCGGTGATCTGAACGCTCGGCGGCAGATCGACACACGCCGGATCATCGGCGCTGCGTAGCAGTACATAGACGCTGGCCACGCCACTTTGCCAGCCGGCATCCGTGACGCGCAAGGTGAGCGTGTGGCCGCCCGCACTCAGCGCCGGGGTGACTACCGGCCCGCTACCCAGCGCACCATCGCGCGCCGATTCCCAGACATAGGCGCTGTCGGGCAAACCAGCCGGCTGATTCACGTCGGTGGCGCTACCACGCAAGGTAATCGCCTCGCCGACGCAGTAGGCCGTGTCGGGTACGGGATTGCTAATTGTTACCATCGGCGGACTATTCTGGATGAAGAACGTTACGCTAGCTTCAGCCGTTGCGCTGCCG
>JBBRUG010000445.1:0-4250 GCA_038247995.1 Chloroflexales bacterium | reverse complement strand
TAGCGATACGCGATGCGCAATACGATAACGTCGTGTCGGAGGCGGGATTCGAACCCGCGACCTAACGATTATGAGCCGTTTGCTCTACCACTGAGCTACCCCGACGTACGGCGTAATAGTACCACGCTGGAATGGGGTCGTCAAACAGGGTTCAGCAGGCCAAAAGCCGGGTACATGACCTTCGTCCTTCGTCATTCATGCCATTCCCGCAAACCGGGTCAGCAGTTCAATCAAAAGCTGTCCGTGGCGGATCAAGTCGCTCAGCGGCGCATGTTCATCGGGGCCAAGCAGGTTACTCGTGGGGCGGCGCATACCGATCGTTACGGCGGGCGCGCCACTGACGCTAGTAAGTGTATGCAAGGGCAATACAAACGGCCCGGCAGGCACAGTGGGTAGCGGTTGCCCGTACACAGCAGTGCCTGTTGCGGCGGCGACGTGGATGAAAGGCGCATCGGGTGCGGTACGCAGCGGCGCATACCCGCCGGCAAGCGCATCGAGGTGAATATCGGCGAAATCGACTACACCAAGATGTTCCTGAAGCAAGGACAGGATCGTCACCGGCGCCTGGTTCGGCACAAGTTGGAAATCGAGCCGGGCGCTGGCGGTGGCCGGAATCTGGGCTTGATCGAGCAGCGGCTCACAGACAATCGCGCCGATATTACAGGTCGGCAGGGTTGTCTCGGCGCGCAAGAGTGCAGTGCCGCTCATCCCGAAGAGAAATTCTTTGCCCCCAAAAACGGCCAAGAGTCCCGGTTCATCAAGCTTGATCCGACGAAGTTGGGCATTCTCTTCGCGGGTTGGCCCTTCGACTTGATCATAAAAACCGGCAATCCGAATATCTTCGTCTTCGCCCTTGATCTGCCCAAGCGCCCAGATCAGCCGCCAGAGCGGATTGCGCACCGTCGGCGCGAAACCGGGCACAATCGGGTGAGCAGCGCCCCGGGCGCTCAAGCGCACCTGGAGCAACCCTTTACTACCGCTGTAGCAGAACGGGATGCTATCGATTGTGCGTTCACCAACGCTTCCCATAATGCCGTTGGCGGCGAGCAAGCCGGCATGGGCAGTCAGCGCCGCAGCGAGTTGCGGGCTACCCTGATGCGCGGCGCCTTCAACAACGATCACGACTGTACACGGTAATTCGCCCTCGGCTTCAATCAGGGCTTCGAGCGCCTGAAGATGGGCAACCAGCGGGCCTTTGCCATCAACAACCCCGCGCGCGTACAGCGCCGCGTCGCGTTCGGCGAGCGCGAATGGTTCGTGCGACCAGGCGCGCCAAGGGCCGGCTGGGGCGGTATCGTAATGATGGTAGAGCAGCAGCGTGCGCGAACTGCGTCCGGTGCGTCGGGCGATGAGCAGCGGGACGCCGGCCTGGTCGATACGCCAGACCATCATTCCAACGCTGTGTAGTAAAGTCGTTACCAGATCGGCGGCGGCGCACAAGTCGTCGTAGCGCGCATTGTCGGTCGGCAGAGCGCAGAGATCACGCAGTCGGGAAGCGAGCCTCTCGGGTAACGGCAAGGGTGGGGCCGACACGGGCACGCTCCTTCCAACAGCGCCTACAGGGGAACTGAGGATTCATAACAAAAGGGCGGCCCAGAGTGCGCCGCAATTGCACGTAAACCTATTATAGCATTAGAGCCGAGCGAATCTGGGGGCGCAGGCGGGGCGGTGTAGGGAAACGCGGGCCGTCGGGCCGAAGCGCACGCCTTTAAATCATTGTGATCACCAGACGATCGTTGTTGGGCATACTGCACCCTTACAACGAGTATGACCGATGGTCGGCCGTCCCGCAGGGGCCATTTATGAAGTACTGCAGCAAGGGCCGTTTATGGCTTCTGGATGCTGAATTCACGCCTCGCATCCATCGAACGGGATTTGACACTGCGATCGGAACAACGTATAATCGCGCGTGAAACATCAACTTAACCTTGTAACTAGTAAACGTGCGTATTGTTGCTCCCGATTGCCACATCGAGCACACGGGGCGCCTGGCTTGATCAGGGTTGCTCCAAAGCTGTTGGCTGCTGCGAGGATTCCCCCAGCCACGCTTTCGGTGCACCCAATAAAATGGTTGGCCTGGACAATATGGCTCGCAAGAGAGGAGGTGGCGCTCAACAACAAAGAAGTTGCTGAGGCTATCCCGCGTTCGCGTGCGTTGCGCGATAGCTCATGCGCGGTGATGCGTTCGAGTTGGCATCGTTCAACATCGGGTTGAACGCTTTGAGGAGGACTGATAGACAATGGGTATTCTTTCCAAGCGCTCGTTTGCCGGGATTATGCTCCTGGCGTTGATTATCCCCATCCTTGCCGCCTGTGGCGGCCAGGCTGCGGCACCGCCGATTGTTGAGACCGTTGTTGTTGTACAGACTGCTGAGCCCCAGGTTATCGAGCAGACCGTCGTCGTCGTTCAGACGGCTGAGGCTGGCGAAGCTCCTGCTCCTGAGGCGCCCGTTACGACTGAAGCCTTTAGCACACCGCACCCCATCCTCGGCGATGTGCGCGTGCGTCAGGCGATTGCCTACTGCGCGAACCGCCCCGAACTGATTGCCTCGGTGTACCCCTTCCTCGACGAGGAGCAGCAGGCCGGCCTGACGATGGACACCTTCCTGCCGCAGGGTCACTGGGCGCTTTCATCGGACATCACCACCTACCCCTTCGACCCAGAGCAGGGCGCGGCGCTGCTTGAGGAAGCCGGCTGGGCTGCCAGCGACACCGAGCGCGTGAAGGACGGCGAAGTTCTGGCCGTAAACTTCACCACCACCAATGCACAGTTCCGCCAGACGTGGGGCGCGGTGTTCATCCAGCAGATGGCCGCCTGTGGGATCACGGTAGTTCCGACCTACGCCCCCGGCTCCTGGTGGTTCGGCAGCAGCACCGGCCTGGCGCGTCGCGAGTTCGAACTCGGCGGCTTTGCCTGGGTTGGTCAGGCCGATCCCGGCGGCAATACGCTCTACGCCTGTAACCAGATCCCGCTGCCCAGCAACAACTGGGAAGGCCAGAACTACATGGGCTGGTGTAACGAGGATGCCAGCCAGGCGATTATTGCGGCGAACAACACCCTGAACCGCGACGAGCGCATTGCGCAGTACGCGATTGTACAGCGCGAGTTCACCGCCGATATGGTCAGCTTGCCGCTGTTCAACCGCACGGAAGTTGCGGCCGCCAGCAACAACCTGGTGAACTTCCGCCCCGACCCGACCGAGTATTACACCGCGAACGCCGACGAATGGGAGACCACCGACGGCAGCACCACAGTTGTGCTGGGCTTCACCCAGGAGCCGGCTACAATGTGGAGCCTGATCGAAAGCGCTGCGGTGCAGCGCACAGCCGGTTATCTCCTGGCTGCGCCGAGCATCACCACGTACAGCTACGACTATCAGGCGCCGGGCCTCTTGAATGAGGAACTGCCAACAGTTGAGAATGGCGGCGCCACCAACGAGGCAATTGAGGTCAGCGCGGGCGATATTGTCTGGAACACCAGCGGCGAGGCGGTTGAACTCGCCTCCGGCGTTGAGATTGTCACCTCGGACGGTGAGACGATCACCTACGAGAGCGGCACGGTGACGATGAACCAACTCGCGGTAACCTTCAACTATGCTGAGGGCATTGCCTGGCAAGACGGCGAACTGCTGAAGAATGCCGACGTTGAGTTGGCGGCGCAGATCAACTGCGACCCGGATTCGGGCGCGGTGACCTTCACCCTCTGCGACTCGCGTGCGGGCATTGAGTACAACGATGGCGCTGGCGTAAGCTACACCGTTACGTACCATCCCGGCGTGCAGTGGCCGGAGTACTTCGCGCAGACCGTTGGCGCGTACCCCTCGCACATCACCGTGGCCGATGGCCGCAACCTGGCCGATGTACCGGCCAGCGAGTGGAGCACGCTGCCTGAGATCGTCGAGACGCCCTTCAGCACCGGCCCCTACATCCTCGAGTCGTGGGACAAGGGCCAGCAGATGACGTTCACGGCCAACCCGAACTACTACAAGGGTGTACCGGCGATCGACACCGTGATCATCCAGTTCATCGCCGACACCAACCAGGCTGTGGCCCAGTTGCTGACCGGTGAGGTGGACGCGCTCGGCACCGAGACGCTGGGCGCCGGCGCTGAAGTTGAGACGGTGTTGCAGGCGGCTGAGGCCGGCGATGTCCAGGCCTTCACCATCGCCAGCCCGACCTGGGAGCACATCGACTTCAACCTCTTTGTTCGCTAATCCGTTTGTCGGGGTCTTGGGTGGTTGCCGGCGGCT
>JBBRUG010000444.1:0-4302 GCA_038247995.1 Chloroflexales bacterium | reverse complement strand
GGCAAACGGGGCCGTTGGTCTGATCGATCAGCGCAAGTTGCCGCACGAGCAACTCGCTGTACACTGCGCCGATGTGGCGAGCGTGGCGGCCGCAATCAAAACAATGCAGGTGCGCGGCGCTCCGGCAATCGGCTGTACAGCGGCATATGGCATTGCACTGGCCGCGCACCTGAGTAGCGTAACCGAGGCGTCGGCCCTCCTGACGGAGCTTGCGGCGGCGAAAACCACCCTCGACGCCCAACGTCCCACAGCAGTCAATCTGGCCTGGGCGACAACCCGCATGCTCGAACGAGCACAGGCGTTGGCGCCGGCAGGCGTAGCGGCGATGCGTACAGGCTTGCTCGCCGAGGCACACGCCATCCGCACCGAAGATCTGGCGATGTGCCACGCAATCGGCGACCACGGAGCAGAGCTCATTCCGGCTCGCGGCCACGTGCTCACCCACTGCAACGCCGGGGGATTGGCGACAGCCGGCTATGGCACCGCGCTTGCGCCCATTCGCACCGCCCACACGCAGGGGCGCGCTATCCATGTTTTTGTCGATGAGACGCGGCCGTTTATGCAGGGTGCGCGCCTGACGGCGTGGGAACTGCGTGAGGCCGGCATCCCCCAGACGCTGATCACCGACAATATGGCCGGCCACTTGATGCAGCGCGGCGAAATCGACTGCATTATCGTCGGCGCCGACCGGATTGTGGCCAATGGCGATGTCGCGAATAAGATCGGCACCTACACGGTGGCAGTGTTGGCGCAGGCCCACGGACTGCCGTTCTACGTCGCCGCACCGTCGTCCACGATCGACCTGGCCCTAACCGACGGCAGCCAGATCCCGATTGAAGAGCGCTCATCCGAAGAAGTCACCCATCTCGAAGGGCGCCGCATCGCGCCTGAGGGCGTACACGCCGCGCATCCGGCCTTCGATGTCACGCCTGCGCGCCTGATCACCGCGATCATCACCGAACGCGGGGTTGTTTATCCGCCGTTTACCGAGGGGCTGCGGGCGACTGCCGCACGACGGTAGTTGCGCACCTCTGCCACCTATGGCACTTGCGTTTACACCAGCTTGTCTACCGATGCTGCGGGGTGGCTTGCCCCACGATAGCCCACAGAAGGCGCTGGAACTTATTTTTGCGGCCACGCCGGCGCTACCCGCGTGGCCGATATCGCCGCAGCGCAGTGGGCGCGATCCGGCGGTGCTTCAGGCTGCGGCGGGCTTCCCCGGTCTGCTGTTCGAGACGGAGCGGATCGCCGTTGATCGCGAAGTGGCTGAGCAGGGCCTGGATCGCTTAGGGTTGGCCTATCTGCGCGACGAGCGCAGCATTGGCGCATTGGCCGCCGATCAGACGGCGAGTTTGGCCGATCTGCTGCGTCAGGCCGAAAGCCGCAAACCGCAGGCGCTGAAAGCCGAATTACTCGGACCAATCAGCTTGAGCCTGATGCTCGTTGATGGGCAAGAGCAACCGCTGGCGTATGAACCGGCACTGCGCGAAGGCCTGTTGCACCATTTGGCCTTGCGGCTCGGCTGGCTGCACGAGCAACTCAGCGTTCACGGCGGCGCAGTGTTGATCTGTATTGACGAACCATTCTTGAACGGGCTCGACCTGCCCTTTGGGCCGCTCGATCACGACGAGAGTTTTGAACTGCTCGGGCGCTTTCTCAGCACCCTGCCCGGTAGTATCGGTCTATGTATCGATACCACGCCAGTCTGGGCGGAATTGCTTGTGCTGCCAGTTGATCTGGTGCTGTTTAATGCATACGAACACAGCGCCGACCTGGTTCAGGCGGCGGCGGCAGTGGCGGGTTATCTCGATCGCGGCGGCTGCCTTGGCTGGGGAATCGTACCAATTGAGCCGGCAGCACTGGCCCACGAGCGGGTTGAGACCCTGGTGCGGCGCTTCACCAGTGCAGTTGAATATCTCGCGGCAGCAGCCGATATGGCGCCGCAGCGGATCTATGAGGCAGCGCTGATTAGTACCAGCGCCAGCCCGACGACGCTACAAGCAGACCAAGCTGAAGCCGCGCTCCATCTGTGTGCCGCTGTGGCACACGCTGTACGCAAACAGTGTGGATTAGAGGAGGATAGCTAACGTGCGGATTGTTGTGACAGGCTCGCTAGCCTACGACTACATCATGGACTTTCCCGGCTACTTTAAAGATCACATGCTCATGGAGAAAGCGCACATGCTTTCGGTGAGCTTCCTGGTCGACTCAATGCGCAAGATGCGCGGCGGCGTAGCCGGGAATATCGCCTACAATCTGGCGCTCGTCGGCGAGCGGCCGTTGCTGGTGGGTACCGCCGGCCACGATTTTGCCGAATATCGGGCTTGGCTGGAGCGCCACGGCGTCGATACCAGCGGAATTGTCACGCTGGACGAAGAGTTCACCTCCTCGTGTTTCATCAACACCGACAAAGCCAATAACCAGATTGTCGCCTTCTACGCCGGGGCGATGGGCCACGATCACGAGCGTACGCTGGTTGATAAGGGATTGACCGGCAATGATCTGGTGCTTGTCTCGCCTACCAGCCCCGAGGCGATCGAGCGCTTCGCCGTTGAGTGCCAGCAACTCGGCGTACCGTATATCTTCGACCCCGGTAAGCAGACGCCGCGCATGAACGCCGAACATATTCAGACCGGTCTGCGCGGCGCACGCGTGCTTGTGGGCAACGATTACGAGTTCGGCATGATGGCGCGGCGGTTGGAGATCTCCGAAACCGAATTGATCGCCGCCGTGCCGCTCACCGTGGTCACTCGGGGGGAAGAAGGCTCGCAGATCTACACCGACGGCCGCCTTGCCGCCGAAATCCCGACCGCGCCGGTTAGCGAAGTGGTTGATCCGACAGGCGCCGGCGACGCTTACCTGGCCGGTTTGGCCTTCGGCATCGCCCACGACCTCCCGCTGGATGTGACGGGCCGGATTGCGGCGCTCTGTGCAACGTATGCAATCGAAACGCGCGGCTGTCAGGAACATTCCTACGCCCGTGAAGAATTTGCCGTACGCTATCAAACCGCGTTTGGGGCGGAGTTGCCGGCACAAGTCGTAGCATTAACGGAAGCAGCGGGTTAGGGGCGGAGAACCAGAGAACCACCGAACCAGAGAACTACCGAACCAGAGAACCAAACGCTTGTTCCTCTGTTCCTCGGTTGCTCAGTTCCTTGGTTCCTTGGTTCTTACGCTCTCAGGATAAACATTATGGCAAATTGGGGGATTATCGGCACGGGCAGTATTGCGCGCAAGTTCGCCGGGGCGCTGCAAGCGTCGGCAAGCGAGCAAGGCGTTGCAGTAGCCTCACGCGATGCCGAGCGCGCCGCTACCTTCGCCGCCGAGCAGGGTATTGCCCGCAGCTACGGCAGTTATGCCGAACTACTGGCCGACCCGGCAGTAGAACTGGTGTATGTGGCGCTGCCGAACGCGCTCCACGCCGAGTGGAGCATGGCCGCGGCCCGCGCCGGCAAGCATGTACTCTGTGAGAAGCCGCTTGGGCGCAATGCAGCCGAGGCCACGGCGATGTTCGAGGTGGCGCGCCTCAGCGGTACATGGCTGATGGAAGCCTTCATGTACCGCTTCCACCCGCAGACGCTGAAGGTACAAGAACTGCTGCGCGACGGCGCAATCGGCCCGGTGAAGCAGATCCGCGCCTCGTTCAGCTTCTACGTCGCCGACACGAACAATGTGCGCCTGAGTGCCGAACTGGCCGGCGGTGCGCTAATGGACGTGGGCTGTTACTGTGTGAATATCGCACGGATGGCGACAAGTATGCGCCCCACGCAGGTCAGCGCCTTTGCCAATTGGGCACCGAGCGGCGTCGATGAACAACTCGCCGGGCAAATCGCCTACCCCGACGGGATCGTGGCCCAGATCTTCTGCGGCATTACAGCATCGCGCCACCATCACGTGCAGATTGTCGGCGGCAATGGGATTATTGAACTCGACGAAGCCTTTACCATTCCGGCCGACAAACCAAGCCAGATTAAACTGGTGCGCGGCCGACGGATGGACAGCATCGAACTGATCAGCGTACCACCCGCCGACCATTTTGTACTTGAAGCCGAGGGCTTTGCCAAACTCGTGGCCGCCGGTCACGGCACACACGGCCTGCCGGAAATGCCGCTGGAAGAAACCCTCGACAACGCCGCCACGATCGACGCCTTGCTGGTAAGTGCAGATGAGGGGCGGGTTGTAGCGGTAGAACGGTAGAGCAGTAGAGCGGAGAGCCGAAATGATGGAACTCCTGAATCCTGAATCCTGAACCACTGCCACCTCCCAGGCGTGAAAGGGGCAGCGACATAAAGAACCGGCGAG
>JBBRUG010000443.1:0-4304 GCA_038247995.1 Chloroflexales bacterium | reverse complement strand
GGCCTCATTGTACACGGCGTGGGCCAATGTCGGCGCAGGCTCGTCGCCCCAGGGATAGGTGCGACGTTGTTCCGGCCCGGTATAAGCGGCCGCAGCCTCCCACTCGGCCTCCGTCGGCAGGCGGAGCACATAGCCCGCCGGCAGATCGGCGGCCAACTGTGCGTGCAGCCAGTTAGTAAAGGCTGTAGCCTCGTACCAGCGCACAATCGTCATTGGCTGGTTCGGCGCGCGGTAGTGTGGATTGTCCCAGTCCTCAGGCTCGCGGCGCTCCCCGCGCCACTCCAGCCCGTTTGGCGTCCAGTAGCGGTTATCGCGATAACCCTCCGCCACAAAGGCGGCGAACTGGGCGGTAGTGATCGGCAGGCGGGCGATCCAGAACTGCGCCAGGTCGTGTTCGGCGGGTTCATCTTCACCGATTATGTAGCGCCCGGCGGGAACGTAGCGCCAGTAGTGATCGCCGGTTGCGGTCAGCGCTGTGCCGCGCCGTTGCAGTTCAGCGCGCCAATCGGTAGCGCGCAGCGGCATGCGCGGATCGCCGAAGCCGGCCAGATGCTGCGCGGCCCGCAGACGCTCCGCAAAGGGCAGGCTCGTCTCCGGCGCCAACGTGGTCAGCAGGGCGCGGGCGATCCGCTGCTCGACCTGGTCGATCTCGTCGGCGTCGTAGCTGCGCAGGGCGGCGCGGCCCTCCCACTCACGGTAGCTGTCGGCAGCCAGCAACGCATCCTTCCCGCGTTGGGCCACCGATTTTGCAGCGCCATTCGGCGTTTCACTCCTGCCCAACGTGCGCAGCCATTCCATGCCCTCGCGATCCACGGCGCCTTGCTGGCGTAACCGGCCCACCATCAGGAGCAGCACCTCACGCCAGCGGTCGCCTTCGGAGCCAGTCCAGAACCCATACGCCCGGCTTGCGAGATCGCGCTCCTCGGCCAGGGCACAGGCGGCCAGATACTCTTGAAAGGTCAGATGGGGGAAGGCGTAGACATCGTCGCCCAGTTCGTGGAGCAGGCCGGTCTCATCGCGCAGCGCCTGCTCGAACGCCGTCAGTTTCTCCTCGATCCGGTCGCAGCGCAGCTTGCGCAGAAAACGGCTCAGTTCACCCTCGACCTCCCCGCCGCGCAGGCGTCCGCGCCCGTCGCCGGGATCGGGCGGTCGGTCGTGGGCATGCAGCGCGACGCGATGCATCACGGCGCGTAGGTCGTCGTTACTCGCAAGATCGGCGATCCCCAGGCGCTCCAGGAGGCCGGGGATGCTCAACCCCGGCTGGCGCACCGGCTCCCAGCGTTCGAGCAGCAGTTCGACGCACTCGTCGTAGAGGCGCGCTCGGTCGCGGGGCAGTTCGCCGGTCTCTTTGTTGTAGTGCAGCAGCGCCAGCATCGTAAGCAGCAGGGGCGACTCGATCAGCTTGTGTAAGCGTTCGTTACCGTCGAGTTGGGTCAGCAGTGCGGCAGCCCGGCGCTCACCTTCGTCGGGCCGGTAGATTGCGTCGGCGGCCTGGCAGGCGGCGGCATACCAATTCGCAACGAACTGACGCACCTGCCCAAAGGCCAACGGTTGGATGCGCTGGACACTCCAGCCATCGTCGGTCGGCAGCTTCCAGTCGTCGCCGGGGGAGGCAGACGGCTGCTCGTAGGGCAGAATGCGGCAGGTCAGGACAATCGGGGTGGTGCGGGGCAATTCGCGGGCCAGGGCCTGAACAGCCCGACTGACGCGGGTGCGCAGGCTCAGGCCATCCGGGCCGGGGGTTGCCGGAATTTCGTCGAGTCCATCAAAGAGCAGCACCGCGCCACCGCGCCGCAACGCCGGTCGCAGCAAGTGCCCAAGGCCGGCGCGTACACCGCCTTCGCCATCAAGTAGGCGCTCCAACACCTGCCAGAGGACTTCTGCGTCACTTTCTTGCGGCGTCTTGCGCTTACGCTTAAGGGCCGCCGCGACCATGCCCAGCGGGCAGAGCACCGGCGTGAGCAGCGTTGTCCAGCCAAAGGGAAGCATGCCACCGGCGAGTTGCAACGCCAGATAGGTGAGCACAGTGCTTTTGCCGCTGCCGGGCGCACCAAGCACAACCAGCCGGGGATGCTGAACCGGCGCCTCAAGCGCCAGCGGCGGGCGGGTGAGGCGCAGGCGCAGGGGCGTCTCGTCCGGCAAGTCACTCAACGCGAGGTTCTCGCGTTTGCCGATCCGCTGGAAGAACGCCTCGTCAGGCTGATCGGGAAACCAGAGCTGCCGGCGGCGGACATCTTCAGGCGGCACATCACTGGCCGAACGCTCGGCGACATCATCCTGCTGCAAGCGATCGCCCGCAGCGCCGGCGCTAACGATCTCCTCGTGGAGTACAACATCGTCGCCAGCCGTGGTCAGGTTGGTAAAGACATCGGCGAGGTGCAGCGCCGGCAGGAGCGATTGGCCGCTGCCGCTCTTGCGCTTCGTGCTCATCCGGGCCAGGCGCAGCGGCGTAAGCTGATCGCGCAAAGCGGCGAGGTAATCGGCGAGCAACTCCGCTCTGTTTTCGGGCGGCACACCGCCGAAATAGTTGTAAATGGTCTGCTGGGTAGCAATGTAGAGGTCGTGCCCAGCGCTGGGTTGATCCACCTTCGGGCCGGCGGTGGCAGGCTGGAGTTGCGCCAGTTCGGCTTGCTTGGTGCGCAGATCGGCCTGGATCGGGGCGCGCGCCGCCTCCGGCAGACCAGGCATGGCCAGCGATTGCTGCAATTCGGCGATCTCGCGGGTGAGTTGGGCGATGCGGTCAGACATAGGCAGTTACCGTAGTTGAGACAGGATATTGTGCGGTTCGATGACGGCGGTCAGGATATGCTCCCAGGCGTGGTCGTTGCGCCAGTAGGCGCTGTGGGCGTTGGGGAAGGGCTGGGCGCTGCGCAGCGCCACGTCGCGCACCCGCCCGGCAAACAACGGCGCGGCGCGGAAGCTGAGCAGGTCGTTGGGGTCGTAGAGGTTCAGCCAGGGCGGAAAATCGGGCGGCAGCGGCGTCGGCTCCGCGCCGGCCGGGCCGAGGTCGCCCAGTGCGCCGATCTCGTGCAGCATACCTACCTGCGAGCCGACCGTGATCAGCAACGGCACCTGGGCGCGGGCTGCGGCGCTGGTGCGCAGCAGATCCACACAGGCGATCCCGCCCAGGCTATGCGCCAGCAGCACCGTCGGCGCAGGCGTCAGGCGCTCTAGAATGCCGTCGCGAATATGTTGGCCACGCGCAGATTGGTAGACGAGAATGTCGCCGAGAAATTTCAACATGCCCCGCGTGAGATCGACGCGGCGCGGCCTGAGCAGCAGGTGGGTGGCAGCGGTGGCCGGTAAGAAGCTCAGCCAGTCGGCGGCGCGCCCCTGTACGCCGGCACCTGCGCCGAGAGCTTGCTCAACGGCGGCAACCGTCGTATCGCGCAGGTCGGCGTCCAGCGCCGCCTCAGGGTAGCTCCCGCCCGCCTGCGCGGCACGGATCGCTTCGGCGACGATCAGCCGGGCGAACGCGGTGCGGTAGACTGCCGCCGCTGCCGGCCGCAGCCCGCGCAGCACCCCGGCGAACGGCTCGTCACGGAAGGATTGCTGGGCCAGGGCGACGCCCTGCGTGAACGCTGCGCTCAGGTCGCCGCGCGCCAGCAGGTCGTCGAGTGGCGCGGTGATGGCCGCCGCTGTCAGCGCATTCAGCGCAGCGCGTAGGTGTTGCGCAGCCTGGCTAGGCGGCAGCGTTGCGGCGAGGGCTTCGGCGCCGGCGGTGAGCAGCCGCAATTCACCCTGTGGGTCATCGTACAACAGCTCCCACAGGATCGCTTCCGCGTCCACGGCGGCGGCGGCGGGAGCGCCCATCACTGCGCCGGCATCGCGCTCGTCGGTGCCGGGAATGGCCCGAAAGCGCGGATTCAGCTCGGCACCCCAGAACTCGCCCCAGGGAAAGCGCTCGACGATCGTGCTGCCGCGCCAACCCCTGAACCGCCGCGTAATCCGGTTGAAGGCGCGCTGATAGTCCTCGTCGAAGCGCGTCATCGTGCCGTGGATGAACAGAATGCGGGTCTTCATTGTGCCTCCGTGGGGATGTGCAGCCCGGCAAAGCCGTAGCAATTGTAGAGCAGCCCGAGCGGGTTGTGGTGGGTTTCCCAGAAAAAGCGCCGCGTCTCGCGCAGTGCTGCGCCCACGGAGGTACCGGCCAGCACCCGACCGAGCAGTTCCGGCCCGAAGGCGGCGCCGAAGACGGTGGGCACATTGCTCTCAGTACCAACCACCGCCCGTGCGCCCAGGCCCAGCAGGAACGGCGCGAAACCGTCGTAGCTGAGCGGGCTGAGCGCGGCGCTACCGCAGGC
>JBBRUG010000442.1:0-4309 GCA_038247995.1 Chloroflexales bacterium | reverse complement strand
GGGGGAGCCGCCGCAGATTCGGCGTCCTGATGCTGTCGGAAGCCCCGCTCCCGCGCAGGGAGCGGGGTTGGGGGTGCGGGCAACGGCAAAAACCCTCCACCTGAGAGGGTCGCCCGCCTCCAAGCACAGCTCCAGCAGGTCGAGACGATTGTGGAGATCCAAAAAAACCGTCGGGGCAATAGCCACGTACGAGGACGCGTGGTAGACTGAGCTACGGCAATGAGACGCGGAGGAGGGTGTGATGCGCACCGCGAAAGTCTACCCGACGGTCACCAAGCAGATCTACCACGCTGAGATCGCCACGTGCCCAACCTGTGGCAGCCAGCCGCGCCGCTTCACCACCGTGTCACAACGGACGGTGGTCACGTTGGATGGTGTCCTCCGGATCGTGCACTGCGGCTACCGCTGCCCGCAGGCTGACTGCCCCACGGCCACGCGCCCCTATCGCAGCACGGTGGCTGACGGATTGGCGTTACCGGGCTTTACGTTTGGGCTCGATAGCGTGTTGCTGGTTGGACACGTGCGCCTCGCGGAACATCAGACGGTTGATGACGTGCATATCACTCTGCAAGCGCGCCTTACCCCGCTTGGCGTCACCATCTCGCGGCGCGAAATCCGCTATCTCTTTGATGCCTATTGCACGCTGCTTCGGGCAAGCCAATCTATCGCCGACGATGATGCCTGGCAGGCGCAAACCCACGCCAACGGTGGCGTCATCATTTCCATCGATGGAATTCAACCCGATAAAGGCAGCGAAACCATTTATCTCGTTCGGGATGTTGTCACGGGTCGGCTGCTCGCCGCCGAGAACGTCCGCAGCAGCGACACGGCGACCATGACCGCCCTGCTCCGCCCCATCCGCGAGCTCGGCGTGCCGGTGGTGGGTGCCGTGAGCGATGCGCAGGACTCGCTGCTCCAGGCGATCGCCGCTTTGTGGCCGGATATTCCGCACCAGGTCTGCCAGTTCCACTCCCTGCGCGAGGCGACCCGCCCGATGTTCGACGTCGACCGGAAGGTGCGCAAACAGATCCGCAAAGCCATCCAGCAGGACGTCCGATCGGTCCGGCGTCAGATTGACACGCAGACGGCGAAGCTCAATCCCTGACCCGGCCTATACTTCGGCTAGCATACCGCTGCTAGCTGGAGGGGCCGATGCTCAGGAGCCTTATCCGCATCAAGCTAAGCCCAATAGTACAGGAAGCTCTTTTGGGTCATCATGGAGAACTGGTTCCGTCTGCAAACCCCGCCGCCGGAGCCATTCCCCACGCAGTTGCCGGGAATCACGGTCGCCCTCCCCGACACGCCGGCCCGCCTGAGCCGTTCGACAGCGCTGCGGCGCGCCTTCGACGTCTTCCGCCCCAGCTACCCGCCGGCACTGCCGCCTGCAGCCGCACCCCAACCCGGCGACGAAAGCGCCTTCAGTTACGTTCCGCCGCCCGAAGTGCAGCGCGCCACGCTCGTCTGGCAACCGCGTTCGCTCTTCGTAAGCCAGTCCGTCGTCGGCCAACGCGTGCAACGCGGCCTGCTCGCCCTTTATGTGTTCCAGGAAGCGCCCGGCGCACGCACAGTGCGCGACGTGTCTGGAGTTGGCCCCGAGCTATCGCTGACCATCCGCGACCCCAACCGGGTTACCTGGCTACCCGGCGGCGGTGCGCAGATCAGCGCGCCGAACCGCATGAGCAGCGCCCAGGCGGCGACGAAGCTCTTCGACGGCTGCCGGGCCACCAATGCAATCACCATCGAGGCCTGGGTGCGTCCGGCGAACATCACTCAACGCGGCCCGGCGCGGATCATCAGCCTTTCCGCCGACACCAACCGGCGTAATGTTACGCTCGGTCAGGGGCTGCGCGACACCAACCTGCCCGCCGATGTCTACGAGGTGCGCCTGCGCACGTCGAGCACATCGCAGAACGGCCGCCCGGCCCTGGCTACCACCGCCAGCAGCGCCCGCACCGAACTGACCCACATCGTGTTTACGCGCACGAGCGACGGCACGGCAACCCTCTACATCAACGGCGTGGCGCAGGTGCCCGGCAGCTATCCGACGCCGCCCGACGAGCAGCACTACCACCAGGGCCAGGTACTCGGCACGTTCCAGAACTGGGAGCGCACCTTCCGCCTGCACCTGGGCAACGAACTAACCGACGATCGGCCCTGGCTGGGCGAATACTACCTGGTGGCGCTCTACAACCAGGCGTTCAGCCACTGCCGCAGCGCAGCGTCGCCGATCTGCTGAAACCAGACGGCAAACGCTGGCCCTGGCAACCAGTGCTGCCGCACGCCCTGCGCGTGCTGCTGATTGGTGCGCGGGCCGGGGCAATGCTCGCCGTGCGCCCCCAGATCATTACCCAACGTGATCAGGCCGCCGCCCTCGTAGCGAGCAGCGTTCCTGCCCAGCATCGCGTGCCACGGCCGGTGCTGCTGCCCGCCAATCAGCCCGATCAACCCGATACGGCGCTGCAAACCTGGGCGGGCTCCTTCGAACCGACTGTCAACGCGTTGGTCAGCGCCCAGCCGGTAGACGAAGCGCACTACGCCGCCTGTGGTGCCCAGCCGGCGCGCAGCGTGCGCGTCACGATCGCTAATCTCCCGCGCGGCATCGCCCCGCAAGACTGGGACGGCGAGCTAGAACTGACGATTACGCACATGCCCGAGCCGCCCGCTGAGACCGACCCGATCGAGGTCGCCCTGCTGATCGGCGGCGAGCGCTTCGCCTACAGTCAGGTCGGCGTAAACGGGCTCTACCGCCCGAAATCTACGCCCGGCGCAAACCCCAACGACACCCCGCCCTGGCGCAAACGCTTCAGTCAGCTTGCTCCCGGCGCGCCGTTCAGCGTCGGTATTGCTATTACACCAAAGAGCGCCTTCACGCAGACCCTTGATCTCACCCTCTACCGCGCCGCCGACCAGCGCCGCCCGCTGCCGCTGGAAGCCTACCTGATCCACTTCGAAGACCCGGAGTACAACCGGCGGCTGGCTTCGCAGACGGCCAAGAGCGAGCGGCTGATCAACCTGACGGCGACGATTGATCAAAAAGAGGTCAACCTCGTCCACGCGCTCACCATCGCCGCCGACCGGCGCAGTTACAACCCAACGACCCAACTCGCGCTGCGCTACGATTGGGATGTGGATCAACTCAACGGCTTACCCTGGCAGGCCACAATCCAACTGGAACGCCTGGGGCCGGCCGGCGAACTGACGCCCCTGGGCAACCCGCCCGGCTTCAGCGCCAGATTGGCCGTGGGCACACTGCGCATGCTCGATCTCGGCCAACTGCGGCTTGGCCCGGGACTGGCCCTGCGCCCCGGCGACAGCCCGCGGATCACGCTCAGATCGTTGACAATCACCAACTCAGCGAACAACCCGCTAAGATATCAAGCGCTAGGAGCAGAAGTACAACTGCTCGTACCAATCGTTGCCGAGCCGGTGACGCCGACGCCCGAGGCGGCCTACGCGTTATTGCGGCGCGATGTCGTTGGTCCACGCGACGAGATCGGGTGTATACGCTTTGCCTGGGCGCCCGAAGCCGACCGGATCGACCTGGTGTGTGCCGACGATCTGCGCCGTGAAGTGGTTCGCCGGCGGGCCGTCTTCCGTTGGCGCGACATCGTGCGTCCAGGACGATTGCAGGGCTACGCCATCCAGAAGATTGCCCAGAACGGCGCAACCCACTTTCCGCTTCTCTCTTGATTATCCCCGACGCCATCAAGTACGGGCAGCCACACGTCAGTCGATAAAGACTATTTCACAGATCTGTGTGACTCGCTGACGCACGATCAAGGCATAACAGCGAAGGAAGTAGGGGTAGCACTACATCCCTCGCTGTTGGTCGAACATACCGCGCATTACAGAATGTCAGACATCCTTTGCTATGCACGTGAAGGGCGTATGCTCTGATCGGAAATAGAGAAACCACCGTGATGCATACGTCGATGGTGCTGCAGCGCTTGACCTCACGCTTATGTAGCGGTCAGATCTTTGTCTTCCATTTCCCAGGCGTGATCGAGCGTGTGAAACGCCGTGTGCCGGACCAGGTACCGCAGGTAGGCGCGCTATGTTCGACGAGCCGCTCACAACCCTGCCGGAGGCTGTGCCTCATCGCGGGGCCCTGAGAGCGGGAGGCCGACTCAGTAGGGCGGCGGGTGGGCAGTTCATCGGCGCGCGAAGCGCCACCATAGCGCTGCGGCCGCGCCGTGAGCACACGGCGCGGCGGGATGTCCCTCATCGGGGCATCCCGCCGCTTGCGGTCGCTTACGCGACGACCTTGCGACGCCGGCGGGGCTTCGCGGCCGGCGCGTCGGCGGACTCG
>JBBRUG010000441.1:0-4343 GCA_038247995.1 Chloroflexales bacterium | reverse complement strand
GCGGCTGCTGGGCGGGATGCGCAGCCTGCCGCCCCACCCGGAGGTGCGCCCGGCCCTGGAGCGGCTGCGGGCTGCGGGCGTGCGCCTCGCCACACTCACTAACTCCACTGCCGAGGTCGCAGAGGCGCAGCTGAGCAACGCTGGGCTGTCCGAGCTGTTCGAGCTGCGGCTCTCAGTCGATGCGGTGCGCCGCCTGAAGCCGGCCCCCGAGACCTACCAGATGGCCGCCGGACAGCTGGGCGTACCGCTTGGCGAGATCCGCCTGGTCGCCGCCCACGCCTGGGATATCGCCGGCGCGCTGCGGGCCGGCTGCGCCGCAGCCTTCGTTGCGCGGCCGGGGATGGTCCTTGACCCGCTCGTGCTGGCGCCTGACGTTGTGGGCGCGGACCTGGGCGAGGTGGCCGAGCAGATCCTTGCCGCCGAGGGAGTACGGCCGTAAGAGAGCATCACCCGGGCGACGTACACATAATGAGCGGCGCATTCGCTTGAGGAGCCGAATGCGCTGCCCGCGTTCTGCTTCGCTACCCGCTCAGGATCGGCGCCACTGCCGCCCGTCGCGGGCCAGCAGCGCCTCGGCCGGCTCCGGACCTCTTTGGGCATCGACGCAGTTGAGGAGGAATTTCGCGCCGCCCGCCGCCCGCCGCGCCCGTTCGCCCGCCCGCCGCGCCCGTTCGCCCGCCCGCCGCGCCCTGCAGGACGCGGCTCATGCCGGGGGGCGCGGCGCGACCTAAAGGACACGCCGCGCCGCTGCCGCCCGCCCCGCGCCCGCCCGCCGCGCCCGCTCGCCCGCCCCTGCCCGCCCCGCGCCGTTTCAGCGCTCTCCCACTGACTGCACCAGCGAGCGGGCGCGCTCAATCAGGCTATTCACCTGCGGCGCATTCGGCGTATGCTCAGCTTCAACAGCGATCGCGTCGAGGCGCTCCTGGAGGCTGGTAAGGACTTCCTTGTCGGGCAGCGGCTGAGCAATGTCCGATATCGGTTCACTGCGCAATGCCTGCACCGCTGTTTGGATGGCCGCAGCCAACGGCGGGCCGAGCAGGATCAGCCCGATGCCGCCCAGTTCGCCCAACGCCATAATACAGATAATCGTCAGCACCGGGTTAACCGAGACCCCTGCGCGGAAGAAGCGTGGGCTGATGAACCCCTTCACCAATGCAATAATCACGGCCACAATTGCAATCGTCGGCAGCGCTATTTCCGGTGTGCGCGTCAGGGTTACCACAAGCGGCGGCACTACGGCAAGCAGCGGGCCGAGCACCGGTACGATCAAGGCCAACCCACCAAACAGCGCCAACATCGTAGCGCCGGGCAAACCCAAGAATGTATAGACGATCAACAGGAGGGTACCGGTAATAACCGCCAACGCGACTCCGCCACGCACATAGAGACCGACCTCTTTATACACGCTGCTCCAGATCTGGCGCACCCGTGAGCGAACCTGGAGCGGTAACAATGAAAGCCAGAGCCGTTCGATCTTCACCTGATCGATCAGCCAGTAGAACCCGAGCGACATAGCGCCGATGACCAGCACAACAACGATCGTGATCCAGGTAGCCAAGCCCAGCAGCACATCGGGCAGCGCCTCAGGATCGACCAGACGCGCAATGAGCAGATTACTGGAAGGCAGCGCGAGCGCGACATTAGCTGCCCATTCGCCTTGGGCGCTCAGAACCGCCCGTAACTGATCGTACCAGGCCGGCAGAGCAGCGACAATCTGTTCTAACTCGATCAACACCTGCGAACCGAGCGCCAGCAACACCAACCCGATTATTGCCAACGTCAGCAATACCACCGCCCCAATCGCCCATTCACGGCGCAGGCCGCGCTCGCGCAAGCGGCCAATTGCCGGGCTCATTCCCGCGCTCACCGCAAGAGCGATGAGCAATAACTGCACCGCCTCGCGCATCTGCCACAGCGCCAGCGCACCGATCACAATCGCGATCACAACAATCGTTGCCGCCGCAATCGACTTGCTCATGCGCGCACCTCCTCGCGGCGGTCTAGCAGCGCCTGGAGATCGACAAGCACAGCCTCGATCTGCTCCTCCGGATCGTCGAGCGGCTCATCGTCGGCGTCGGGCCGTTCACGCAGCCGGCGCGTTAAGTCCTGGCTCAAATCGGCCATTTCGTAGCGTAGCCGCGCCACCTCATCGCGCTGTTCGCCCGGCACACTCGGTAACGATTGCCGTTCGGCCCAGGTACGAAAAATCAACTGCAACGCCACCGCCAGCGGAATAGCAACAAAACCGCCAATCGGCCCGAACAGCGCCGCAAACCCAACAAAGGCCAGCAAGGTCACCACCGGGCTAATGCCAACTGCGCGCTCCATGATCCGCGGCGCAAGAATATTATTCTCAAGTTGCTGGATCAGCAGGCCGACACCCAAGGCCAGCAGCGCCAGTTGCGGCGACACGCTCAACCCGACGGTAACCGCCAGTCCAGTCGCTAGAATGGCGCCGAGAAACGGAATGAACTCTAATAATCCGGCGATCAGCGCCAGTACCAGCGCATAAGGCAATCCGATCGCCCAGTAACCGATCAGCGAACAGCCCCCGGTTACCAACCCAAGCGCGATCTGGCCGCGCACAAAGGCCCCAATCCGGCTTTCAATTTGCTGCCAGACCCCTTCAATCACCTCACGCCGTTCCGGCGCCAGTAAGAGTAACAAGCCCGTCACCGAGCGGTCGCGGTAGAGCAACCAGTAATAGGCAAAGAGTAAGAGACTGACTGTAAAAAAGAGCGCCCGGCCAAAGCCGGGCACCCAGGCAATCAGGGTATCGACCAGTGCAATGCTCGATCCACCGGCGGGATCGTTGGCATTAATGCTGATCATGCGCAACTGCGCTCCAAGCTGGCGCACCAGTGCCAGCCGTGAGGCAAGCAACTGGCTTTGGAGATCGTCGAGCAGTGCGGGCAGCGCCGTTGTCAGCGCAAGGATCTGTGTAAATGCGATCGGCACGATCAGGGCGGCAACACCAGCTATTGTAGCCAGCAGCAGCGCCAAGGCAATGCTCGCCGCAACGTGGCGCGGCAGGCGCATGCGTTGCATCCAGGCCATCAGGGGGCGCAAACCGGTTGCCAGCAGGACGCCGAGAAACACCCCGGCCAGAATGTTGCGCACCGCCAGCAGCGTAATCACCCCCAGGACAACCAGCATCACCACAATTGTGGTCAGGGCCACATCGCGCAGATTGAGCCGCTGCCACCATGAGCGGGTAGTGATCGAGGAAGAAGGGTTTTGCATACGTACTCAAAAGTCAAGCTTCAGAATGTTAAAAGTCGCATTGCAAGAAGTGTGCCAATCCTACAATAGCATGCCTCCTTGGCGGCCGTCCTTGCTCCTGCGCCCTGAGCATGTCGCAAGGCCCGGCCCCTGCCGCTTTAGTATGCCTCCTTGGCGGCCGTCCTTGCTCCTGCGCCCTGAGCATGTCGCAAGGCCCGGCCCCTGCCGCTTTAGCGGCCCGCTGCGCCGACCGCACCAAGCAGCGCCCTTTAGGGTGCGCTACATCCCGCCTCCCGCACTACACCCACCCCCGCGCTACCACATCCCGCCTCCCGCGCTACATCCCACCCCCGCGCTACCACATACTGCGCTGCGTGCTCAGCTCGCCCGCTGCGCAATCTGCGTCGATCACCTGGCACGCTTCTTGCCATTCTTTCCGCGCACAGCGTAAGCATTGCCGTTATTAAAGGAGTTGTATGTCCATGGTTGAACCATCGCCGCATCCGGGTATGGGCGCTATGCCTATTGCCGATGGGGTCAGTTTTCGCGTTTGGGCGCCTCACGCCGATGCGGTTTTCGTCGCCGGTACATTCAATGCTTGGTCGCCGGAAACAAACGCGCTCGGGCCCGACGGCGACGGCTATTGGTCTACCTTTCTACCAGGCCTGAGCGCGGGCGAGCACTACAAGTTTCGCATCGTGAATGGCGAACAAGATCTCTGGCGCAACGACCCTTACGCCCGCGAGTTGACTAACTCGGTCGGTGAGGCAGTGATCCACGATCCGGCCTTCGACTGGGGCGGCGACGATTATCGTAGCCCGCCCTGGCATGAGATGATCATTTATGAACTGCACGTCGGCACATTTGCTGTGCCGGAAGGTGCTGCAAATGGAAATTTCGATAGTGCGACCGAGCGCCTAGCATACTTGCAGGAACTTGGTATGAACGCGGTGCTGGTAATGCCGCCCATGGAGTTTGCCGGCGACATAAGTTGGGGGTACAACACAGCCCATCCCTTCGCTATCGAAAGCGCCTACGGTGGGCCGAACGCCTTCAAGCGCTTTGTGCGCGCCGCCCATCAGCATGGCATCGCCGTGCTGCTCGACGTGGTCTATAACCAT
>JBBRUG010000440.1:0-4355 GCA_038247995.1 Chloroflexales bacterium | reverse complement strand
GTAATCGAGAAACTGGGCACCGCCACGGAGCGCGAGCACCTTGGTAATCGCCGCCGTCAACGTCGTCTTGCCGTGGTCGACGTGCCCGATCGTGCCCACGTTAATATGGGGCTTGGTTCGCTCAAATTTCTGCTTCGCCATGAACTCCTCAGCTCCTTACGCTCTAAACTGTACCGCTCGTGCCGTATTTTTCTGACACGAGCGTCCAAGCTGATTAAGCCGCAAGCTTAACCATCCTCTAATTGTTCTGGAGCCTACGACGGGACTTGAACCCGTGACCTCGTCTTTACCAAAGACGTGCTCTACCAACTGAGCTACGTAGGCATCTCAATGCAAAATGAAAAGTTAAATATGCAAAATTGTGCGGAATTTTGCCCTAAGCCTATTACATTTTGCATCGTCTGGTGGGCCGGACAGGATTCGAACCTGTGAAGGCGAAAGCCAGCGATTTTACAGACCGCCCCGTTTGTCCACTTCGGTACCGACCCGTGGCACCTTGGAGCCGACGCAGGGAATTGAACCCTGAACCTACGGTTTACAAAACCGTTGCTCTACCAATTGAGCTACGTCGGCACACACAAAACAAGCTGATCACGCCCAGCCCGCGTATTCTAGCATAGGGGCGTAGTCTTTGCAAATGCCGTCTTGCACGGATGTACAGCCTTAAGGTATGATCGATCCAGGATTCAAGACTCAGGATTCAGGAGACGTGCGCACCGGAGTGCGCCAGCCCCAAGGAGGGCCATCGTATGCAGTTTCTTCGACGTCTGTTCGGCGGCCAAAGTGTCGCTAATGATCCAGTTCTGCACCTCTATGTGCGTTGTGATCGCTGCGGAGCCGGTGTACACGTTCGGGTTCACCTGTACAACGATCTCTCGATCGATTATGGCGCAACCGATGTTGATGGATATACCCTGCGCAAGGAAATGATGGATAGCCGATGCTTTCGGCTGATGCACGCCGAGTTGCGCTTCGATAAAGCGCGGCAGGAGTTGTCGCGAACGGTCGAGGGCGGCACATTTATTAGCGCTGAAGAGTATGCAGCACTGGCTGAACCGGCGGAGCGCGCATGATGCCGGTTTCACCGGTCTTCCTGATTGCAATTGGGGTGAGTGCACTTTTGGGCGCGATTAGCGGTTCGGCTTTTTTGTGGGCCGTGCCGCAATCGGCTTGGAATATTTTTACCGCGATGTTTCTCTGGACGCTCATTACCTCTGCAGGCACCACGATCGGGCGCTATGCCGGTGAGCGCTTGCGCCGGGGTGACTGGCGGCGTGGGCTGCGCATTGCGGCAAGCCAGAGTTTTCCGCTGGTTACGGTCTTTCTTTTGGTGGCGGCGCGCATAGCTGCCGCCGCCGGGGTGGATCTCGCTTCGCGTACCGCTCCAATGCTCTATACCGGGACATTGGCGCTTGGTCTCTTTATGACGGTGCTTGGTGTGCTCTCGTCGCCGTATCGGCAGTAGAATCCGCAGAATCCGCAGATTACGCAGATGGCTGTACTTCCACTGACTGAACTGATGGCCCAATCTGTGCGCTGGCGAGCTGGCGGCGAGCAGATTGTGCTGACGAACGGTGTGTTTGATCTGCTGCACATCGGCCATGTACAGTACCTAGAGCAGGCGCGTGCGCTTGGTGATCGGCTGATTGTCGCCGTGAACAGTGACGCTTCCACCCGCGCGCTCAAGGGGCCGTTGCGTCCGCTCACGCCTCAACACGATCGGGTTGCCCTGCTCGGGGCACTACGCTGTGTCGATGCGGTCACGATCTTCGCTGAACTTACTGCCGAGGCTGTTGTGCATGCCATCCGCCCCGCGATATATGTTAAAGGCGGCGATTATGCCACCTCCGACGGCGCCCCCGACCTTACGCGGCTCCCCGAAGCGCGTGCAGCCAAGATCTATGGTGCGCAGATCCAGTTGATCCCCTATCGTGCCGGAACCTCTACCACTGAACTGATTCAGTTGATTATTGATCGGTATGGCGGGTGAGGCGCTCTTCGTCCGCCGCTTGCCCCTATTTTGCCCTCCATTTGCCCGGTTAGATTAGAACTGCCTGAGATCTTAATAAAATCTGTGCAGATTGGCTCGTTGCGCAAAAAGAATAGTGGTATTCTGAATAGGAACGATAGAGTATATGGATCAATTGGCAGTGGAGGAGTGACTAACCGATGCAGCGCCGACATCCCGTAGCGCCGCCTGTTGAGGCGTTGAGCCTCGAACCACAACGTGAACAGGTTGAGGCTGAAGCAGTTCTCGCTGACGATCCTATGGCCGCCCTGCGCTATGAGCCGCCGCCTTCGGTTGAGGAAGAGTTGATCGCTTCGTTACGCGCTGAGCACCCGCGAATCAGCCATACGGAAGCCTTAGATGCTCTGCGCGCCATGGCGATGCCCGATACCAAGCATCTGCCGGTACGCCTGCGCCCGAAGACGACGAAGCACAAAGGGATTACCCGGATCGACCATCCGGCCAAGCGAACCTTTGGCTACTTTGTGCGCGTCACCTGGAATAAGCAGCGCCGCAGTAAGTTCTTCTCCGACTCGGTGTATGGCGATCGGTTGGCGGCCTTGGGCGCCGCTTTGGAGTGGCGCAACGAGGCCGAGCGCGAACTGGGTAAGCCGCGCACCGAGCGCCAGGTGATTGGTGTTTCGCGCACAAGCACCGGGATCGTGGGGGTACGCCGCACGGTAAAGGATGGCCGTGAGGTCTACGAGGCGACGTGGCGCGATGGCAACCGCATCCGCCGCACCTCGTACTCGATCGCTAAGCACGGTGAACGTCGCGCCCTGGCGTTAGCCCGCCGCGCCCGCGAAAAGTACGAGCGTCAACGCCAGCGCACGCCTGCCGGTGATTAAAGCACTGAGCAGCATGACTGAGCTGCTGAGGCCACTGAACCGGGTAGCGCGCTGCGCTCGCGCCTGGTTGTGCAGGTTCAATCGATCTGAGCAATGCGGTAGAGCACTGAGCAGCATGACTGAGCTGCTGAGGCCACTGAAACGGGTGGCTCGCCCCGCTCGCGCTGGCGATTAGACGCTGCGCCGAATCTGCCCCTGTGATCTGGCCCGAGTGCGTGAGGTTCATGACGCTGCAGCATTTGATCAATTCAAACCAGCGTTGGCGGTACGTTGAAGGCCCGCACAATTTCGCGGAATTCAGCTTCGGTGCTGAAAGAGGCGCCGCGACGAGGTGTAGCGTTGGGCGCTTTGGCCGGCGGCATTGATCGCGATAACGGCAAGATTCGCGTCGGGTTGCTGCTGGATGTCGTGCAGGCGCCGTCCCGAACCAGTGACGATGATCAGCCCGCCGGCTAAGGCCGGGGCGGGCGCGGGCAGGCTGAAGGGTTCGGCCAGGGGGAAGCGTCGGCGTACTTCTAGCGGCCAGCCGATGAAGATCGCGATGTTGCTGGCTGCGCCTTCGCTGGCGTTGATGTCGCTTACACGTAGGCCAGCCGCGCCGATCCTGCCGAGCAGTTCATCCAGATTGAGTTCACTACCGAGACGATTAACTCCTGACGAATGCTCCGGCTTTACACCACGCTTTCACACGCTCTCCGCGGCCTTATTCCTCTTCCGTTACGGGCGCCGCGTCGGGGAGTTGCGGGAAGGGGCCGCGCCCCGACAGCAGGCCGCTGCTGATGTAGGCTGCGAGCTTGCGGCGCGTGTCGGTGATGTCGTTGTTGCGCATCGTGAGTTGGCCGATCCGATCCTGCGGCGTGAAGCTGGCCTCGCCCTTCTCCATCGTCAGTCGCGAGGCGTCGTAGGTGAGATGCGGCGACTCGGTGTTGAGGATCGTGTAGTCGTTGCCGCGGCGCAGGCCAATAGTTACGTCGCCGGAGACAACCCGCGCCACCCAACGCTGCAACGACTCACGCAGCATCATGGCCTGCGGATCGAACCAGCGCCCCTCGTAGAGCAGGCGCCCAAGGCGGCGCCCATGATCGCGATACTGGCTGAGCGTATCTTCGTTGTGGATGCCGCTGATCAGGCGCTCGTAGGCAATAAAGAGCAGTGCCATGCCCGGCGCTTCGTAGATCCCGCGGCTTTTCGCCTCGATAATCCGGTTCTCGATCTGGTCACTCATGCCCAGGCCATGCCGCCCGCCAATGCTGTTCGCCTCAGTGATCAATTCTACCGGATCACTGAAGGTTTGTCCGTTAATCGCCACCGGCAGACCCTCAGCGAAGGTGATGCGCACCTCTTCATAGGCGATTGACACATCATCGCGCCAGAAGGCCACACCCATAATCGGGGCGACAATGTACATCCCCTGATCAAGAAACTCCAGATCTTTGGCCTCGTGGGTAGCGCCGAGCATGTTCGAGTCGGTCGAATAGGCCTGCTCGACACTCATCTTG
>JBBRUG010000439.1:0-4355 GCA_038247995.1 Chloroflexales bacterium | reverse complement strand
CGCGCCCCGCCCCGACAGCCCTTTTGGGGGTAGGTTTTTTCGGCCCAGCCGCCCATTCCCCGCACCCCAAACCCCGCTCCCTCGGTGGGGAGGGGGGCTTCCGAGCGAATCGCACTGCGTAATCACTGCGGTGCCCCCCCCTGCTCCTCTTGAGGGAGAAGGGGGCCGGGGGGATGCGGGGAATAGTGCATCAGAACGCGATCCGGTAAAAAACCTACCCCCAAAAGCCCGACACGCCCCCTACCATTGCCTTTGGTCTGTGGCCTACCCCCCGTTTCCGCCCGCCCCGCCCGGGTCGGCGACCTGCTGAACCGACGCGCCAACATTCTGGTTCAGGGCAAACGAGCCGCCGGCCAGCGCAACGCCGAGCGCACCAATCGTCAGCCAGCGCAGAAGTTTCTTGCGCAGCATGGAGTACCTCCTCATTCAAGTGAATTCGGTTGTTCAGGTACACCTGACGTCAGGCGCGTGACATACAGCGTTTATGCTGTCTTTGTCACCACCGCTTCCGGGGGCGGCTGTTTATACGATATCGTCCTGACACATACAGTGGGTATCACCGAACGGTGATTCTGGATGCCAGATCCGGCAGCGGGCCGGAATAATCAGCGGGAGGGGAACCATGGAAACAACAACAGCAAAACAACGCGTAGCCGAGCTGGTCAATATCTGGATCAGCCGTGCCGGGCTGCGCAAAGAGGCCGCCGCAGCGCGCGCCGGCCTGACCTACCAGATGCTCTATCGGGCGTATCTTGATCCTGGGCGGCCCCTGAGCCACAACCCGGATCGCGCAATTGCCCTGGTACGTGCGTTTGTGGAGCGGTTAACTGAAGGGGAGCGCTGCCGCGCGGATGAAGCCCTAACTGTGCTCGATCTCACTGGTACGCCGCTTAGCCGCGTCGCCGCGATCGCCGAACTCTTCCCGCCGGCCGAATGGCATACGGCATTTAGCGCGCATCTGGCGACGCATGGCGCACGGCACACACCGCAGGCGGGTCGCCGCGAGTCTACGCTCAGCGATCCGCCGTACGCCCAACACGAGCAGGCGCTCTTCCACCCGCAACCATGCTGTACGGCTCTGCGCTGCGGCCGTGGCGGGCGTTTTGCGGTACAGCTGCGCTTAGAAGTGCCGAAGGGGGTGCTGATTGAAACGGGGCGATCTGCTAGCGTGGAGAGTGGGAGCGCGGAACATCGGCAGGATGCCGAACGTCATCCTATTGATCCGCCGTTACGCCGTCAAATGGCGCCTGCTGATGCTCCGCAACCGGATGAGGATGTGATCGTGACGATTCGCATGGTGGTGTGAGAAGCTGGCTGAGCAGGCGGGCGTCCAGAGCGTTGTGCTGGCTCCGCTAGGCGCGGTTCCCGCCAGCGCGTGGTTCCCGCTCAGCCGAGAACGACCCGGCGAGAGCCGCACCTTTCGATCCACAAAACCGCCCATGCCCACTCCTTGACTGCGTAGATCATTTGTTCTATACTTGAGCTCATCAAGCCAACTCAATTCGTCTGATATTTCTCAACTGAGGGAAGAACTACGTCGTTCGGGATGACTATTTGGCGCCACGTCTTATTGTAACTGGAACAGGAGCATTGATCTGGCGGACGGTCACACCTTCGACCGTGCTGCCAACGAGGAGCATCCGATGAGCGATCCGTTTGTCCCCCGTGTCGGCACCGTTTTAAGTGCCGATATCGCCGTTCCCGAGCACGAGCGCGAGATGCGCTTCTACTCGCGTGTGCTCAGCACAGGTGCGCATCCGCTTTGGCGCGTGGAAGATCTGATGAACAACCTGGGCATGCCCATCATCGGCTTGGGCGTGCGCAGCGCGGAATATGCTCACCTTCCACTCCAATGGATGCCGCACATCCAGGTCGCCGATGTGACGGCCAGCGTAGAGCGTGCGCTCAATCTGGGCGGAAGCGTGCTGATGCATGCCCAAGACAACGATGGAACGAGCCAGTGGGCCGTGCTGCTCGATCCGAATGGGGCGGCGTTCGGGATCATCCCAATCGTTCCTGCGGAGGCGCTCCCCGCAGCATCGCAAGAGGCGGCAGCGCCTATGGGGCGCATCGGATGGCTCGACCTGACGGTAGCCGATGCCTTCGCAACCCGCGACTTCTATCGGCAGGTCGTTGGGTGGTCGGTGCAGGACGTCGCGATGGAGGATGGGGGCGCGCACTACGCCGACTACACCATGCTCGGCGATGATGGCAATCCGGCGGCGGGAGTCTGCCATGCCCGCGGCGCGAACCTTGGTCTGCCACCGGTCTGGATGATCTACTTGCCTGTGGGCGACCTCGCCGAAAGCCTCCGCCGCGTACAGGAGGAAGGTGGCAAGCTCATCAAGTCAGTGCAGGGCACGGATGGGGCCTACATCTATGCGGCTGTGCAGGATCCGGTGGGGGTGTATATCGCATTGATGCCGGGGTAGCGGTGCCAGTTCTAGCGCTTTATCGCTCTACCAAGCTGCACCAGCGCACGCGCCAGGGCTTTCTGCAACGCTATGCGTTCCTGGTCGGGGAGCGCGGCAAGATCGATGTCGAGCGCCGGTAAGCGCAAATGCCCGTTGCTTATATCTACATATGGCGCGGCGACGGCATCCACACGCAGGCCGTGCAGTTCCCACACCTCAACCGGCGCGTGGATGCCTTTAACCTGGATTGGCCCGAGTGGGCGCGCCTCCACCAGATCTTCCACCAGGCCATAAGTAATTGCCGAGATGTAGATGCTGTCGGGTGGGGCAACCGCTTGCAGCCGTGCGGCCAGGTTTACATGCCCGCCGATGATCGTGTAGTCCATGCGGTGTTCGCTGCCGAAGTTGCCCACGGTGCAGAACCCGGTGTTGACCCCGGCGCGTACCTGGAGCGTGCGCGGAATACCCAGTAACCGCCACTGCTCACGCAGGCTATACAGCGCCTCGCGCATCTCCAGCGCCATCGTCACACAGCGCCGGGCATGCTCGGCATCGCTAATAAACTCCGGCGCGCCAAAGAAGACCATCATCGCATCGCCGATAAACTTGTCGATCGTGCCGCCATGCTTTAATGCTATTTCGGCCATTTGGGTGAGGTAGCTGTTCAGCACCGTCGAGAGCAGTTCCGGCTCAATCGTGTCGGTCAGATCCGAAAAACCAACCATGTCCGAGAAATAGATCGTCAGGTTGGTGCGCGCATGGCTGCGCGTGCCCGTGGCGGCATTACCGCCAAGCAGGGCGCTGTAGAGTTGCGGCGAGAGGTATTTGCGCATCTTGTCGCGCAATTCTTCCATGCGCCGGTTCTGCTGCATCAGCTCATTCTCCAGCACCGTACCATGCTCGAGCGTGTTGTCGTAGAGCATTTGCAGATCGGCTAACTCGGCTTCGAGCTCCACGATCCGGCTCTGGAGGTTGGCTTTGGTAGGCGGCATATGCTGAGTACTGAGTGCAATGCAACGTTACTTAGGTTCCTCGGTCCCTTGGTTCTATACGATCTCGATCTGCACCTTCGGCCAGAGCTTCTGCAAGTTCGCCAGCGACTTCTGCTGCCAGTAGACATCCTGGCTGCCGACCACACGCAGCGGTGCCCGGTCGTTTTTGCGCCCGTTGATCACAAACTTGCTGACCATACTGATCCCGGAGCTGTTCAGGAACTGTAACTGCCGAAAATCCAGCGTAAACAGCCCAGCTTCAGCGGCGGCAGTGTGCGCCGCTTGCAGCAATTTGCTGATCGGGGCGTACTCGTCGCTATTTTGGAGTCGGATCGTGCCACGAAAGCTGATAGTGTGGGTTGTCGGGTCGTACTCGACGGCGTACTCTTCACCCTGAATCTGCTCAATCGTCATAATACTCACAGCTCCTCCAGCGCAACGTGGGCCTGCACGCCCACGGCAATACTCTGCTCACGTAGCGGGCGAAAGCAAAAACCAAAGCGAATCCCGTAGTCCTTCATCAGCGTCAGGTAGCCCAGTCCCGACCCTGGTGCATCACGCTCAGCCGACTCTTCCAGCCGCTGAAAATAAAGCTTATCCAGGTCGCCGGTCAGCAACTCCTGGATCAAAGCCACAAACGGCGCCTGGCCGGCCGGGGTAATGTGATTAGTGAGTTGAAAGACTATGCGGTCTTCCTGCACCCATGCAGCATAGTCGATCGTCTGAACCGGGCCGCTACTGAACTTGGCACCGTTCTCGAACAGTTCGTTGAGCAGGTACGAAAGCAGCGCCTCCATCGCATCGCGGCGCAGGCGGCCCGGCAGCGACGGCGTGGGCACCCAGAGGGCCAGATAACGCGACCAGAAGTTGGAACTGAGGCTGCAGCGCCGCCAGAATTGGGCCAATTGCGCGGCGTCCATCTGCATTGCATAGCGCCCCAACGCCACCT
>JBBRUG010000438.1:0-4360 GCA_038247995.1 Chloroflexales bacterium | reverse complement strand
TCGGGATGGAGCGCCACCGTTTCCAGGGTGTTGGGGTTGCGCGCCGCAGCGGTATAGGCCTGCGCGAGCCGCCCGCCGTCCACCTCCCAGACCGAGCGCCCTTCCGGCAGGACAAACTCGAGATCGACCACCGTCCAGGCGGCGAAGGCGGCGGGATTGCTGAAGTCCTCGCGGGCAACTTCAACACCACTGGCCAGGCCGGGGGCGGGGGTCGGGTTGGGGCCGATGGTGGGTGTGGGCGGATAGTCGGGGTATTCGAGCAGCGGCTGTTGTTCCTGTGCGACACCGGTGGGCGTGCGCAGCAGCAGCGCCGCCGCACCCAGCACCAGCACCACCGCAAGCACGGCCACCAGGGCCGACATATTGCTTCGTTTACGCTTCATTGTTCGCTTCTCCTTGTAGATTGCAGTTGCCGCAACGGCGTAGCTCGGCAGATTGAAAAGTTTGCCGGGGCCTCCGTTGCGGGCAGACCTACCCTCAAAATGGGGGGGCGGTATCCTAATACGGTTGTTCCAATTTGTCAACGCCAGCGAGCCGGAACAAACCGGCCGGCTGTCCAACGGGCAGCTTCAGGCTGCCGGCAGAGCTTCATGCCGGCGCTTCAGCCAGACGCAGCAACGGGCGATAGAGATTCAGCAGGTCCGCCGCGATGCGGGCTGAACTGAACTCCGGGGCCATCGCCGCAGCGCGATGGCTATAAGCGGCCCAAGTGGCCGAATTGGTGAGGAGCGTATGCAAAGCAGCAGCGATACTTGCGCCGGAGCGCGGTTCAACAACCAGGCCGGCCTGATGCTGCGCTACATAAGCGCTCGCCCCGGTTGTCCGGGTGACAATCGGCGGCGTGCCGACAGCAGCAGCCTCGATCACTACCCGGCTGAACGACTCGGCCACCGATGGGATCACGGCGATATCGGCACCGGCCAGATAACTGAGCGCCTCGTGGTGTGGTACACCGCCCACCAACTGCACATCGGCGGCGACGCCCAATTCGGCGGCGCGGCGGCTCAGGTAGACGCCATAATCGCCAAAACGTGGTGTACTGCGGTTGGGTCCGACGATCAAGACTTGCGGCGCAAGGCCTTGATTGCGGGCGTGAGGTAACGCTTCGATCAGGTATTCGATACCTTTGAATGGATGCAGCCGATTCAGGCTGATGACAATCGGGCGCGCCGGATCGAGCTTGTGGCGTTCAATCAGCAACGCCCGGCTCTGCCGACGGAGATCCGCGAGAGGCATTGTGGGTGATGGGAAGCTATCGACGGTAATGTTGTAGGGGATCGCCGTGATCCGTTGGGGGTTGGCGCCGAGCGTAATGGCCAGATCACGAATCTGTGGCGAGTCGGCACGAATAACGGCGGCGCGCCGGAAAATCCACGGCAGCAGTGCGCGAACCATCCGAAATCGTCCATAGCCGTAATCATAGGCCGGTTCGGCCATAATATCGGCACCGGGCAGCGTAACAGCCAGGGGCGGTGAGGAACGTTGCGGCGCCAACGCAGCGACCATCCCCAGCGGGAAAGCCGTTTCGATGTGTACCAAATCATAGTGGTTGCGCTGCAAGAAACGGCGATAGTGCGCAATAGCACCAGCCAGGTAAGGGTAGGGCAGTAACCCGGCGACGAGTCGATTGGCGCCCTTGAGCAGGGGCCCAGCGCTCACCGGGAGCCGATGGATCGTGATCCCCTCTTCGACTGTGCTAGTTGGTTGCACTAGACCGGCAGCAAGGCTGATTACCTCAGCCGTGACCCCGGAACGCCGCCATTCAGCGATCACCTCAGTATGGATGCGATTGCCCATGGCAGCGCTTTCATAGCGCGGAATAAAATACAACACACGCATAACATACGAGCCGCAGTCGGGGCGACCCTTTCCTCGCAGTCAACTTTATGCCCATAGCCTACATATACAACGAATCAGACCCCCGAAAGGTTGCGGGGTTGCCGAGGTGGATGAATAATGACGTAGCATTTCAGCCGGTGCATTCTAGCGCAGATGCCCTGGTCTGCGCCAGAGCAATCCGCAGCCTCATGGCCGGCGCTCCCAAAGCTGTAATTCGCGCCCCGAACGCGTCAGAACGCTGATTAAGCGGTACTGATCACTAAGAACTGAAGCGCCGCCAAAATAATCTTCCCAGATCTGAGGGATATATGTGGGTTGACGAATGTTCAGCACGTAGTCCGGGTCGCGCTTCTCGTGTCCGGCGACACCGGCGCCCATGTCGGGAACGATGACGCGGGCACTATGGCGATCGGTCAGACCGAGCATGTCGATTGTCGTACGCCGGCTGTAGTAGGCTGGAGCGCCGGCGCCTTCGGCGGCGATACTCGCATCGGGCGCGCCGTTATCGGCTACCCACCAACCAATCTCGCGCCAGATCCAGACGCTCTCGTCCAGGCCACGAATTGTTATGTCGATTGGGGCAGTGCGGAGCAAGGCGGCAAATGCGAAGGCACCGATCAATAAGCCGGTGAGGGCGTAGCGGAGCAATGGGTAACGCCCCGGTAGTTGCCGGTAAGCCAGCACCAGTCCATCGGCCAGCAGAATGGCGAACCAGGGTAGCAGGGGCACAAAAAAGCGCTCGCCGCGAAAATGGTCGCCGCCGACGGCAATGATATAGGCTGTATATGCGAGGGTAAGCGGCAGCAGATACCCGCGCCACGAAGCAAGCGCCGCGCGCCAATCGCGCCACCAGGGCAGGCCGCTTACGAGCAGCAGTGGCCCACCGATCGTCAGCGCAAACCCGCCGGTGTACAACGCCCCGCGCCCGATCTGGCGGATACCGCCGCCGGTCTTTGCGTAGAAGGTATTCGGCAACAGATCGCCATAATAGTTCACCCGCCAGAGAAAGTAGGGCAGGAAGATCAGCAGGAAGGCGGCGGCGAAGGCGCTTACCGGAACCAGCGAACCAGCGAACCAGCGAACCAGCGAACTGGGAGGGCCTATGCTGTCCCCGTGTCCCCGTGTCCCCGTGTCCCCGTGTCCTGGTGCGTTCCCCACCCACAAGCTAACCAGAAGATGCAACCCCGTCAACCCGAACACCAGCACGCCTTCGGGGCGGGTGAGCGCGGCGAGGGCGAAGAGCAGGCCGGCGCCGGCGAGGGGCAGTGGGCGGCGCTCGGCGGTGAGGTAACGCGCCGCGCCGGCCAATACGAGCAACGCGAAGAAGCCGGTCTCCAGGCCACTGCCGCGCGCGGTATAGAGCAGCACACTCTGGCTGGTGGCAACGATCAACGCAGCGAGCAATCCCACGGCGGCATTGGCTAAGCGCGAGCCAAGCGCATAGGTGAGCAGCACCAGGGCCAGGGCCAGCGCCGTGCCGAGGATATAGCTCCAGGCCACCGGATCGCCGCCGAGCGTGATGATCCCCGCGAAGAGCACCGTCCAGAGAAAGTTGGTGTAGCCCTCCACGCGCTCGCCGACGTTGTAGACCAGGCCGTGACCGGCAGCGAAATTCTGTGCATAGTGGTAGGAGATCAGCGCGTCGTCGGAGAGCCAGCTTGGCCAGATTACGCCCGCAAAGGCGACGAGGACGACAAGCGCGGCCAGGGCAATGCGCGCCGGCGCGGCGCGGGCGATCCACCCGGCGAGCCAGATCGTGCTCAGAGCGAGGGCGGCCAGGGCGGGGTAGGACTGCGGCGTTGGGCGGTAGATTGCCGCCGTAGCGGCCAATCCCAGGCCGGCGATCAACACCAGAGCCGACCGCTCACGCATGGGCACGCCGACAACACGCAGGCCAACCCCGAGCACGCCAACTCCCACAGCCGCGAACAGAGCGCCAAACCAGTTAGGGGCGAGCAACGGGCGCAGATCCACATCAGTCAGAATCAGGCCGAGCGGGCGCGGGTTTTCCGGCGCCACGAAGCTCTCCGTACGCATGTTCAGCCAGAGCTCGTGATCAAGCGCCGCGTCGGGGCCGACGAGCAGGCGGTAGGTGCGAAAGTCGGCGGAAGGCGTAACGGTGGCCACATCGCGGCCCTGAATCGCGAAGGTAAGTGGTTGCGGGCCGGACGGATTTTCGGCACGGAGGCGCACTTCGGCGACATAGGCCGGCGCGGCGTTGAAGGCACCGCGCAGTTGCACCACGGCTGAGCCGCTCGTCCAGCGATACAAGTAGCCGTCGGGATGGGTTTCGCGGGCGTAGATGCCGGAACTGATCGCCGCGCTGTCGAGCTTCAGCGCTGTAATTGGGAGCGTAACAGTTGGGGCGCGCAAGCCGGCCAGACCGACAAGCAAGCCAGTTACGACTGCCAGCAGCAACACCAACAGCCCCTCGCGGATTAGCGCGAGGGGCATGGTTGCGGGGCGCTCAATTGGCAGCGTGCGTGTCATTCTAGATTGACAAGGTGAGCGGATGAGCGGG
>JBBRUG010000437.1:0-4386 GCA_038247995.1 Chloroflexales bacterium | reverse complement strand
CGTCGCTTGGTGCCGCAGGCGGAACATTCCTCGACTACTACAGCGGCGGCTGGCAGGAGATCCTCCCCAACGGCGGGCCGCCTGTGACCTACAAAGGCGCTGATTATGGCCAGCACGGCGAGATCTGTCTGCTGCCCTGGAGCGCCGACGTGACGGAAGATACGCCTGAACAGGTACGCCTGCGCTGCTCCGTGCGCCCGCTCCGCACGCCGTTACGGCTGGAGCGCACGATGACCCTGCAGCGCGGGCGGGCTACCTTACAAATCGACGAACAACTGACCAATGAGGCTGGCGAGGCGCTCGATCTCATGTGGGGCCATCATCTCGCCTTTGGCGGGCCGTTCCTCGCCGATGGTGCGCGGATCGACACATCGGCGCGGCAGGTGCTTGTACACGAGGAACTGCCCGGCTTCACGCCGCGCCGTCTCCGTCCGGGGCAGGTTAGCACGTGGCCGACTGCGGCAGCGCCCGACGACAGCACCGTCGATCTGCGCCAGGTACCGCCGCCCGGCGGGCCGCCCGGACGCGAAATGGCCTACCTGACCGACTTCGCTGGTGCCGCCTGGGGGGCGCTCACGAACCCCATAATGCAGGCCGGTATTGCGTTGCGTTGGGACAGTGCGATCTTCCGTTATCTCTGGCTCTGGCAAGAGCTCGGCGGTGCCGCCGGCTACCCCTGGTGGAGCCGCACCTATACCGTGGCCCTCGAACCCTGGACAAGCTACCCAACGCTGGGCCTGAACGAAGCGATCGCCCGCGGCACGCAACTGACGCTCGCGCCGGGCGAAACCGTCAACACACGGCTCCTGGCGACCGTCTACCACGGCTTAACCCACGTGAGCGCCGTCGATGCCGACGGCACCGTACATTGAGGTACACAATGCAACTGACAGGCAAGGTCGCTGTCGTTACCGGCGCCGCAAAGGGCATTGGCGCCGCAGTAGCGCGCATCTTCGTTCGCGAAGGTGCTGGCGTCGCACTGGTCGATGTTGATCAACCCGCCGCTGAAGAACTCGCCGCCGAATTACACGCCGCCGGTGCCGACGCAATCGCTATCCGCGCCGATGTGTCGTTGGCCGTCGACGCGGAACGGCTCGCCGCCGAAACGCTCGCCCATTTCGGTGGCGTCGACATTCTGGTCAACAACGCCGGCATTCAGACCTACGGCACCGTCGAGACGATGACGGAGGCCGAGTGGGATCGGACGCTCAACGTGAACCTCAAGAGCCTCTTCCTGGTGTCGAAGTACCTGATCCCGGCCATCCGCAGGCGCGGCGGCGGGTCGGTTGTGAATATCGCCTCGGTTCAGGCGCTCGCAACCCAGCCGGACGTCTCGGCTTACGCCGCCTCCAAGGGCGGGATCGTGTCGATGACGCGCAGCATGGCGCTCGATTTTGCCGCCGACAACATCCGGGTCAACTGCGTCTGTCCGGGCAGCGTCGATACGCCGCTCTTGCGCAACGCCGCCGCCGACGCCGGAATCAGCGATCTGGCCGGGGCAATGCGCAACTGGGGCGCGCTGCACGCCCTCAACCGGATCGCCCAGCCCGGCGAAGTCGCCGAAATGGTGCTCTTCCTCGCCTCGCCGCGCAGCTCGTTCTGCACCGGCGCCGCTTACCTAGTCGACGGCGGCATGCTCGCCTCCTTCCTGCACGGAGGCAACGCATGAAACTCGGGCTCGGCCTGTATCGCCAGATGCTCACGCCGGAATATCTACGTTTCGCCCTCCAGGTCGGCGCCACCCATATCGTCGCTCACCTGCCCGGACAGTTCAGCGGGAGCAAAAAAGCCGTCCTTACCGCCGATCAAGCCAATATCGGCTTTGGTCTCTCCGACGGCGATGACCCGATCTGGACGGACGCGGGAATCAGCGAACTGGTGGCGCTGGTGCGCGACGCCGGCCTCACGCTCGAAGCGCTGGAAAACTTCGCGCCGGCGCACTGGTACGACGTTCTGCTCGACGGGCCGCAACGCGACCAGCACATGGAGCAACTCAAGCAGATTGTGCGCGCTGCGGGGCGGGCCGGCATCCCAACGATCGGGTACTACTTCAGCATCGCCGGGGTCTGGGGCCGCACTGAAGGGCCGTGCGCCCGCGGCGGCGCACGCTCGGTGGGCTTCGCCGATCCGCCGCAAACGCCTATTCCGGCAGGAATGGTCTGGAACATGGTCTATGACTACGAGCGCTTCACCAACGACTCGACAGCACTCGCACCGGTGAGCCCGGCGCAGATCTGGGATCGGTACCGGCGCTTTTTGCACGAACTGCTGCCGGTCGCTGAGGAGGCCGGAGTGACGCTTGCGCTCCACCCCGACGATCCACCGCTGCCGGAACTGCGCGGCGCGGCCCGACTGGTCTATACGCCCGACGGATACCAGCAGGTGCTCGACCTCAGCCCCAGCCCGCGCCACGCGATGGAATTTTGCGTCGGGACGCTCAGCGAGATGCCCGATGCCGACATCTACGCGATGGTTGAACGGTACAGCCGCACCGGGCGGATCGCCTACGTTCACCTGCGCAATGTGGACGGCAAGGCACCGCACTACCAGGAAAGCTTCATCGACGACGGCGACACCGACATTATCCGCGTGTTACGCATCTTGCATGCCAACGGATTTAACGGCGTGATCATTCCCGATCACGTTCCGCAGCTGAATTGCCCAGCACCATGGCACGCCGGCGTCGCCCACGCATTGGGCTATATGCGCGCCGCACTACAGGCGCTGGGCATACGTGAAGCCTAATGCAAGCTGTAGCTGCGCCGCGCAACAGCTCAGACAGTCGCCTGCATCAGGAGGGCAATGCCGTCGGAGTATGCGTAATCTCTACATCCTTGCCGAAGATATGCCCGTGGGTGTATGCGAGGTGCGTTAGCATGGCTTCCCGCGCCGCAACGGGATCGTGCACCAGCACGGCATCGCAGATCGCCGCGTGCTGCAACGCTGCGTTGCGCAAATGCAGTTCAGTGATCTGCGGTACGTTTTTAGCGTCTTTGCGCCAGAGCATGCCGTTGATTACCTCGATCAGCACCTTAAAAACCGGATTGCCGCTCATCTCGGCGATCAGAATATGCAGGTGCGGGTCGCTCCGGCCCCAGAGTTCATCCGCCGCATCCCGTTCGCCAGCATCCAGCCTGGTCAGCAGGTCATCCAGCATCCGCCGCATCTCGCGCAAGCGGCGCGCTTGCAATGGCGCGGCGGTTTGCGCGGCGCGGGCGGCGATCTCCGGTTCCAGAATCATGCGCACCTCCAACAGATCGCCCTGCACGACGTGCTCGTTCTGGAAGGTCAGCAGCAGCGCCTCGCGCGCCGCGCCGGTCAGATCCTGGCCTACGGTAGCACCCTGGCGGGGATGAATAGTGATAATGCCGCGCGCTGCGAGCAGCTTAATCGCCTCGCGCGCCACCGGCCGGCTAATGGCATACGTTTCGACCAGTTCACGCTCCGACGGCAAGACTGCCCCGGGCGCAAATTCGCGGGCCATGATCCGCTGGAGTAGCTGCTGAGCCACCCGCGCTGGTAAGCCATTCTCCTGCTGCGTCATTGGGCTGGTTCTTTCTCGCTATACGTACTACTTTACGACATCGGCGCAGCTGTTGGGCGTGAGACGTGGAGCGTGTGCAACGTGGAGAGCGCAAGACGTGGAGAGCGGCTGCCGCACACCCGACGCCCTTAACGCCCTGTGCTGGCCACATGAAACCGTTCCGCTACTCACCCTCGCCGGCATATGTGAAATCGCTCTATGGGTATTATACCCGCTTGACGGACATGGTCTATTCTGTTATCTTACCTGTTGTCAGACCAGTTGTAAATATCAGCGTGTGCGCTCATTGAGCATCGGAGCTTCGCGGGTTCGCCCGGAAGCGCGTTCGCTATCGGTCGGTGTTGACCATCGTAGCATGTGACAAAGGAGTTCACTATGGCTCGCTCGCGCCCGGCGTCGCTGCGCCTGTTCCCCGTCCTGACGTTGATCAGTTTGCTCACCCTATTGGCGGCCTGCGGTGCCGCCGCCCCCGCCGCGCCCAGCACCACTACCGACACATCCGCCGCTGCCGGCGACCCAACCGCCCCGATCACTGTCTGGGTCGACTCAACGCGCGAAAGCGCCGTGCAGATGTTCCGCGAAAAACACCCCGACAAGGCCGACCTGATCAACATCGAGATCGCCGACCGCGGCCAGTTCCCGGCCAAAGTGCTGCTCTTCAACAACACCGGCAGCGGCTGGCCCGATGTCGTCTTCGCCGAGCCCGAGATCGTCGGCCAGGTCGCTGATGCGTCGCGCAACTTCCCCGCCGATCTGACGCCCTACGTTTCCCAGGCGATCCTCGACCAGTTCGCCCCCGGCGCCAATGCGCCCTGCACTTTCGACGGCAAGATCTTCTGCCT
>JBBRUG010000436.1:0-4393 GCA_038247995.1 Chloroflexales bacterium | reverse complement strand
GAACTGTGAACGGCGAACTGTGAACGGCGAACTGCGAACTGCGAACTGCGAACTGTGAACTGTGAACGGCGAACTGTCAGATTGCCCGACTGTGAACTGAATCACTGCTGCACCCGCGGATCAAGTGCGGCGTAGAGCAGATCGGCGGCGGCATTGGCCAGCACGACGCTGACGGTGAAGAGCAAGAACGCGCCCTGAAGCAGCGGGTAGTCGCGCCGACTGACGGCGTCGAAGATCGTCAGGCCGAGGCCGGGCCACGAAAAGACGCGCTCGACGAGGACTGAACCGCCGACGGTGAAACCGAGCGTGAGAGCGATCAGGGTGATCATGGGCAGCATCGCGTTGCGCATGGCATGATCGCGCAGGATGCGACCGTGGGTGAGGCCCTTGGCGCGCGCGGTGAGCACATAATCTTCACTGAGCACATCGAGCAGGGCGCTGCGCATGATCAGCATGTACTGGCCAAGCAGAATGATCGTCAAGGTGAGCGTAGGCAGCAGCATATGGCGGGCGACATCCATAGCCTGGGCGAAGGCGTTGCCGCTGAAGCCGGGCGTGCGGATGCCGCCGACAGGCAAGCCGAAATAACTGCTGCCGACGATCAGCAGAATAATCGCCAGGAAGAACGTTGGCAGCGACCAGGTGAACAGCCCAACCAGCAGCGTGCCGGCATCAAGCGGTGTGCCGCGCCGCCATGCGGCCACCACGCCCATCGCAATGCCGATCACAATCGCCAGCGCCTCACCGACGCCGACGAGCAGCACAGTGTTGATCAGTCGCTCGCGCAGCACATCGGCGACGGGACGATTCGTGCTGAAGGAGATGCCGAGATCGCCCTGCACGAGGCCGCCGAGATAGCGGAAGAACTGGCTGTCGAAGGGCGCATCGATAGTGCCGAAGACGAGCGGCTTATCGAGGCCGAAGCGGCGTTCAAGGGCGGCCCGCGCCTCGGCAGTGAGGCGCGGATCGCGGACGGTGCGCGTCGGGTCGCCGGGCAGCACGCGAAACAGAAAGAAGTTCAGTACCGCCACGAAGACAATCGTAAGTGCGGCCCAGAGCAAGCGCTTGATGATGTAGTCGCTGCGCTGGCTCACGGCTGAACTGGCGTAATCGCAGTGAGCGAGATGCGGCTGTTCAGGTTCTGCAACCCGTCAGGGTCGATCACAAACCCGGTAAAGCGGTCGCTGCGGTAGGCTTCGATCGTCTGGGCGTACCAGGGAATGATGTAGGGCACATCGCGCAGCAGGATCTCTTGCATCTCGTGCAAAAGCGCGCTCCGCTCGGCGCGATCAATCGTAACCAGTTGTTGCTGGAAGAGCGCATCGTACTCAGGGTTTGAATAGCCGGCCTCGCTGATACCGGTCGGGATTTGTTCGGTGGTGGTGATGTAGAGCAGCGACGCGGGATCGATCCCAAGGCCCCAACCCCAATAGATCACATCAAAGTCGAAGGCGGGGCAGCAAATGGCGGTGAGCGCATCGGCGTCGAGCGGCGTCAGGTCAATCGCCACCCCGGCCTGCGCCCACTGGTCGCGCAGCAATTCATAGATCCGCTGGCCGTCGGTGCTCTGGTCGGAAGGGTAGCTGTAGCGCAGGCGCAACGCTGTGGCGGGATCGGCGGGCATTTCGCGCACGCCGTCGCCGTCGGTGTCGGCATAGCCGGCCTCGTCGAGGATCTGGTTGGCGCGAGCAACGTCGAAGGCATAATCTTCGACCTGGCTCGCGAATGCTTCGCCGTGACCGGGCGTAACCAGGCTGAGGCCGGGCACACCGAGGCCGAGCAGCACGACATCGATCAGTTGTTGCTTGTCGGTGGCATGCGCAATTGCCTGGCGTACGCGCACATCCTGGAGCGCCGGATGTCCGCTGCACACGCCGTCGTCGGGCGGGCAATTTTCCGGCGTAACGACATTAAAGAAGATATCGCTCAGGCTCAGGCCGTTGCCGATCACCACTTCGACACTGGCCTCGCTCTGAAGCGGGCGCACGACGGTGTTGGTCGGCACGTCGATCAGATCGACTTCACCGGTGCGCAGGGCCTGCACCATTGCGTCGCCATTGTTGTAGACGCGGAAAATGACACCGTCGACCTGCGGCGGCGTGAGGTAATGATCCTTCACTGCGTCCAGGCGCAAGAACTCGCCGGGGCGATACTCGGCCATTTTGAAGGGGCCGGAGCCGATCATCTCGACGTTTTCGAACTCACCGGCGGCGGCCTCGTCGAAGGGCTCCCAGATATGTTTGGGCAGAATATAGAGCGCGGAGAAGCGCTCGTCGGTGTTGGCCACCGGCTCGCTAAAGGTAATCACCACCGTCGTTGGGTCGGGCGCTTCAACCGATTCGAGCAGTGAGGTGTAATCCTTGAGCAAGGCGAACGAATCGAAGCCGGCGATCATCTCGAAGGTAAACTTGACATCTTCGGACGTGAGCGGCGTGCCGTCGTGCCAGGTGATGCCCTCGTGAAGCGTAAACGTCCAGGTCCGGTTATCGTCGGCCACCGACCACTCACGGGCGAGTTGCGGCTGGGCCTGGGCGCGCAAATCGACAGTGATCAAGCCATCGTAGACCAATTCAAAGACATCGAAGGCCTCGATGAGGTAGGCCGCACCAGGGTTAAGTGTGTCGGGGGCGGCGGTGCTGCCAATGGTGATCGTGCCGCCCGTGGCGGCGGGAGCATCTGGGGCAGGCGCATCGGCGGGCGGCGCAGTAGGCGCAGTTTCGCCGGCAGGCGCAGTCGGCGCGCCGCAAGCGGCCAGGAGCAGAGCGAGCACGAGCGTGAGGAGGCGTACGTGTTGCAGCATGCGAGGACTCCTAAGAAATGCAGCATACAGCCGGTACGGGCGTACCTGATCTGCGTAATCTGCGCAATCTGCGGACGGCAGCGTTCACGAATGGCTATGGAATAACAACTGTGCGTGCAAGGATACTATGCGCATAGGGGGCTGTCAATGCGTGTACAATAGAGCACTGAGCAACCCAATTGAGCCGGCTGAAAGACTGAGCGAGGTGGCGCGCTGCGTTCGCGTCAGCGGAGCGAAGGTGCAATGGCTCCGCGCTTCGCTAGAGCCGACTAGACAAATGTTAAGCGTTGGAAGCAAGCGTGCAACGACTACGTCCCTTTTTGCTTGGCCTAGTGTTGGCATTAGCTTTGCTGCCTTCCGGGTTTACGGCTGCAGCGCTGCCCTTGCTGCAAGCCGATTGGAATGCGAGCGCAACCGCAATCGGGTGGGTCTTTGCCGCGTATCAAGTAGGTTATGTGGTGAGTGTGCTGGTGATTTTGCCGCTCACCGATCGTTTTCAGGCCGGCAAGGTGATCGTCGCCTGCGCGCTGGTGACGAGTACGGCTTTCCTGCTGTTTCCCCTGTTGGCCCGCGATGTCTGGAGCGCCTCGGTGGTGCGCTTCTTTGCCGGATTGGGCCTGGCGGGCATCTATATGCCTGGGACGCGGGTGGTTGCGGCAGCGGCGCCGCCGGCGCGCCGCGGCCTGATCGTGGGAGCGTATGTTTCGTCCTTTTATCTGGGCGGTGCGCTGTCGCTCTGGGCATCGGGGCTGCTCCTGGCGCGCATGGATTGGCCGCAGGCGGCGTTGGCCCTTGGCGGCATGGCAGTGGTTTCCTTACCGTTGGCGCTTCTAGGCGCCGCAGGCGTGACGGCACCGGCCGGCAAACGGGGTGGGCTCGATGTAAGTGTGTTGCGCGAGGGGCCGGTGACGCGCACGATTCTGGCTTACACTGGCCACGCCTGGGAGTTGTACATTTCACGGGGCTGGTTGGCTGCATTTGTTGCGACAGTGTTGGTGGCGCAGGGCTTTGATACGCAGGCGGCGGCCGCGCAGGGCAGCCAGTGGGCGGCGCTGATGGCGGGCCTGGGGGTGCCGGGCGTCTTCCTTGGCGGCTGGATCTCCGACCGGCTGGGGCGGGCGAAGGCCGGCCTGCTGATCGCCCTGAGCAGTGGTGTTCTTTCATTGGGCTTCGGCTTCCTGGGCGGCCTGCCCTGGGTTGCCTTTGTGATTATTGGTTGTGCGTTCAGCCTGCTCGTCTCCGCCGACTCGGCTGTCTACTCGACGGCAATCACCGAATTCGCCCCCCGCGATCGCATTGGCTCCGCGCAGGCGCTCCAAGCCTTCATCGGCTTTGGCGCGACGATCATCTCGCCGGTGATAGCCGGCTGGATGCTTGATATCGGCCTGGGTTGGGGCGCCGTGTTCGCCATGGGCGGCCTGGTGGCGATCCCGCTCGCGCTGCCGTTGGTGAAGGTGATCCGACGGTAGGGCCGACCACGAATGGGGCCGTGAATGCGCGAATGGAAGCGGCGCGGCGGCGGCGGGCGGGCGCGGCGGCGGCGGCGGGCGCGGCGGGCGGGTGGGCGCGGCGGCGGCGGGCGGGCGCGGCAGG
>JBBRUG010000435.1:0-4394 GCA_038247995.1 Chloroflexales bacterium | reverse complement strand
GGGGAATGGGCGGCTGGGCCGAAAAAACCTACCCCCAAAAGGGGGGGCAATGGAGGGGGCATGGAGGGGCAGCCCTATGTGGCGGCCCTGGGCGTCAGGCACCGTCCGTAGAGGTAGCCCGTTGATGGCGGTGAGCGAACCAGGCAAGCAGGACGAGGTAGATCAATGCGGCATAGAGCGGCGGCGTGACGGCGAGAGCGCCCCATCCGCGATAGAGCAGGTTGCTGAGTAGCGGGTCGTTCTCGGCCCAGCCGGGGCGCAGGTAGAGCATGGCAGTGGCGCCAACAAGCGCGAAAGCGGCGCCGGGCGAAGGATAACGCAGCAAGGCTGCCAAGAGAGTGAGCAAGGGCAGGATGAGGGCGGGGAGATTATAGTAGCCGTTCAGCGGCGTGATCAGTTGCATTCCGCAGATCCAGGCCGTAAATGCGATCAGGCGGCCGAAACGATCGGGGCCGACCGGAATGCGTAGGCAGGCCAGAAATACCAGGGCGCTGGCGATCAAGCTCAGCCAACGCGCCAGTTCCGGCTGCGGCGCAACCGCCACAAACACCCCATTAACCGTAAAGAGGCGGCTGAAAAGGCCGGCGAGCGAGACATTGAAGTCGGATGCGTAGGGGTAAAAACCGCCAAACAGCACCTTCGCAGCATAACTGGTATACGGCGTCAGGCCGCTGATCAGCAATGGCAGCGCAAGCAAGAGTAGGCCCCAACCTGCCGCCCACCAGACGAGGCGACGCGGCCCATGCACCAGGAAGAACAGGCCGAGAAAGCCGGGGTAGAGCTTGATCGCCGCTGCCGTCGCCAGTGCTGCCCCGGCTGCCGCCGGTCGCCGTTCGGCCAGCCAGAAACTGAGCACCCCCAGCAGAGCGAGCAGAATGCCCAACTGGCCGACCATCAAACAGATCAGGACAGGCACAAACGTCGCCACACCGCCGATCACCACCCCCCACAGCTCGCTGATCCGCCGGTCGTCGATGAGTTTCAGGCTCAGCGCAACCAGCAGGGTCAGCCAGAGGCAGTTGAAGCCAAACCAGATCAAGCGAAAGAGCGGGCGCGGCAGCGACGCGAATGGCGTAAGCAGGTAAGCCAGCAGCGGCGGATTGGGGTTGGGCGGCGCCTCGGGCGTACCGGGCGTGGTGGCATAGGGATCGCCGCTGCTGAGCAGATTTTGCGCCGCCTGATGGTACTGGGCCGCATCATCGGCGCCGTCACGCAGGAAGCTTGCCGTAAGAACCAGCATTGCGACGCCGAGCAATAGCCCGCTCATATTCAGCGTAAAGCGCACCAGCGGCCAGCGCGCCGGGAGAGTCATGTTCTGCATTGATCAACCTTCTGCCTGATTCAGCCTGCGGCATGGCACCGCCAGTAGCCTAGCATATCCCTGCAACAGCAACGGCAACCTGCCATCTCTCGCGCAGATGTGCTATAATCGAGGCGCAGAGGCCGTTTTCGGCTATTTTGTATTCTTCATTTTGCCTTTTTCATACTCACCAGAGGTTGTTATGGCGGCACGCGGCGGCAACAAAGCGACTGGCGGGCGCAAGCCAACGCCGCGCACTCGAGCGCGCAAGAGTGCGGCCAAAGAGCCGGCGCTGCGCATCGTCCTGCGCCCGGAGCATCAGCGCGAACTGTTTGCCCTGGCGCTGATCACCATTGCTCTGGTAACGATGATCTTCTTTGCCACCGGCGTTGCCGGCGGCTTCGGTGCGCTCTATGTGGCAGCCGTTCAGCAAGCCTTCGGCGCCGGCGCACTGGTCGTTCCGCTTACGCTGGGCTTGCTTGGCATTGCCATCCTGATCCAGGAGCGCATGAGCGATGCGCGGCTCAGCGGAGCCAATGTGCTCGGCACACTCCTCGTGCTGACGGCCATTCTCGGCCTGCTGGAGTTCCCGAGCCACGCCATTCTGCTCGATGATCGGCTGACTACCGGTGGCGGCGGCGTGGTGGGTTACGGTATCGTCGAAGGGCTCGACCGGGCGATCGGGCGGCCGGCGGCAGTCCTGGTTGTGATTGTACTTGGCCTCGCCGGAATTTTGCTCACTTTTAATGTGACGTTACGCGAACTGCTTGGCGGCATCGCTACCCGCAGCGCCGCCTTCTGGAGCGTACTCTGGGGCGCGCCGCGCCTGCCGGTACAGTCGTCCCGCCGGGACGGCTTGCCCGTTCGCGCCGATGCCGACCTGCCTTTTACCCTGCCCCCCCAGAGCGCCAACGACGACGATATTGTGCCCACGCCGATCGCCGCCCGCCCGGCGCGCGCAAGCATCTTCCAGCGCCCCGGCACAACCGAGCCAAGCGTACAACCAATCGCTCGCAGCGAAGTGCCCGCACCGGCGAGTATCAAACCAACAGCTGTAGCGGCCCCCAAACTCACCCCCGCCGAGCCGAAACCCGTTGTCGTTGGCGCCGCACCGGCTGTCCCCGATGGCAGCGCCATCGTGCAGGAAGCGCTTGACGGCTTCGAAGTCTCGGCGGTGTATCGTGCCTGGCCATTGCCCAGCCTTGATCTGTTGCTTGAACAATCGGTCGAAGCCGAGGTCAGCGACGATGAGCGCCGCCACCGTGCCCGTGTGATCGAGGAGACGCTCGCCAGCTTTAAGGTTGAGGCCCGCGTCGTGGGCGTGAATACCGGCCCCGCTGTTACCCAGTTTGAACTGCAGCCCGCTGTGGGCGTCAAGGTCTCGAAGATCACCACCCTGGAAAAAGATCTTGCGCTGGCGCTGGCTGCTCAGTCGATCCGCATCGAGGCGCCCATCCCCGGCAAAAATGTGGTCGGGATCGAGATTCCGAACTCGGCGATCTCCACCGTAGGCCTGCGCGAGGTGATCGACAGCGAAGAGTTTGAGCAGAATCGCGGTAAGCTCAAATTGCCGCTCGGCAAAGATATTTCGGGCCTGCCTTCGATCGCCGATATGACCCGGATGCCCCACCTGCTTGTGGCCGGCGCCACCGGATCGGGTAAGTCGGTGGCGATCAATGCGTTCCTCTGCGGATTGTTGCTCAGGCATACCCCTGATGAACTGAAGTTGATCCTCGTCGATCCGAAGATGGTCGAGATGATCGTCTATAACCAGATCCCGCACCTGCTCTCGCCGGTGGTGACGGAACTGGAACGGGTGGTGCCGACGCTGAAGTGGGCCACTCGCGAGATGGAGCGACGCTATAAGATCTTCGCCCGCCATGGCGTGCGTAACCTCGATAGCTATAAACAACTCGCCCGCAAACGCGCCGAACTTGAGCCGATGCCTTACATTGTGATCGTGATCGACGAGTTGGCCGACTTGATGATGATGGCCCCCGATGATGTCGAGACGTACATCTGTCGGTTGGCCCAAATGGCCCGCGCTACCGGCATTCACCTGATCATTGCCACCCAGCGCCCATCCGTAGATGTGATCACCGGCCTGATCAAGGCCAACTTCCCCTCGCGGATCGCCTTCGCCGTCACCTCACAGGTCGATAGCCGGGTCATTCTCGACGGCCCCGGCGCCGACCAGTTGCTCGGTCGCGGCGATATGCTCTACATGGCCGCCAATGCCTCCAAACTTGTGCGCATCCAGGGCACCTACGTCTCCGACCGCGAAGTGGAGAAAATCGTCGAGTTCTGGCGCAAGGCCGTGCCGCCGGAAGCGGCAGGGGACAAGGGGGACAGGGCGGCAGGGGGGCAGGAGGATAGGGGGATAGGAGGACAGAGGGCTTCGTCCGATGCGGTACATACGAACGGTTCGGCAACCGCCACTCCCGCCGATGAACAGTTCCGCGCACCCGCTGAATTCCTCAGCGCCGACGAGCAAGACGATCTGCTGCCCCAGGCGCGCACTCTTGTGCAGCAGCATCAGCGTGCCTCAGCCTCGCTACTCCAGCGGCGCCTACGCATTGGCTACAGCAAAGCCGCCCAGTTAATCGACCTGCTCGAACAGCAGGGCATCGTCGGCCCACCCGAAGGTGGGCGCTCACGCGAAGTACTGCGTGGTGATGAGCTATAAAGCTGTCCCCAACAATTTCTTCCCGCCCAACGTATAATGGACATAGATCAGGAGGAACTGCTATGTCCGCCGAAAGTTTTCGCGAAAAAACCCGCCACGTGCTGGCCAATCTGCTGAATGAAACGCCCAAGGCCGATCGGCAGGAGTTGATCGATGCCTATGCCGACTTGCTCACCCAACTCCATGCCCATGAAGCGCACGCGATACTGAGCGAGGTGATTGAAGATACGCGCACTCGCCTCGACGCGCGCCTCTCGCCTGACCCGGTACGCCAGACGATCGCCGGCGTGCAGACCACGCTACAAGATCTGTGGAACTCGTTGTGGCGGTAGTTTAGTCTGACAGTTTACAGTCTGACAGTTCACAGTCTAACAGTCTGACAGTTCACAGTCTGACAGTCTGACAGTT
>JBBRUG010000434.1:0-4423 GCA_038247995.1 Chloroflexales bacterium | reverse complement strand
GATATCGCGGCGTGGAGCAGTGGCAGCTCGTCGGGCTCATAACCCGAAGGTCGCAGGTTCGAATCCTGCCGCCGCTACCAGATCAAAAAAGCAGTACGAGTACTCGTACTGCTTTTTTGTATGCCAAGGAACAGTCGCCACACCGGTCAGGTCGGTTCTACGCATCGTCGTGGGTGTCAATCAATTCTTCGGGATTCTGGCGGATCTCCAGGCTGCGCTGCTCGATCTCGCGGCGTAGCTCGCGGCGTAACTTGGCCCCCATCCAGCGTCGGCGTTGTGCCGCGTCGCGGATCGGCACCGGCGGAACGGCGCAAGGTTTGCCGCTTTCATCAACTGCAACCATCGTAAAATAGCAGGTAAGCACGTGGCGACAGAGGCGTGCCATGATATTCTCCGACGTGACTCGAATACCCACTTCCATCGAGGTTGTGCCGGTATAGTTGATCGATGCCACAAACGTCACCAATTCGCCGACGTGGATGCGCTCGTGAAAGATGACCTGATCGACCGAAACCGTTACCACATACTGCCCCGAATAGCGTGAGGCGCACGCAAACGCTACCTGGTCGAGCAACTTCAGGATGTGTCCGCCATGGACGTTACCGGCAAAATTTGCTGTGTCGGGCGTCATCAGCACCGTCATTTCGAGCATGCGGAACTGGTCGCTCTCGTCGGCGGTCGGCTCAGGCGGGTGGCCGGCCGGTTGTTGGCTTGCCTGGCGATCCATGGGCGCTCCTTGTGCTGCTTCGGTCCACGGCATCGTGGCCCGTGCCTGTAGTATACAGCCGCGAGTTTCGCACGGCACATGGTATACTCTGGCTACGCGAAAATAGCCGCTAACCGATAACCTATAGCCGTAGTGGCTCAGCATCTTAGCGCATCAGCGCTGGCGTGAGCTGTACGCCCTGTATGCCCTGCACGCTGCACATCTTTCCTGCACTGTTACCTTGTTTCAGGAGTATTCATGGCCGCGAGTCCGGGTTTGCCGCAGGTTGTCGTTGGGTGCGCTCCGGCCGATGAAGCGGCCATGCGCGCGCTGACCCAGCGTTTGCGCACTGAGCCGCTTGAGCTGCGGTTTGCTCCCGATCTGCTGCGTGATCAGCGCGATCAGGCGCGGATGCTTCGCGATGTGGTGCGCCGTGCGGGAACGGTTGTCGTGGCCTTTTCGCGGCGGGCCTGGGAAGCCGACGGCAAGCTGGTTACGCCTCTGGCAAACTTCCTGGATGTGATTATGCTGACCCCCGGCATCGGTCGGATTGTCGCCCTCAAGCTCGGCGCTTGTACACTCCCGCCCGGTCTTGAACATGCGGAAGTTGTGGAACTGTTCGCCTACAGCGGCTATGCCCGCCTACGCGAATTGCTTGTGGTCGAAGCGCCCCGTCAGCCGGTTGTCGCCCAGCCAGATCCGCCCCCACCGCCGGTGTCCCAGAGCCCGGCGACGGCCCTGCGTGGTCGCTATACGCTGCCGATGCTCGAACGTCAGGGCCAGGTGCGCCGGATTGGGCGCGGCCTTGCCCGCGCAGTGCATCTGCTTACCACCCAACGGGCATTACTGATTTCGGGCGGTGGCGCCGCCTTGCTCGACCTGCGTGACGGGTCGCTGATCTGGACGATTGATTGTCCGGCACGCTGCGGTGCGCTGAGTCGGCGTGAGCGCTTGCTGGCTCTGGCGAGTGGCGCGCAGATCGTGCTCTGGGATCTGCGTATAGGTCAAATCTACACAACCCTCACCGGCCATACTGATCCGATTAACGCCCTTGCGTTCGCGCCCGATGAACGGACGCTGGCCAGTGTCGGCCACGACGGCGCCCTGCGGATCTGGCGCGTAAGCGATGATGCTGCGCGCCCGTCGGCCCTGCTCGCCACGGTTCCCGCGCACTCCGATCAGGTGACAGCCGTCGCTTTCAGTCCCGACGGTACGCTCATCGCTACCGGCGGCGCCGATCGAACCGTGCGCGTCTGGCGCTTGCTCGATCGGGCGCTGATCCAGACCCTCACTGGGCAGGGCGGCACGGTTGAGGCGTTAGCGTTTAGCCCCGACGGTGGCCTGCTCGCCGCCGGTTCACGCGGGCGCAATGTGCGCCTCTGGACGACGCGTACCTGGCACGAGCAGACGGTTTTGAGTGGACATAACGGTGCGGTTGAAGCGCTCACCTTCAGCGCCGATGGTACGCGCCTCGCCAGTGCCGCCGCCGACCATACCGTACGCCAGTGGCGGCTCGTCGACCATACCCTGGAGCATGTCTACACCGGCCACGGTGCGCCGGTACGCGGAGTCAGTTTCAGCCCCGATGGCACACTGCTCGCCAGCGTGAGCGAAGATGACCGACTGTGTACCTGGCAGTCTAACAATGGCGCGCCGGGCATTGGGTTGCGCCCGCTCAGTGGAAGAATTACCGGACTGACGTTCAGTGCCGACGGCGAGCGGCTCGGGCAGGGCAGCGCCGATGGCGCGGTGACGATCTATGGCATTGGTGGCCAGGCGCCGCCGCAAACCCGCTATAACGATCATCAGGGTGCAATCACTGGGATCGCCTTCACTGCCGATCAGCATGTGGTGACGAGTGCTGCCGATCGGACGGTGCGGGTCTGCCGGTTAGCCGATGGGCAGAGTACGATCTTATTACAAACTCACGGCGCGTTCCATGTAGCGGCAGTCGCCCCCAATGGAAGGCTGATTGTTACCAACGACGGCGCAACAACCGTTCAACTCTGGCAGTTGAGCGCCACTGATGCGCCGCCCGGCGGCACGTTCTGGCGGGTCTTGCGCGGTATGCGCAGCCGTTTGCGCTTAATTGCCTTCGATCCGCAGGTACAGCAAGTGGCGGTAGCCGGCGAGGATGGCCTGGTACGGATCTGGCGCATGGCCGACTTGGCCGAAGGCGCTGCCGACCCGGCCCTGACTCTGGAGGGCGATGGCGGGCGGATCCAGGTCCTCAGCTTCCGCTTCGACGGTACACGGCTTGCCGTTGCCAATGCTGGAGGGCAGGTGCAGATCTGGCGGATCGATGCCGCAGCGCAGCGCGAGAGCCTGATCGATGTCGGCCCAAATCCGATCAGCCTCGCCTTCGCCCCCGACGGGCGTACGCTGGCTGTCGGTAGCGCCGATGGCGATGTGCAGATCAGGCGCCTGAATGGGAATGACAAGCGCCGCCGTCGGCAGGCAAATGCCACGACGACCCTGATTGCGCACGCCGGCGCTGTAGCGCACCTCGCCTACGACCCCACCGGTGCCCTGCTCGCAACCGGCTCCAGTGACGGCACGGTGCGGATTTGGAAAGTGTAAAATGTAAAAGGCAACACGAGGCTTACTGTTGCGTTTTACGTTTTACGTTTTGCATCGCCGCTAGCACCCGCTCCGGCGTAAACGGCAGATCATCCACCCACGCACCCGTGGCGTTGTAGATTGCTGTCGCGACAGCAGCCGGGAAGGGGACGAGCGGCAGTTCGGCTACGCCGCGTGCGCCGAATGGCCCTTCCGGGTCGCCTAACTCCAACACAATCGGCACAATGTTCGGCGGTGTGTCGAGGATGGTCGGCAGCAGATAGGTGCTGAAGTGCGGCGTCAGGAAGCGTCCCTCGTGCATCTGGAAGTGCTCCAGCAGCGTATAACCAAGCGCCTGCGCCACTCCGCCCTCGATCTGGCCTTCGAGCAGCGTCCGGTTGAGCGCTCGTCCCACATCGTGGGCGCTGATCACGTTCAGCACGCGCACCAGGCCGGTGCCGCGATCAACCTCAACCTCAACCGCCTGCGCCGCATACCCATAGGCATAGTTTGGTCGCCCGGCCGTCGTCTCCGGGTCGAGCGCCGTCGTGGCCGGCGGGCGGTACTGCACCGTCGCGCGCGCCGGTCGCTCTTCGTTTTGCCACTCGCGCAACGCGGCGTGGGCGGAATCGTGGACGGCGCGCCCAGCCATGATCGTCAGCCGCGAGGCCGAGGCCGAACCGGCATTGGGCGCCTGTGCGCTGTCGTCGGTGATCATCTCCACCTGGCCAAGTTCAACCCCAAGCACTTCGGCGGCTACCTGGCGCAGCACAGTATGCGTGCCCTGGCCGACTTCCGCCGCGCCGACGCGCACCACCGCCCGTTCAATCATTGCCGCGCCGAACAGTTCCACCGACGCCGTGGCCTGCTCGGGGAAGCCGAACGAGTAGCCCAGGTTCTTGATCCCGCAGGCGATACCCCAGCCACGCACGAGCGACGACCGACCACCGACGACCAACCACTGATCGTCGTCCGTCGTCGGTCGTCCGTCGTCGGTTGCCCGTCGTCCGTCGTCCGTCGTCGGTCGTCCGTCGTCGGTTGCCCGTCGTCCGTCGTCGGTTGCCCGTCGTCCGTCGTCGGTCGTCCGTCGTCCGTCGTCGGTCGTCCATCGTCGGTTGCCCATCGTCGGTTGCCCGTCGTCCGTCGTCGGTTGCCCGT
>JBBRUG010000433.1:0-4424 GCA_038247995.1 Chloroflexales bacterium | reverse complement strand
GGCGTACTGGATCCAAGTTGAAGAAGCGTCGTTAAGAGAGGAGCATCGTTCAATGCCTTATCGCATCCACGACCCGGTTCTCAACATCTATATCGGTACTAGCCCGGCGCTCGTTGGGCGCTATGTCAATCGTGAACTTCAGCGTTTGCCGGCGACGGAACGACGCAAAGTTGCAACCCTGTTTATCGACACGATGCAGATGCGCGAGGAGCTATTGAATGGCATGCGCGCCCCTGGCGCTGATAGTTTGCGGATGAGTTTTGAACCCTACCACGGAAGCGGCTCGTGGAATGCCGATCAGGCTCAGAACTTATTCATCAAAACGGCCAATACGCCTGGCGCGCGGATGCACAAGCCGGGGATCACCGTCGCCGGCGCCGGGGGTGTACGCAATAATGGTCATTTTTCGTTCTGCTTCTGGTCGACGCGGATTCGCCAACGCTTGATCGAGAAAATCAACATGGTCAATCAACCGCCGCCTGATGTTCAAGACGATCAGCCGGCGGTCACCCTGCGCGTGAATATCATCGCTTTTCTTGGCGGGGGCACAGGGAGCGGCATTGTACCGAGCCTGGCGCTACTGACGCGCTACGTACTGAAAGACAAGGGAATCGTGCCGATGACGGCGATCTACGGCGTTTTGCCGGAGCATCCACGTGGGCAGACGAGCGACATGAAACGGCGCCAACGCAGCAATGCCTTTGGCGCGCTCGTTGAACTCACCGCGCTGTATGAGCGCAGCAAACGTCCTGAGCGCCAACTCTGGCACCTGGGCGAGTTGGCCTTCGATAGTGCAAATTTACAGATCGCCGATGTCGTCTACCTTTATGGACACGGAATGCTCACGAGTCACGAGCCGCTCTATGAGCAGATTGCAATGGATCTGTTGATCCGCATCCAGAACGGTCATGGCGCCGGTTATGAGCGTCATCGCTCGTTGCCGGATCTTTTCTGCCTCTCAGAACGAGACAACCGTAATCTGCCGACGTTTGTCGCAACGTCCGGTGTAACGGAGATCATCTTCCCTCGTCATGAGCTTGTCGATCTGCTGGCGCGTCGGGCCGCACGTAGCGTTTTGGAGAGCCAGCAGGGTGCGCTCGTTGACCGCCAGCAAACCTCCGCGGAACAGGCCAGCAAACAGATCGCCGACAGGCTGCTTGAGGATTTGCAAAACAAACTACGCACTGCACAAAATCAACATGCGCCCGAGCCGGTCGATCCGAATGTCATCGAGGAAGGCGAGGAGTTTTGGGAGCACTTGCAGGCGCGCGTCACGGCCTATCGCGAACGCCTGCGCTTCAGTCGGGCTGCGATCTTGCCGGAGATCGAAGATCTGTGTTCCACCCTCGTCCACGATGAAGTGCATAAGCATCACGATGCCATTTTTGATCGGCGCATCCGCATGTTCCAGGAGCTTGTGCAGCGCATTGGGAAAGAGTTTGATGCTGCGCCAATGTTGCAAGGGGCTGCGCTTGAACGTGATCCGGATATGGAAGAGCGGGCGTTTAACCCGCCCTGGATGCCGTGGGGCAAGGTGAGCACCGCTGGTTTTTATGACTATGTCGAGGCTCTGCAAAGTAGCGATGTCGTGGCGGTCAACGCCGAGAACCTGCGCGAGGCGTTAGCCGAACTTCTGCGCTCATTGAAGCAGCAGGATGAACTGAGCCGCAGGGATCGTGATCTGTCCGTAAGCGCCGCCTTACATACCAGCGCCAACGATGCAATCCTTGAGCGTGGAGAGTTGCTCTATTCGCATCCATACCAGCGTGCCGCACTACGCAGCGCCGATCTGATCGACCGATTGTATGACGATCTTCTGCGCAAGAATCGCTTACTGAACGCCGATGGTTCATTCAACGTCATCCAGGCGCTGCATATGGTGCAAGCGGCACCGTCGGCGAATGGCGCTCGCCCGCCTGGCATGACGAAGAAGTCGCTCGAAGACTGCTTCCACGCACACTTTACGGAGACAATCGCCCAGAACTACAACACCGTTGTAGATCTCATTCTGACCTTTGGCACAGAAGCCCTCCTGCGCGAACACTTGCAGTGGGGCTTGAACTACGCGTTGCCGAATCTGCACTATCACCCCTACCAGGAGCCGGAGACCAATGGCCGGATCGCACGCCAACTGGATGTGGCGCTTGTAGCAGGGAAATACAAGGATGAGCTAAAACTGATCCTTGATCAGGAATCGACGCGCTCAGAAGCTCAGGATGGCTTGAAACTCCATGAGTCGCTTGATCCGGATCGCATCACGGTGCTCTATACCGAATATGGCATTCCGCTCCGCGCCGTGAAGGGGTTGCACGAAACCAACGACTCCTACCTTGAGGCCTACCATATCAACCAGGCGAACTGGCAGCAGAACGCCTCACTACCAGTTCATGCAAGCACGTTGATGCAGGAATTAGCCGTGCAGCCCTTCGCCCAGGGCAAGAGCCTAGTTCAACTCTTTGGCGACGAGCCGGGTACGCAAAATCGGCCGCCCGAGGCCGGTGCTGCCGTAGCCACACCGTCGGGGAGGCAACCGTGACCATTCGAGAACCGATCGTTCCACCCCTCAGTTCACGGTACAGTGCGCCGCAGATCGGGCGGACGCCAATGCTGCTCACACCGGGTGTCGTCATTGCAACTGATCCGTTCGGTTGGCAAGTGGCCAAACAGGTCGGCGCCCTGCTGCGCTCGTTGATCCGCGGACCAAATCAGCAGTTTGCGCGCGCCTTACGCGACCGCTTCCGCTTCCTAGAGCTTACAGCGCCAATTGCGGGCACGATGTCCGGTGATGTCCATTCAGTGGCCGTCGATCCCACCGAACGGCTCTGGAGTCTCGAAGAGAAGGCGTGGAACTATAACACCTTCACGCCGGCCGAGCGCGGCCCGTTCAGTGCCACCCTGCAGCGCACCCTGATGGGCGATCTGAGTCGCAACGTGCGCGGCGTTCTGGCGTATGCTGAAGACGAGGAAGTGCTACGCGAGCATGGATTGATGGTGGTACCGGGCCGGCTGAACGTTTTCTTCGTTGGTGCGCTTATACCGGAGGTGTCGATCAATGACCAGGATCTTGAAGGAATACTCACTCCAGGGCCGCTCACCAACCTGCCCTCCAAACTGGATGAATCTGTAGGTGAGGCACTAAAGCGACTGTATGAGGTAGCCAACCGTGTAAGCGATCTCGCGCGCAACAGTCATAGTCTTGATCTGGTTGTGCGTGGGGCGTTCCTCTCGCTGGCGCTGCCGGTCGATAACTATACGTTCGCCTACCACAGCCTGGGCGCTCATGGCACAACGCTGGGCAAGCTGCTCACTCCACCTACCAGCAACAATGGATCGGCTGGCTATGAAGAACCGCCGCTCCACTTTACCGCCCTCTACGGTCAGCACGACGAGCGGGGCGCCGCATATAATCAACACCAGATGGCCGACCTAGTAGCCAGTGCGATCTGCGCGCTGTTGCTTTCGGAATTGCTGGAAAACGACTTATGCGCAACGCAACTGGGGTTGCGCAGCGCCTACGCGAAAACCTATGAACGGCTGGTGACAATCAGCGCCATCCGCTCGTCCAGTCTGAAATCGGAGTTGATCGACTACGCCGGGTTTCAGTATGGCGCTCATCTGCTGGAGGCGCTTATACCGCCAACGCTGACCGATACGCGATCAGCAACTGAGCAGAAGCGGATCGGCCCTGAGGTCGAACGGCTGCTTGATGTGTCTGGATTGCTGGCGTTGATCACCCCCGACGCACCGCTCTGGGATCGCGACGGCGCGCCGATGCAACTCTCTGATCTGGTTGCAGGCGCAGAGATGGAACCGCCTGACCTGATCAGCCTGGTGCCTGAGCCGCGTTTTGGGGCGTTGCGCTGGGAGCGTCACGCTCTGACAACGCTCGATCAGCTTGAACAATTGAATGCGCTGAGTGATCTGCTCGCAAACAGACCTATTGCCGCCAGCGCGACTATTGCGCCGCAGCATCCGAGCGGAAGGCCCTATACAGCGCTGGAAAGTGCGCTGATCAACGCCTGGAGCGATTGGCGGAAAGCCGTGGAGCAGCGTCTGAGCAGCGGATCGAACACCGAAGCTGGCCGGCGCCTGCTCGCCATTACCGGCGCACTCGACCAGCGCCTCTGGGAGGCGCCGCCGAGCGGCTTTGCCAGCGGGCCGCGGTATGGCTGGCTCCTATTAGAAGGCGCTCTTGAGCAGGTGCAACGGGTTGAGCAGGTGCTGCGTCAGCGCGGGGCGCTGCACGGGCCTACCGATGCAGAGATCGCAGACGAACTCCAGTTGGCCCGTCGCCGTTCGCTCGCCCGCATTGGCCTGGCGCCAATTGTAGCCATGAGTATGCTCACCCTCATCCTCGGCGTCTACCTGCTTGTCGGCGTACAGCTCAGTTCCGCAACCGGCTGGCTGGCTGAACTGGCTGCGCT
>JBBRUG010000432.1:0-4428 GCA_038247995.1 Chloroflexales bacterium | reverse complement strand
GAGGCGCCGGTGCCGGGGCGCGGCCACGGCTCGCCCGCTTGCGTCCAACGCGCCCCACGCTCATCAATCTCAACAACGGCAGCACAACCCTCAGGCGCCTGCGCCCACTCCGCCGTCAACACGATCACACCAATGCCGACGGCCGGGCCGTGGCGCAACAGCTCAGCCACGGCGCCGTGAGCGTGCGCCAGATTCTCGCCATCGACGACAAGCAACAGGTAGGGCAAGTGCGCCACATTCGCACCGTTATTCTGCGCCTGGCGCTCACGGCGCCGGCCAAGTTGGTCGAGCAGATCGCTGAGCAACCGCTCGACCAATGCCGGTTCATCGGCGAGCATCCGGCGGCTGTGGGCAAGATCGTTAGTCGGCGGCACGCTGTGCGGCAACCAGCGCAACCATGCCCAGTCGGCGCCCTGCGCTGGATTGGTGATCGCCGCCACACGCAGATCAGTCGGGGCATGCAGCACGACGGCCTGCCAGAGCAGTGCACCAAGCAGCGGCAGCGCAGCCGGACGCGGCCCGGCAACGGCGAGCGCGCCAAGCTGATGCAGCGGCAGACTGATCGGCGTCTGATGGAACACAGCATATTCGGCAGCGAGGCGTTCCAGGCGCCGATCAACCGGCACATCCGCGGCGAGATCCGGCACTTGGGCCTGACTGGCGGCGGGTAACCTCCCACAGCCAAGCCGCAAAGCAAGAAAATCGTCGTCGCCGGGACGCCGCTCCCACAGGCGGGGCAACGGCGGTAAGCCTGCGCCGCGTGCCCCGGCGATTGCCAGCAACTCCTCAGGATCGGGATTGAGTTCGCTCCGGGCCGCCTGTTCCTGCGCGTAGAGCCCGCGCAGCCGCGTTCGGGCCGCCTCAAGCAAATCCTCGTAGCGTTCCACCCGCGCCGTATACGCGCGCGCGGCCTGCCGACTCTGGCTATGCGCGTTTTGCAAAGCAGCCAGCAAACCGAGCAGCGCCAGTGCACCCATTGGAATCGCCATCAGCCAACTCTGGTTCTGGCCGCTCCATGTCGCAACCAGCACAAGAATCCCGGCGCCCAGCAGCGGTGTAAGCAGGCTGAGCCACTGAAGTTGTTCCCGGCGCGGCGTAGCCGGTGGTGTCGGCAACTCGACAGTTTCGGCAGGCCAACGTGGGCGCACACGCGGCGGGCGGTTGAAACTCCGTTCAGGCACGTGCGGCCTCCTGTTGGCGTTCGCGTTCGCGCTCACGTTCGCGTTTACGTTCATCAGCGCGCTCACGCTCCCAGCGCTCCCGATCACGCTCGCGGCGGGCCTGCTCCTCGCGGGCAAGCTGGGCTGCCCGGCCAATCGCCGCAGCGGCCTCGCGCAACTCGGCGGCTAACGCACGCGCTGCAGCTAACCATTCGGCCAGCCGTACATCAAAATCGCGTCGGTGCGCGCCGTGCCAGAGCGCAACCGCTTCAACTGCAGCTCGGGCGCGCTCCCCGGCGGCCCGATCAACCTCATCGGCAGCGCGCCGCAACGCGCCTCCGGCAGCATCGGCAGCGGCGTGATCCCAGCGCACATTCTCCCAATTTGGGTTCCAGTTGGGCATAGAACCTCTTCTGGAGGCAAATGTAAAAGGCAAAATTGAACTGTGCTCCAGTTTGCCTTTTGCCTTTTGCATTGATCTTACGGGTACAGCGGCGGTAGCGGCTCCTCCAGCACGGGGGCCGGGTTGGGCTTCAGATATGCTTGTGGCTCAACCGAATCAACCGGATCGAGCCGATAGACCGCATAATGCGCCGGATCGACGGTATAGGGCAGTCGGTCGAGATCGGCGGGCAGTTCGCTGTAATCCGCGTCGGCGTAACCGGAATGCGCCGCCGTCGGATCGGTGAATGCGCCATCGTCGATAAAGACAACGCCAGGGTAACCGTTATGCCCCGCCCCGACGTTCAGCGCCAGTTGATCATCCGGATCAACATAATGGCGCTCGTTTATTCCCGCCGGCACGCGCCCGGCCGCCGCTTCAGGGCGCACTGCGCCAACGCTCGTAAGACTCCCCGGCGTAAGATTGCGCTCGGCCAGGGTCTTCATTACCGCTGGATCATTTAACAAGCGCAGCGCCATGCCGGCGCCCATACTGTGGCCGGCGAGATGCACATTGCTCCCCGGCGGGATCAGATCGAGATAGCGCAAGAATTGCTCGCGGACATGGTGGTAGTAGGCATTACGCAGGGTATCGCTGTCATAGCCGGTTTCAATCACTGCACTCAAATTGTTGGGTGAGAAGGCCATATTATTCGGATCGAGGCCGCAGATGCCCACCACGTAATCATCGGCATTCAGGCGCACCAGGGTTACCTGTTCGCCGCGGTAATAACTGATGATGCGCTGCTCGCCGCTCATCAGCACGCCGGGGCGCAGCGCATACGTGCCGTCGGGCAGCAGGATGCGCTGCTCTTCAGGAAATGCGGCGTCAAAATCCACCCCGAGCACCCGTCCGTCGTTCAGACGTATGAGCGGTGCGGGCCGCTCCTTGCCTGCCGCCCCGGTGATTGCCACGAGCGCTTGATTGAACGCCTCAACCTCTTCAGCGATCGCATGGAGCAGTGCCGGCGGTACATGTTCCTGGCCTTCAATCCAAAAAGCCCGCTGGATCAACGCTGGTAAGCCGTCACCGTTGGGCAACCCCTCCCAGTTGGCCCCATCGCCGATCGTGCTGAGCAGAACTACGCCGCCGCCGGCAACCAGCAGCAGCGGGCCGTAATCGGCCAGCAGATCTGGCAGGGCTAGGGCAGGAAACAACTGGCTCCCGGCAAGACGGTGATTCATCTGCTGTAAGGCGATCAGCAACGCCACGCCAACATTCGACCAGGCGGCATTGTAGACATCGCCCAGCGCGACCCGCAGCGGCGCTTCTAAACCGACGGCACGTAATCCGGCGAAGACGGCGCGCAGACTGTTGGCCGGCGTCACCAGACGCCCGGCGTGCAACTGCTGGGCGGCCAGCGTTAGCGCCTGCAGGGTGATCCCGGCCACCTTAAGCAATCCGCCAATGCTGCGTTGAAGATCAACAAACCAGGGCGCCTGGGTCTGCTCGATCAACCAGCGCCGAGCTACATCAAGCCCCTGATACGCGCTAACCGGCGCCAGAAAGGGCATTGTGCCGGTGAACCACGCCCCCAGAGTTGCGAGTTGGATGGCGGCGAGGCGACCGGGCGCATTGATCTGCACCTGAAAGCGTGCATCAATGGTTATGCCGAGCGGGCCGCTGATGCGCAGGCGCAGATCGGCCCTGAATAATGCCGGTTGTACCGGGCGCAGGGTAGGCTGGCTTGCCGCCAGGGCGCCGCTATCGGCGGCTACAAATCCGGCGGCAATAGCGGCAACCCAACCACCGAGCGCGCCGGCACGCGTCTCCAGCATTCCCATTCGCGCCGTCAGGCCATCGACGGCCACCACACGATACTCGGTACACGTGGCGCTAAAGACGCTTAACGCAGCGGCGAGCATGGCCGCCTCGTGGGCCATCGGATCGGCCTGCGCCGCCGAGACAGCCGCATAACGGCGCAGCGTATCCGGGCCGGCTGAACTGATTGCAGTTGTCATCGGCTTACCCCATCCATGCCGCCAGGGCGCCTACCCGTGCTTGCACTGCCGCCGCCGTAGCGGGCGTCAGCGTGATCAGCGTCGGCTCGCTCGGATCGGCAGCGCCCAGCCAGGCATTGGGTAAACCGCCGATCACCAGTGCGCTATCGGCCTGCGGAGCAGCCGTGTCTAGGCCACGCAAAGCCACCAGAGCGTGACGACTCAGTGCCGACGTAGCTGGTGTACAAAGCGCATTTACGGCTCCCACCGGCGCACCCGTCGCCAGCAAGCGCGCCCGCGCATTGGCCGTATCACCGGCGCATAGTGCGTCGATCGCCAGAGCCAATGGCTCGGCGCGCAGGGTAAAGCCAGGCGCAGGATCAAGCTCCTGCACTCCAGACGACACAGCCAGGGCGCTCATAACCTGATCGACCAGCGCCGCCTGATCCGCCAGGCGGACGAACCGATGCACACCCGGTTGTGGACAGCTATGCGCAACATAGGCTGTATCACGCCGCGTCAGATGGGCTACTGTCGAGTTGCCGCCTATGTTGCAGGTGTGGATCAGGCAGGCTTCGGCCAGGGCCACATCCGCAATTAGCGCCGCAGCTTCAGGCTGCGGTGTCGGCGCGGCGGACGGATCGCTGGGCAGCGTCAGCAGTTCGCGGGCCGCCAGGCTCGCCGTGGCCGCCGCAAGCGCAACCCCAAGCGCGGCAAGATCCTGGTCGGCGGGGTAATCGCCAAGCGCGAGCGGCATAGGCAAGTTCAATATGCCGATGAGCAACAGCAACTCGGCACGGCTGATCACTGTTTGTGCGAGCGACACCAAAAAAGTAAAACGCGGCGGTAGTGGTTGCGAATTTAGCGCGACTTCCTCACCGAAACT
>JBBRUG010000431.1:0-4435 GCA_038247995.1 Chloroflexales bacterium | reverse complement strand
TGGCGTAGATCCGCAGATCGGCGGCGCGCGTCGTCAGCACGCCCTGGGCGTTGTACCCATCGTACCAGCGCTCTTTGTTCTGGTAGATCGTGATTGTGCCCAGAGCGATCTGCCCGTCGGACCAATCGTAGAGGCTACGTGAAGCGCGCCGCAAATCACCCTCCAGCCGAGCCATAAACGCCGTGTCGGCCCGGGCGTCCCACTCAAGCGACACATCGAGGTCGATCAACATCAGCGGGTTATCGGGCGACACTTGCAGCGTCTGCACGCCGAACGCGCTCACCGGCGCTGCAGCGAGATCCTGCGCGTTAGGCGCGGCGCTAGTCTGGTAAAAGCTCAGCTTGCCCTGCCGGCCGATCTCGCGCAGCGCCACCAGGCGATCGCCCAATTGAATCAGGCTCCGCCCTTGTAAAAAGCCCTGAGCATCGGTGCGCCAGGCCTGCTGCGTGTTCGGGTTGCTGAGCGGCGGCGCGCTCGCTTCCAGGCTGGTCGGCAGCTTAAAGACGGTCGCGCCGGCAACCGGATTGCCCGCACTGTCGAGCACGCGCGGCTGGGTGCCGCGGACGCGGAAGGGCGGCGATATCGCCGCATAGCTACTGTAAAGGATCGGGCCAAAGCTGCTGCCGGTACTGAAGATACTGGATGGAATGACAACCCGAAAGCGCACATTGTCGGACTGGCCCATCACCTTATCGACGCCCGTATCCCACACGAAGGTATGCGTCACGCCGGAGGGCGAACTGGTGAGCGGGGCTGTTCCCGTACCTCCAACTTGGGTAGCGGTCAGCCAGCTTCCACCCCCATCCAGCGAGTACTGACCGATAATGCGTGCGATCGTCACACTCTGCGGATGGGTCAGCGTAAACGGCATACTGATCTGAGTCGTCACATTGATCGGCGCCGCCGCGTAACCGGTTTCAAACAGCGCCGTGCCGGCGGGAGCGGCGACACGCGGCAGCGGAGTATTTGTAAACGTCCGTCCGCCGGCGAGACCGTTTCTATACAACGCCGGATATGTTCGTACCGACGCCACAAGCAAATCCAGGTCGCCGTCACCGTCGTAGTCGCCCCAGAGAAGGGCCGAAGTGGGATTAAAAATAGCTACCGTCCAGACCGGGTTTGGCGCTATCTGCCCGCCGACATTGCGATAGATCCGCGGCGGCGTGCCAACCGCCAGATCGAGATCACCGTCGCCGTCATAGTCGCCCCAGGCAACCTTGTACCCTTCGCCGCGCTGATCGGTCGAACGCCAGGCCGGCAGATTGCCGAGTACGCCCTGCGTATTCTTATAGATCCGCACCGGGTTATCGATCGATTGGCCGAGATCACCGAAACCGACGGCGAGATCGAGATAACCGTCACCATCGTAATCGCCCCAGGCAAGGCTGTACGCGCTGTACGGATCAGTAATCGACCAGGCCGGCGATCTACGCAGCGCACCGCCTTCGTTCAACAACAGGTACACCCGGCCTTGCGCCGCAACGGCCAGATCCAGATCGCCATCGCGGTCAACATCGCCCCAGGTCACGGCGAGCGCCGTCAGGCCGGCATCGGCGCTCCACGAGGCTGTTGTTTCCAAGACGCCGCCGTTGTTGCGATAGATGCGCGGCGGTGCCGCCGCAACGGCCAGATCGAGATCGCCGTCGCCGTCAACATCGCCCCACTGCGTCATATTGGCGCCGCCGTCGGTCGCCGTCCAATCCTGGACAAGCGTACCGGTAGCGTTCCGATAGACATGGATCGGGCCGGCGTTCGGTTCGGTCACGGCGAGATCGAGCCTACCGTCATTATTGCGGTCGCCCCATGCGACACTGGCGGCCTGCTCCGTCGCACTTAAGATCTGCCCCGGCTCGAAGGTTCCATTGACATTACGATACAGGCGGCTCGGCGCAGGCATGCCGGGCTCGATCTCCCCGGTATTGGCCACCACAAAATCGAGATCGCCGTCGTTGTCGTAATCGCCCCAGGCCGCATCGCCAGCATTGCTGGGCAAGCCGGTCGGCTCGATGGCGTTCGTCGACAACAGGTTACCGGTATTGCGGTACAAAAAGATCGGCGACGTGGCGCTATTTGTGGTCAAGAGGAAATCGAGCTTGCCGTCATTGTCATAGTCGCCCCATGCACCGTTTGTCGTAACACTGCCTAATTGAGCGCCCAATAGGCGATCCGTAAACGTGTTATTCCCCTCATTCACATGGACCCGGCTTACCCGTTGGTTGCCGGCTGTCGTGTTGGAGTGTGCAGCGAACAGGTCGAGATCACCATCGCCGTCGAAATCCCCCCAGGCTAATCCGACCGCGAAATGACCGCTAAAATTGTCTAGCGTGATCGGGTTTCCCAGCGTACCTGCGTTGTTGAGCAGGATCTGGGTTGGGATCATACCATAACCAATAGCAAGGTCCGGGTACCCGTTGTTATCAATATCGCCCCAGGCTAACACTTGCTTCAGCGCAGTGGTATCAACAGGGAGCAAGGCCGCCGCCGTGAAGGTTCCATTTCCATTATTACGATAGATTCGGCTGGCGGCACCGCCGGCGCTGTTGGTCAGGACGGCAAAGTCGAGATAGCCATCGCGGTCATAGTCGGCCCAACTGATATCGGCGGTCGTCGCCGCTACGCTTGCCTCCCAACTTGGCGCTGTGGGCAACATTCCGGCAGTATTGCGATAGAACTGATTTGGCGCTCCGTTCACCGCGACGAGTAAATCGAGCAACCCGTTCCGCGTCGCATCGCCCCAGGCTAAGCGGACAGTCGCAACCGTCTGCGCTGCCTCCCAAGCCGGCGTCGTCGCCAGTGCGCCGTTGACGTTGCGGTAGATCCGATTTGGCTGATTCGCACTGCCCACCGCAAGATCGATCCAGCCGTCGTTGTCATAATCGCCCCAGGCCAGGCTAGTTATACCGGTGATGACCGGCGCCGTCCAGATCGCCGTCGTCGTAACCACGCCGGCCACGGTCGGATACACGCGTACCGGCGCGCCGTTAAAAGCGACCGCCAGATCGAGAGCGCCATCGTTGTCGTAATCACCCCAGGCCAGCGCAGAGACAGTGCTGTTTTGCGGCGTAATCCAGTCTACGGCAACAAACGATTCAGGCGGCGTCGGCGCCTGCGCCAAAGCCACTGCCGTCGGCCATGCAGGGTCAAACGCCTCAACGATCAGCGCGGCGAGGAACAACGCCGCCAGCCAACGCACAACGGAGCGCGGCATAGGGATACTCCTGGTTTTTAGAGGGGAGGTTTGTACGAGCAAGTATAGCACTCACCAACGGACGATTGTAGTGAAGCGTTAGTTAAGACGGATCAGGTAACGAAGGGGCCGCGAATAAGCCAAGCGAGCGCCAAGCCGCCCCATGTATACCAGGTAGTCCATCGGGAAACCGCCGCTTCAGCGGCCAATTGCTCCGCAACCACGAGCAGCGCACGTCAGTGCGCGGTTCACGATGCCGGATTGGGTTGTGAACACCTCCATCACGGCACAGCGACCGGGCAATCCGTAACGAGCCGATACGCGGCACACTCAGCGGCGGTCGGCGGGCGGACGGTGCGTTGGGCGGCCAGCGCCAGCAGATCGTCGAGTTCGAGCGGGAAGATCCGCGCCGCGCCATCGGCGGCGGCAGTGGCCAGGGTTGCACCGTCGGGGCTGAAGGCGAGGCTGTAGATTTCGGCCGGGTGCGGCAGGCTGCGCAGCAAGGTTAAATCGGCGGCATTCCAGAGCCGCACATTCCTGTCACGCCCTGCCGTGGCGATCTGCGCTGTGCCGGGCCGGTAGGCCAGATCATAGATCGGGCCGCCGGCGTCTCCCTCACGCACCAGTTCGCCATTGGCCGGATCGAACAGCGCCAGTAAGCCACCTTCATCGCCGGCGGCGAGCCGAGTTGCGTCGGGGCTGAAGGCCAACCCCAGCACCACTTCGCCGGCAAACAACGTCATCCGTTGCTGCTCCACGCCCTCCGGCGTCCAGACGATGATCTCCCCCGCTACATCGCCGCTGGCCAGGCGTGCGCCGTCGGACGACCAAGCCAACGCCGTCACTTCGCTCGTGTGACCGGTGAAACGCGCCTGCTCGACACCGTCCACAACGGACCAGATCGCCGCGCTGCCGTCGTCGCTCACGCTCGCGAGCAGCGCGCCGTCAGGGCTGAAGGCCAGCCGGCTGATCAGCCCGTCGTGTGCGGCCGGCTGGTTCACCTCGGCGCCGCTACTCGCGTCGATCAGAACGATCGCCCCGTCGGTGTCGCCCACAGCCAGCAGATCGCCGGCGGGCGCCCAACTGAGCGCCGCCGCCTCGGTCGGTAGCGCAATATCGCGCAGGCGCGCACCGGTCGCCACATCCCAGAGCGTAATACTCGCCACACCCGCCGTCGCCAGGGTTGCGCCGTCGGGACTGCTTGCCACAAGGTAGGCGCCGCCGGCCGGGGCCAGGCCAAGATCCCAT
>JBBRUG010000430.1:0-4436 GCA_038247995.1 Chloroflexales bacterium | reverse complement strand
GGCGGTCGGCGGTCGGCGGTCGGCGGTCGGCGGTCGGCGGTCGGCGGTCGGCGGTCGTCCGTTGTCCGTCGTCCATCGGCGGTCGTCGGTCGTCCGTTGTCCGTCGTCCATCGGCGGTCGGCGGTCGCCTGTTGACTAATCCCAAGCCGCAACTAATCACGTGTACGCTACGTTATACATGGTAGAAACAGTTCCAGGAGGCACGCATCCTGCTTGTTATTTTATGCCTTGTGCATCTCAGGGCCGTTTCAGCATTTTGTAACAAATATGCGGTATGATACTCATGTAGGCAATTCGTGAAGGGCGGCACACGTACACCGCAGTACGCGCCCAGAGGTTGCCTTCGTATCCGCACTACGGGGTATCGGCGCGGATCAGCTCATCTGCCTCGCCTCGGCTTTAACGCATCCTAGGCAGGAACGGCTGAACTGATACTCACGGAAAGGACGCCGTTGTGACTGAGATCGACATTGATGGCATGAGCCAGGAGGAACTTGAACGGCTCCGCGATGCAGTGAACCAGCGCTTGCTGAAGCTGCGTTACAGCGGTCGCCATACCCTCCCTGAATTGCTCAGAATGCTCGAAGACGTGAAGCTGACCCTTGGCGATCAGGGCAAGCAGTGGCGCTCGTTGGAGCGCTGGCAGTGGCAAGAGGGGCAGATTCGCTTCTGGTTGAACCCCACCGATCAGGTGCAGTATCAGCCCGGTTGGTACACGATCGACGAATTGATCGAGTGGGCGCGTGATCGCGGGCCGGTGCTTGTGGCCCACGACGAGGACGATGACGAGGACGCGCCGTGGACGGATATCGACGGGGTGCGCATTCGCTGGCTCCCCGATGGAACGATGGAACGTCAGTAGGCCGGTTTATCATAGACGTGGTAGGATGCGAAGGCGAGGGAAGTTCCCTCGCCTTCGTGCATGTGGCGTGCGAGAGGTGTCTATGGATAGCCTGTTTAACCCAATCTACACCGGCTCGCCGTTCACGCTGTTCGGCTTCACCCATAGCGCTGCGCTGGTGTTCGTGGCGCTGGCCTGCGTGGCGGTTGGCGTGGCAGCGCATACCGCCAACGAGCGCCGGCAGGCAGTCTTACGCTGGGGGTTGATCGGCTTTGCTGTGGTGAATTGGCTTGGTTGGGACGCCTGGCAACTCGCTTATGGCCTCTGGTCGCCGATGTACTCGCTGCCGCTGCATATCTGCACGCTCTCGGTTCCTCTCGCTGCGCTGATGCTGCTCACGCGCAGTTATACACTCTTTCAACTGCTCTATTTCTGGGGCTTTACCGCCGCAGTTGTGGCGATGTTTACCCCCGATCTGGCCGGGTACGGCTACAATTTTCCGCACTTCCGCTACTGGATCTTCTTCACCTCGCACGGCTCGATTCTGCTCGCCGTAGTTTATGCCGCCGTGGCCTACGGCTACCGGCCCACCTGGCGCTCAGTTGGGTTGGCGTTTCTGCTTACCAATGCCTATTTACTCGTTGCCAGCTTGGTGAACTGGCTTACCGGCGGCAACTATGTCTATATCGCCCGCAAGCCCGACTTCCCAACCCTGATCGATTTCCTCGGCCCCTGGCCCTGGTACATCGTGCCGCTGCAACTGATCGGCCTGGCAGCCTTTGGGCTGGTGTACCTGCCCTGGGCCGCCCGCGATCGGCTTCAAGCGCGCAAACAGGCCCTACGCGAGGCGTGAGGGGCGGGGGGCAACAGGCAAAGGGCAACAGGCAACACGCAGGGCGCTGCGGATGACACGACCGGCGGGCGGCTAGGGCTTCAGTCCGCAGCCGCACGGGCACAACTCAGGGCAGCATCCTTCAGGCGCGGCTTCAGGGTGCGGCGAGCGTGCAGGGCGTGTCCTCTTGCCTCCTGCCTCCTGGATGCTAGCTCAGTCGCAGCGGCAGTTCGCGCAGCCGCTGGCCGGTGAGCGCGAAAACGGCATTTGCCGTTGCGGCGGCAATCGGCCCCATCGGCGGCTCGCCCAGGCCATACGGCACATCGCCGCTGCGCAGCACATCCACCACAATCTCCGGCGCTAGATCCATCGTCAGCAGTGGATAGTCGTCGAAATTCCCCGGCGCAAAGCGCCCGTCTTGTACCGTCAGTTCCTCGATCAGCGTCGCGCTTAACCCCATTGTAATGTTGCCGATTGTTTGCGCTTCAACGCCGTCGGGATTGATCGGTAGGCCTGGATCAATTGCCGCCCAGACCGTATGCACACGGATGGTGTTTTCGGCTGTGATCGACACCTCCACCACATGCGCCGCAACACTGTTCGCATCGACGGCGCAGGCGATCCCGCGTGCGCGGCCCTCCGGCACAGGCGTGCCCCAGCCGGCGCGCTCGGCCACGGTTGTGAGTGCAGTGCGCAGGCGTTGGCCCAGGCTATCCGCGCCGAGGTTGGTCAGGCGGAAGGCCAGTGGGTCGGCTCCGGCGGCATGCGCGAGTTCGTCGATGAAGCTCTCGACAGCGAAGACATTCGCCAGCAACCCCAGCCCGCGCCACGCGCCGGTCGGCACTGGCAATTCGACGCGCTGGGCGACCGTGCGGATGTTCGGCACGGCGTAGCTGATGCGCGCCCCGCGCCAGGCCCCGAAGTCGGCGCCGACGAGCGTACGCAACGGCGCAGGAAAGAGCGGAAAGAGCACATCGCCGCTGGCCTGATGGTGCTCGATCGCCGCGATCCGCCCGTCGTCGGCGAGACGCGCCTGCAAGACGTGGTGCGTCGGTGGGCGTACGTAGCCGTTGCGAAACTCCTCAGTGCGCGTCCAACCGACGTGTACCGGCGCACCGATAGCCGCTGAAAGCCGGGCAGCTTCAACCGCCACTTCCACATTCAGCTTGCGCCCGAAGCCGCCGCCGAGATAGGCCGGCGTAACCTCGACGCTGGCGGCATCGCGGCCGAGCGCCTGCGCAATATCACTCGCGACCAGCACCGGCGACTGGGTGCTGACATAGGCGACGACGCGATCTGGTTGCACATCGACCATGGCGGCCTGTGGTTCCAGGCTGGCGTGAGCGGCCATCGGTGTGCGATACGCCGCACTGATCACACCTTCCGCGCGCAGCGCCTGAGTTGCATCGCCTTCACGCTGGATCAACGTGCCCGCCCCTGGCCGCACCGTGGTGAGCGCGTCGATCTGGGCTTGCTGGATCGGCGTCACAGCTTCCCACTCCAGTTCCAGCCGTTGCAATGCCTGGAGCGCCGTGAGGCGCGAGTCGGCCACAATCCCGGCGAAGCCGTCCTCGATCACCACCGCCTGCACACCCGGCAGTTCGGCAGCGGTGCCTGGGGCGGCGCGCAACAGGCGGGCGCCGATCAACGGTGGGCGGGCGACAGCGCCGTAGCGCATCCCTTCGACGCGTACATCGTAGCCATAGATTGCCTGGCCGCGAATCTTGCTCGGCAGATCGACCCGCGGCAAGCGTTGGCCGATCGCGCTGAAAGCGTCGGCGGTCTTGAGTGGTGGGATTTCGTCCGGCGCCTGCCACATAGTACGCCCATCGACCGTGGCGGCATAACTCAGGCTGCGGCTTGGATCGGCAGTGACAGTGAACGCGCCGCCGGCAACCGTCAGGTCGGCGGGGGCGACGTTGAGCCGGGTGGCGGCTTCGGCGCGTAACATCTCGCGCATAGCGGCGGCCGCCTCGCGGAGCGGCGTATAAAGCGAGGCCACCGAGTTGCTTGCGCTGGTGCCGCCGGAGTCGGGGACGGGGCCGGCTGAACTGCCCTGCACCACCTCAACAAGCTCCCAGGGCATCTCCAACTCGTCGGCGGCGATCTGCGCCAGCGCGGTGTGAATGCCCTGGCCCATTTCGACTTTGGGGATGGCCACGCGCAGCCGGTTTTCGGGCGTGACCGCGAACCAGAGCAGCGGATCACGCGGCGGATTGGCAGGCGGGCCGGCGCCGTCGAGCGCATTGGCGAGGGCCAGTTGGGCGGCCGGCAGGCCAAAGGCTAGGCCCACCGCTCCGGCGGCGCCCACAATGCCCGTGCCGATCAAAAAGCCGCGCCGGGTGATCCGCCAGCGCGGTCGCGACGATTGCTGGTCGCTCATACGGTGCGCTCCTCACCACGAGCCAACGCGGCGGCCCGGTTCACGGCGCGCTTGATCCGCGGGTAGGTACCGCAGCGGCAATAGTTGTAGCGCATTGCAGCGACAATCTCTTCATCCGATGGGGCGGCATTCTCGGCCAGCAGCGCGGCGGCAGTCATCATCTGGCCGCTCATACACCAGCCGCATTGCGGGGCCTGCTCGGCGAGAAATGCCGCCTGGACCGGGTGCAGTTCGGGGCCGTCGCTCAGCCCCTCGATGGTCGTGATTGCCGCGCCTTCGTTCAGCGTACTGAGCAGCGTCTGGCAACTGCGTGCCGCCGTGCCGTTGAGATGCACCGTGCAGGCGCCGCAAATGCCCACACCGCAGCCGAATTTCGTGCC
>JBBRUG010000429.1:0-4465 GCA_038247995.1 Chloroflexales bacterium | reverse complement strand
TAATCCGCTGCATAGTCGTCTGCAATGCGTCATCGCCGGCGCGCAAAATGCCGTGGCGATCCACCGCAGTCAACTCACCAATGCCTGCCTCAATCAGCGCCCGGATGATCGCTGTGCCCGCAGCGCCAATGCCATTCACCACAACGCGGACGTTGTTCAGTTCTTTCCCGACAATCCGAAGTGCATTACGCAGCGCAGCCAGCACAACCACGGCGGTACCGTGCTGATCGTCGTGCATCACGGGGATGTCGAGCTTTTCGTGAAGCTGGCCCTCAACGAGAAAGCAATTCGGCGCTGAGATGTCTTCCAGGTTGATCCCGCCGAAGCTGGGCGCAATCTGCTCGACCGTGGCGACGATCGACTCATAATCCTGGCTGCGCAGGCAGATCGGCACGGCGTCGATATCGGCCAGTTCTTTGAACAGGATCGCTTTGCCTTCCATCACCGGCATGGCGGCTTCCGGCCCGAGATTACCCAGGCCGAGGATCGCGCTGCCGTCGCTGACAACGGCCACACTGTTGCGCTTCCAGGTGAGGCTGAAGACCTTGTCGAGGTCGTCGGCGATTGCCTTACAAACGCGGGCGACGCCGGGTGTATAAGCCAGCGAGAGATCATCGCGGGTTTTGAGCGGCACCCGACTGTGCATCGCCAGCTTGCCGCCCAGATGCGCCAGGAAGACCCGGTCGCTCACCTGGAGCACGTTAATGCCGGGCAGCGTGCCGATTGCGGCGACAATTTGCTCGCCGTGGTGCTCGTCCTGCACGCGCACCGTGATGTCACGCACAAGCAATCCGCCCTCGGCGCGCACAATATCGATCGCGCCAATATCACCGCCAAGCTCGCCGATCATGGTCGTCAGGCGCCCGAGCATGCCTGGGCGGTTCTGGATCTGGCAACGCAACGTAAGCGTGTAGGCCACTCCGACGGACATGCAATGCTCCTCAGGATTCAGGATTCAGGATTCAGGATTCAGAATTCAGGAGGCTGTTGCGCATGTGTAATTGCGCAAAGGGCATGAGGGCGTGAGGCGATGCACGCGCGCGCGTTTCGCCGCATGCCTCACGCCCTCAGGGAACGCCGCCTGACGGGTTGGTTGCTACAGCGCACCGTAAGTAGAGTAGCGCATAGTGTAGCATAGGGCTAAAAGCGTTGCAACGGTTTGACGATCCGGCTTTCTCCTGCTATACTTCCGCTTCGACGTGGTCGCCGCGCCTCGGGTGGTTGATCATTGTCCCGAAGAAGAGTGACAAAGGAGTCGTGCTATCAGAGACCGGTTTCGCATCAACAATCGCATCCGCGCACGTGAAGTGCGGCTGATCGACGAGAACGGCACCCAGGTCGGGATCGTTTCGGTGCGTGAAGCAGTTATGCTGGCTGAAGAGCGTGGGTATGACCTTGTAGAGGTTGCACCCAACGCAGTGCCGCCAGTGTGCCGTTTGCTTGATTATGGTAAGTTTCGGTACGAGCAGAGCAAAAAAGAGCGTGAGGCCCGTAAAAATCAGAAACAGGCTGACCTGAAGCAGTTGCGGCTGATGCCGAAGACCGATGATCACGATCTGGCGGTTAAGGCGAAAAAGGCGCGCCGGTTTTTGGTGGCGGGCAACAAAGTCAAGTTTAATGTGCGCTTTCGTGGGCGCGAGATGGCTCATCCCGATATTGGGCGGAAGATGCTTGAAGAGATCGCCGAGCAATTGCGCGATGTTGCGACTATTGAGCAGCGCCCCCTGATGGAAGGCCGGGTTCTTTCGTTGATGCTAGCGCCGAATCCGAAGGTGCTCAAAGCCGCTCAGGATGCGCAAAAAGCCAAACTGCGCGATGCACAGGCGGCGCGAAGTCATTCGGCTGGGCGAGTGCCGGTGAGCATCGACAACGACGAACTTGAAGACGACGATGAGCTTGAAGACGACGATGAGCTTGAAGACGACGATGAGCTTGAAGACGACGAGCTTGAAGATGACGACGAGCTTGAAGACGACGACGAGCTTGAAGACGACGACGAGCTTGAAGACGACGAGCTTGAAGACGACGAGCTTGAAGATGACGACAAGCCACGCAAGTAGTAGCATCTAGGACAGGATAGGTAGATCACCATGCCAAAGATGAAGACGCATAAGGGTGCGAAGCGCCGCTTCAAAGTAACCGCGAGTGGTAAGGTGCTCCAGCAGCAAAGCATTCGCGGTAACAAGCGCCGCCGTGCCAAGCGTGCCCAACGCCGTTTCGGCAAAGATCAGCCGACCTCGTCAACCAATCGTAACCACTTTGAGGTTGCGTTGCCCTACGGCCTGAAGTAAGCCCGGGCACCGGCTAGAGGTTCGGACAAGGCTTCAGCAGACGTACGTAACGCGATTTATCGCTGTGGCTAACGCATACTGACATGGCCTGAACCCCTGGCAAACGACATCAGCCAAGGCTGCGCGTCGTTTGCCTCTTATTGTGCAAAGAAATAGTGTTGCTCAGCAACACTCACAATGATGTTGGATCTGAGCGAAGTTCAGGGTTCGGCTCGCCACCCCCTGACCTGCTCATTCATGTAAACCGTCTTAAGGAGAGTGACCAATGGCACGTGTCAAGCGTGGCGTCATGGCGCGCAAGCGCCACACCAAACTGCTCAAGCAGGCAAAGGGCTTCCGGGGGGCGCGTTCGCGCCATTATCGCGTGGCTCACGAGGCCGTCATGCACGCCCTGGCGTATGCGTACCGTGATCGACGCAATCGCAAGCGTGATTTCCGCCGGCTTTGGATCCAGCGCATTAACGCGGCGGCTCGCCTCAACGATACCACCTACAGCCGCCTGATCAATGGTCTGAAGACTGCCGGGATCAACCTGGATCGCAAGATCCTCGCTGATATGGCCGTCCGCGACCCGAATGCTTTTAGCAATATTGTCGCTGTGGCGCTCCAGCGCCCTGCGCCTACCCGCGAAGTCGCCAGCCTTTCGGCAACCGCTGTGCTCGGCGCCGATCCGGTGACGACACTCAAGAAGACGAAAATTGTCGCCACGCCCAAGCAGACGCTTGCGGCTCCGGTTGTACTTGAAACCCCGGAAGATCCCGCTGTTGAGGAAACCGAAACTCTCGGGGTCACGCTTATTGCGCCGGACGCCGAGGCCGCGCCCCGCGATTTCACTGGTTTGTCGATCGGTCATATCGAGTTCGATCCGCCCGGCAGCGATGTCGAGGGTGAGTATGTGCGGATCAACAATGGTACGTCTGATGCCGTCGATATGACCGGCTGGACGCTGCGCGACGATGGCGCCAAGCACACTTATACCTTCCCGGCCTTCACGCTGGAGGCTGGCGCTGAGGTGCAGATCTGGACCAAAGCTGGCGACGACGATGCGACGAACCTCTACTGGGCCAATAACCGCGCGATCTGGAACAATACCGGCGATACCGGTGTGCTGCTGGACGCCGAAGGCAACGAGGTCACGCGCTACAGCTATGAGGGTAAGTAGAGATGACATTTGACCGTGGTTGCAGATTCGCTGCAACCACGGTCAAGTCTGTCCTCAGATCATGATCATTAGCCTGAGCAATCCGCACGTCAAACATTTGCGCTCGCTGCGCGACTCCGCTAAGGAGCGTCGTAGCGAGCGCAGTGTGATTCTGGAAGGCGTGCGCCTGGTTGGTGATGCGCTTCAGTCGGGTGCCACGTTGCAACTCGCGTTGTATGCTCCCGAACAACTTGAGGCGACGCCCGCCGGAAGCGCCTTACTCGAACTTCTGGCCCCCCTGCCCGGCGCGTATGCGGCAACTCCTGAGGTAGTGGCCCGCGCTGCCGATACCCGTACGCCGCAGGGTGTGGTGGCGGCAGTGGCGCAGCCTGAACTCGAACCGCGGCCAGGGCTACGCCTTGTGCTCGATGCCCTGCAAGATCCCGGTAATGTCGGCACGCTGCTGCGCTCGGCTGAAGCAGCCGGAGTTGGGTTGTGCCTGTGCACGCGCGGCACTGCCGATATCTTTAGCCCCAAAGTTGTGCGCGCAGCAATGGGCGCGCATTTTAGCTTGCCGATCCGCGCCGACGTGAGTTGGGACGAGCTGGGGTGGGAATTGAGCGATGCGCCAATCATCTATGCCGCTGAAGCCGATGCATCAATGCCCTATTATGCCGCCGACTGGAAACAACCGGCGGTGCTGATTATTGGTAGCGAGGCCCACGGTGTGAGCGAAGCCGGCCTGGCGCGGGCCACGCATCAGATCAGTATTCCTATGCTTGGCCGTGCTGAATCGCTGAACGCCGGTGTCGCGGGAAGCATTATTCTGTTTGAGGCGTTGCGCCAGCGGACGCGGGGAAGAACGTGAGAATGCAAAACGCAAAACGCAAAACGCAAAACGTAAAACGTAAAACCTGCGGTGGCAAAGGCTTCAGCCTGCCGCCGCAGCGCCTGGATCTGAGCTGCGTCCTTTAGGGCGCAGCACCGGAAAGGGCGCAGCACCGGAAAGGGCGCAGCAGGGAAAGGGCGCAGC
>JBBRUG010000428.1:0-4479 GCA_038247995.1 Chloroflexales bacterium | reverse complement strand
GCTCATCGCGCCGCACTCACCGACGGCGATCGACGCGGCGCTCGCGCTTGCGCCACCGTCCTGGGCGCGTCCATTCGGCAATGATCGTTTTGGGCGCGATATTCTTTCCCGGGTGCTGCTTGGCGGGCGTATCGCGCTCGCGATTTCACTCGTGGGCGCCGCGCTCGCGGTGCTGATCGGCGGCTTTGTGGGCGTCTTGTTCGGCTATATCGGCGGGTTTGCCGATGAGGTCGTGATGCGCGTCGTCGATGCGCTCATCGCTATTCCGGGTTTGTTGCTCTTGCTAGTGATCGTTACCGGCCTGGGTTCAGGGTATCCGGTGATTTTGCTGGCTATGGTGCTGAGCTATGCCCCCGGCGTCGCGCGGGTGGCGCGTTCGGCAGCCCACGAATTTGTGCCGCGCGACTTCATTACGGCGGCTCGTGCGCGTGGCGAAGCGCCAATCGCGATTGTCACCCGTGAGCTCTGGCCAAATGTGCTTGATGTGTTGCTGGTCGAGTTTGCAATGCGTGCCTCGTGGATAGCGCTGGCGGTGAGCGGTTTGTCATTCCTGGGCTTCGGCGTCAATCCGCCGACGCCCGATTGGGGGTTGATGATTGCCGAGAACCGCAGCATGCTGGCGCTCGCGCCATGGGGCGTGATCTTTCCAATGCTGGCGATCGGTTCGTTGGTAGTGGCATTGAACTTGGTAGCCGATGGCGTCGCTAAGGCGTTGGGCCTCGATCGCAGCCGAGGGGCACCGCTGTGAAGACGGGCGATGGAACTCGAAGGATGGGGTTGGGGGCGGTGGTCGGCGGCATTTGATATGCATACACCAATACTGCAAATCGATCAACTGAGCATTGGCTATCGTAGACGCGATGGCAGCCTGCGTGCGGTGTTGCGCAATGTAACGCTAACCATTGGGCGTGGTGAACGCCTGGGGATTGTCGGCGAGTCGGGGTGTGGAAAGAGCACACTTGCTCTGGCGCTGCTCGGCTTTATCCGCTCTGGAGGCTTGCTGATCAACGGCGCAGTGCAATTCAATGGCGTTGACCTGATGCGGCTTGCGCCGGCTGAGGTGCAGCGGCTTCGCGGCGGTCGGCTTGCGCTCGTACCGCAGAACGCCGGCCAATCGCTGACGCCTAGTTTACCGGTTGGTGTACAGGTTGAAGAAGTGCTCAGCGTGCATGGCGGACTGAGCCCTGCGGCAGCTCGTGCCCATGCCGTCGAGTTACTCCACCAGGTGCGCCTCCCGAACGCGGCAACGCTGGCGCGCCGCTATCCCCATGAACTCTCTGGTGGGCAGCAGCAGCGCGTTGCGATCGCAATGGCGCTGGCCGGTGAACCGGAAGTGTTGGTGCTTGACGAACCAACGACCGGTCTGGATGTGACAACTCAGGCCCACGTGCTGGATCTGCTCGATGAGATCGGCGAGCGCACCGGTGCGGCGATGGTCTATGTTAGCCACGATCTAGGGGTGATTGCGCGCGCGAGTGATCGCCTGGCGGTGATGTATGCCGGGGAGGTGGTTGAAACTGGGCCGACAACCGATCTCTTTACCGAACAGCGCCATCCCTATACGCGCGGCTTGCTGGCGTCGGTGCCGCGCCTCCACATGGCGGCGCTGCCACAGGCGATGCCTGGCCAGCCGCCCGCGCCGGGTACACACGGTACGGGGTGCGCCTTTGCGCCGCGTTGCACTTTCGCCGACACGCCATGCCATACAACGCCGGCGAACCTGGAAGCGAGCGACAAGGTACGTCAAGTGCACTGTCATCGCTGGCAGCACGTTGCGGTGGCGGAAACGATCGAACTGCTGCCTCGATCGCAGCGCAGCGCCCTACACCAAGCCGAATCGCTGATTGAACTGAGCGATGTGAGCATCACCTATGCGCGGCGCGGCGCGATCGCCCTCCTCCAGCAGGCTCTGGGCCACCCAACTCCGCCGCCGACCGTCAACGCAATCACGCTCACCCTGCGCCGGGGGTCGACATTGGCGCTTGTGGGCGAGAGTGGCAGCGGCAAGTCGACGATCGCGCGCGCGCTGGCCGGCCTACAGCCGCTGCTGATGGGCAGGATGCGTCTTGGCGACGTGGATCTGCGAGTGCCGGTGCAGCGACGCCCGCTAGACGTGCGCCGGCGGATCCAGATTGTCTTTCAGAATCCGGATGCCTCGCTCAACCCACGCCGGACGGTGGGCGAGATTTTGGAGCGACCTCAACGCCTCTTCTTCGGCCTGACGCGTGGCGAGCGCCGCGCCCGATCGATCACTTTACTGGATCAGATGCGTCTTGGCGCGGATTATCTGGACCGCTTTCCCAGCCAGCTTTCGGGCGGTGAAAAACAGCGCGTCGCGATTGCGCGTGCTTTCGCCGCCGAGCCGGAGATCATCCTCTGTGACGAGGTCGTTTCCGCCCTCGATGTGTCGGTGCAGGCAGCGGTACTGAGTTTGCTGGTGGAACTGCAGGCCGAACGTGGCGTGACCTATCTGTTCATCGCGCATGACCTGGCTGTGGTACGGGCGATCGCCGATCATGTGGCGGTGTTGTACCAGGGACGTCTGTGTGAGATCGGTGGCGTACGACAGGTGTACGCACCGCCTTTCCATCCCTATACCGCAAGTTTATTGGCGGCGGTGCCGACGCCTGTGCCGGGGCGGCGGGTGCGCGCCGTTGACCGCGACGAGACGCCAGGAACGCCGCCGGCGCGCGGTTGCCCGTTCTACCATCGCTGCCCGCGTCGTATCGAACCAGTTTGTGCTGTCGAAGACCCTCCGTGGCGCCACGCCGAGGATGGCCATGCCATTCGCTGCCATCTGCCACTGGAACAATTGACCGAACCGCTGGAACTTGCGCCGTTGCTGAGTACGACGGCGCTGCAGCGCGGATCGGCGAAGCAAGGATAAACCTATGAGCCTCCCTCTTCTTGGCGCCGCTATGCCGATCACCGAACTGCCGCAACATCTGGTGTGGATTCTTGAAGATCAGCGTGACTTGGAATTGTGGGATCCCTCGTACGGCAACATACTCGATGGAGATTGGCAGGCGCTGGCACGCCAGGCGCGCAGTATGCTCGACGGCTACACTGGCCGACTCGGTATTCACGGCCCATGGAACGGCCTACCGCTCACTTGCCCCGACGCGCGGGTGCAGGCACTGGTGCGGGAACGGCTCAAGCAGGGGCTGGAATTTGCCGCCGTGATCGGCGCGACGCAGATGGTTGTGCATAGCCCGTTCGATTTCTTCGGCAGTCCCCATACGGCCCATACCCGCAGTGCGGGCCTGGCAGAGGAGATCGAATTGGCGCACGCGACGCTCGCCGATGTCCTTCCGGCGGCACGGGCGATCGGCTGCGCCCTGGTAGTAGAAGTATGCTCCGATACGAACACGCGCCCACTGATCGAACTGGTGCGTTCGTTCGAGCAGGATGTCGTACAACTGAGCCTCGATGTAGGGCATGCGCTGGTGATGCAGCGTGCCGGCGGTCCGCCCGCCGACCAGTGGGTACGTGACGGCGGCGCGCTGTTGGAGCACCTGCACCTGCAAGACAATGACGGCTTGCTCGACCGTCACTGGGCACCGGGTGCAGGCAACCTCAACTGGTACGCGCTGTTCGAGGCCCTGGCCGAACTTGAGCACCAACCCCGGCTGTTGCTGGAACTGGCTCAACCCGCCAACATTCCTCAGGGCGTCGCCTACCTCGCTGGGCGCGGTCTGGCATACTAGCAGATTCGCCCTCACCCCCCGTCCCCCTTTGACAAGCTCAGGGCAGGCTTGCTCCTTCTCAGCAAAAAATCGCGATTCGCGCCGCGCCCAGCCTGAGCGGTTGCTAGCTTCCGGGAAGCTGTAAGCTTCCCGGAAGCTCAACCCGAAATCCTAGGTTGTCCATCCAGCCGTCTGGGCCGGCCCAGGACCGTGCCCCGCAGTATTCTACCGAAAGCCGCCGCCGCGCCGCGCATGCGCGTATGCGCGGCCGCTTCGTGGTCGGCCTGATCCGCCCGCCGCCCGATCATCTGCGCAATCCGCGCAATCTGCGGATGCTGCCGCCCTTCCCACACCCTTCCCACGCAATCTTGACTTACCTGCGCAACAACTTGACATTTGGCATTTAGCCTGCCGAACTGTGGCGATTGTCGGGCGCGGCAGGCGCCGGCGTTGAATCGCCTGCGCGCGCAGCTGGGCGAGCAAGTGGCCGTGGTAACACTCACCGTCTCTGAGCACGCTGATCTTGCTGATCGGCTGGGGTTAATGACGGTGCCGGCAACGGCCATTCTTGATGAGCGGGGCAGTTTGCGTCATCTCAATCAGGGGTTTGCCGACGAGCAGCGGTTGATTGAGCAGTTGCAGTTCAAAAAGTGCGCCGCGCCCTAACGATTGAAATGAATGGGAACCGCTGAAATAAAGGGGCACCGCGCCGTGAAGGACGCGATGGATGCTGCGGGCGGCGGCCGGCGGACTGCCGTGAATGGGCACCGCGCCCTGAAGGACACGGTGGATG
>JBBRUG010000427.1:0-4480 GCA_038247995.1 Chloroflexales bacterium | reverse complement strand
GGCGATGTTTTCGCCACGCTCATTTACGGCTGAGGGCAATTTCAGCGGCATTCCCGGAACGACCGGCCCGTTCCGGTTAGTCGAGTGGGAGCGCGATCAAAGTTATCGGCTAGAGCGAAACCCCGATTACTGGGGCGTGCCGGCAAACGTGCGTGAGATCGTCTTTCAGCAGATTGGCGACGCAAACACACGGCAGGCGGCGCTCGAGTCGGGCCAGGTTGATGCCCTAGTTGAACTGGGCGCACTTGGGTTGCCGCAGGCGGCGGCGCTGCGCGATCGCACCGATCTGACGGTTGCCGCTGGGCCGATTACGCTGGCGCAATTGCTCCACTTCAATTGCGGACGCCCGCCCTTCAATGATGTACGCCTGCGCCAGGCAGTTGCGTTTGCCCTGGATCGCCAATTCATCGTTGACGAACTGGCCTTTGGTTTTGGCCAGGCGCAAACGGGGATTCTCTCGACGCTCTCGGAGCGCTGGTTCTCGCCGCAAGGCATTGTGCCCTACGACCCGACGCGTGCCGTAGAACTGGCGGCGGAGGCGCTGCAAGGGCAGCGGGCTACGGTGATCATGCCGTTCGACCCAAATAATGCGCGCATTCCGCGTGAGTTGCCGGAATATCTCCAGAGCGTGCTTGAACCGCTGGGCTTTGATTTGCAATTACAGGCCGTCGAGTCGGCGGTACTGACCGACGTCGTGCGCCAGGGCGACTGGGATTTGCGCCTGACGAATGGGTTCGGCTGGGCCAATGGCGATCCTGACTTTCGCTTCCGCCCGCACTTACATTCCGCGGGTTCGGCCAATACCACCCAGAACGGCGGATACCGGAATGCCCAGGTGGATCAGTTGATCGATAGCGGCATCCTGGAGCGAAATCTTCAGCAGCGCTTTGCGATCTGTGAACAGATTCAGGCGCTCGCAGCCGAAGAAGTTCCGGCACTGGTGCTCTACGATGTCATTTCACCCTATGCTTTCAACGCAACGATTGACAATCTCGGCTTGCGCATCACCTACCAGCCGACGCTCGAACTGATGACAAAACGAGCCTCAGGGAGTTGACAGATGCCCTCTACAACAGTTGACTTTATCGACGCCTGGGAAGCCAGCATACGCCAGCGCCCCAACCTGCGGCGCGACCCGGCGGAAGACCGAGCCTACTGGCAGCAGCATGCCACCCAATACGATGCGCGTGCCGGTACAGACTCCACAGCGGCGCAGAGCCTGGCGCTGATTGGAAACCTGCTGTGCCCCAACGATACGCTGTTGGATGTCGGCGCCGGCACTGGGCGGTTTGCACTGCCCCTGGCGCGTCAGATATGCTCGGTTACGGCGCTCGACCAGTCGGCAGCGATGCTCGACGTGTTGGAGCAGAAGGCGGCACAGGCGGGGGTAACGAACATCCACCGGCTTGAGGCCGGGTGGCCGGATGCGCCGGTTGAACCCCACGATATTGTGCTGGCGGCCTGGTCGCTCTACCGCCAGGTCGATCTTGGTGCTGCGCTCACCAGGCTCACTGCCGTTACCCGGCGAACGCTGGTACTGCTTGGCGGCGTGGGCGGCAATCCGCCGCACCGGGCGTTGGTGGAACGGCACTGCGGAACATGGACGGAGTCGGAAAACCCTACCCATCTCTACCTGGCCGGTGCGCTCTGGCAGATCGGGGCGCTGGCCGAAGTGCGCGTCGTTGCTGAGACGCGCAGCGTGAGCGGGGTGACGGTACAGGACGTAGCCCAGCGGCTGGCGCCGTTCAGCACGCCGCCTGAGGCTATTGCGGCGCTGGCCGAGGCGCTGCCGCCCTTGCTGGAAGCGTACGCCGATGGCTGGCAGTATCACTACCAACAGCATGTCGGGGTAGTGATCTGGCACGTCGGTGCAACGCGCTAATCCAGGATCGGGAGGGCGGCAGTGGAACCGCACTGTACCGACCAACGCAGGCCAGGAGGGCCGATGATGCCCACATCACCACCGAAGCCGAAGGCGCTGCCCGCAATGTGGGAAGCGCACCTTGCGGATCATGTGATCGCCCTGGCCTGGTCTCCCAACGGCGTGTGGCTCGCTGCCGCCGAAGTGAGCGGCCCGATCAGCCTCTTTGCAACGGCTACTGGGCAGCGCTGTTGGCGGGTTGATGGTCACGGATTTGGCACAACGGCACTGGCCTGGCGACCCGACGGAGCCGTGCTGTGCAGCGCCGGGCTTGATGGGAACATTCGGTGGTGGGATACCGCGACCGGCACGGAGTGCCTGCGGCTGGCCGGTGGGGCAACCTGGGTTGAACAGCTCACCTGGACGCCAGGAGATCGCACGAGCGGTGCATTACTGGCCAGTGGTGCAGGACGGAAACTCCGCCTGTGGAATCGTGATGGGCAGCCTGTCCAGGCGTACACCGACGCTGCGGGAACGATCAGCGCAGTCCACTGGGTTCCGGGGCTCAGTCCGGCTGATCCGGGGCCGCCGTTACTGATCAGCGCAGCGGGCAGCACGCTCACGCTCTGGCTGACGGATCGCCCGGAACCACTGCACACCTATCACGCACAGGGCGCAATCATCGCGCTCGCCTGGCGGCGGGATCGGCGGGTGATCGCCGCTGGGAAGCAAGACGCCAGGGTGCAAACCTGGACGTTTCCGGCGCAATCGGATCTGATGATGCACGGGTATACTACCAAAGTACGCGAACTCGCCTGGGAGGCGCGTGGCCATTGGCTGGCGACAGACGGTTCTCCTGTGGTGATCGTCTGGGATTGGCGCACTGGGACGCCGGATGGCAGCGCGCCGATCTCTCTTGATGCCCACCTCGATCTGGTGAGCGCGCTGGCGTTTCAACATCACGGGCCGGACCTGGCTTCGGGCGGGATTGACAGTCGGGTGTATCTGTGGAACATGGCCCAGGGTGAACATCCGCTGGCCTACAGCAAGCTCGCGGCGCCCATCAGCCAGGTTGCCTGGTCGCCGGATGACGCGCTCTTGGCAATTGGCGCTGACGATGGGATGGTGCGGGTGTGCGCAATACACAGCGAGGGATAAAAGACGTTCATATGGGTTCCCACCTGCGCGGGGGAACCCCACCGGGCGTGGAACCGACACGCGGTACTGGGTTCCCGCTTGCGCGGGAACGACAACGATGTCTCGCCACCGCAGAAACGACAACCATGTCACACCCGCGTAGGCAGGTGTCCAGCACGGGAACGACATGAGTGAAAGGCACCGCAAATGATTCCATCAATTCGTCCAGCTACCGCCACCGACATCCCCGCGATCCAGGCCGTCGGCGCAGCAGCCTGGCGCGATACCTACACCAGCCTGGCACCCGACGGCTACATCACCGAGGGCTTTGCAAAGGCCTGGACGCACGAGGGTTTTGTGCGTTCGCTGGCCAATCCGCAGGTACGGCTGCTGGTGGCCGAGTTAGCCGGTGCGATTGTCGGTATGACGCAACTGGGCTGGACGGATGAGGGCATCGCGCATCTCTGGCGCTTGTACTTGCGGCAGGATCAGCGCGGGCAGGGGTTAGGGCAACGGCTCTGGGCGGCGATCACCGCCGATCTGCCCATTCACATCCGCACCTACCGCACCTCGGTGATGCGCGGCAACCCGGCGCTGCGTTTCTACGAGCGCCTGGGCTTCGGCGTGACGCACAGCGCCGACGAGTTGTATCTGGGCTATCTAGTGCCGCTGGTGTTCATCGAGCGGCCGGTGGACGGGCCGAACGCGTTGCCGCCAGTCAATCAGGCTATTATTGCGCAAGACTATGCGGTGGCTGAGTTGGCCTACAACGCGACCATGGAGCCGGCGTATCGGGCAGCGCTGGCAACACTGGCACTGCCGACAGGATCGCGCGGGCTCGATCTCGGTTGCGGGCCGGGTGGCCTGCTGCCACTGCTGGCGGAACAGGTCGGGCCGGAGGGGCGCGTGATCGGCGTTGATGTGTCGCAACCGCACCTAAATGCCGCCCACCAGATCGTTGACGAACATCAACTTCAGGGAACGGTACGGCTGGAATGGGCCGATCTGCAGCGACCGCTACCCTTCGCCGACGCCGTGTTCGATTGGGTCTGGAGCGCCGATGTGATCCGGGCCGAATGGGGGTTCGCGCCACTCCAGATAGTGAGCGAACTACTGCGCGTCACCCGGCCCGGCGGACAGATCGCCATCTGGCTGATCGCCTGGGAACGCAGCCTCTTTATTCCCGGTGAAGCCGAACTCGATTACGCCCTACGCCGAGCGGCGTTTGCTGTGGCCGATGCACCAGTACGCACAACGCTGCGCAGTGAACGAACGCCTGGCTGGCTGCGTGAGGCTGGCCTCACCGATCTCCGGCTTTCCGTACATCCGGTGCTGCTACGTCCGCCGTTCAAGGAGGCGGAACGGGCGTATCTGGAAGATCATGTCTTGGCAAACCTGCGTAAGGTGCCGCGTAAGCATGTGCCAGATCTGGACGACGCGACCTGGGCGCGCTGGGAACGCCTGCGCGATCCTGAGGCGGCG
>JBBRUG010000426.1:0-4489 GCA_038247995.1 Chloroflexales bacterium | reverse complement strand
GGGCCGCCAGTGGCCTCGCTTACTCGGATCTGCTTGATCGACTCATCGAACTGGCTTTGGAACGTGCGTAAGGGCGGGTCGCGACCCGCCCCTGCGAGGCAAAATATCCACCTTATGGAATATAACCCACCCAACACACGCGAACGCATCGCCGCGCGGCGGCAACGCCGTCAGATGCGTCCCCCACCATCCGACGGATCACAGGCGCAACCAGGCCCGCGGCAAACGCTGCGCGACTGGCTGCTCAACGGGCGCCTGGTCAGCGCAATCCTCCTTGTGGTTAGCCTGGTTGCCCTGGGCTATGTACTCTTCAGCCCGCAGTTGAGTATTCGCAATGTGCAAGTTGCGGGCAATAACGCGCTCAGCACTGCCGAGGTAACGGCCCTGGCCGATGTGCTTGGCCGGTCGATCTGGTTTGTGCATCCCGCCGTGGTCACTGAACGGCTCATGTCGGTTGCATATGTGGAACACGCCGAGGTACAGGTGTTGCTCCCCGATAGTGCGACCATTCAGATTGTCGAGCGGCGGCCTGAGGTGCGCTGGCTGGCCGGCGGAGTGCAGTATCTGGTGGATGGCACCGGCAAGGTCTTGGGGACTGCGCAGGAACCCGCCGAGCCGTCCGTTCTTGTCATCGTAGATAACTCGAATCTGCAACTCCAGCCTAGTGATCGGCTTGACCCTGATGCGCTAAATCTAGCGCGCACACTCGCTTTGCGGCTCCCCGATGAGTTGGGTTTTACCCCAGCGCAGATCGGATGGGATATCGGGTTGGGTGTCTACACACGCTCAACTGCCGGCCAGACGATCGTCTTCGGCCAGAGTGAAGAATTAGACCGCAAGCTGGCTGTCTTGAACTACTTGCTGGCCGATGGCACCACGTTTACGTATCTCGATTTACGCTCGTCTACTCCTTATTACCAAAACACCGCCGCCCCGGCCAATGGGGGCGCAGGCCAGGGGGCGAATAGCCCCTGACCGTCGGCTACTTTCCGTCGGTTGGCCTCAATCGGCGGAAAGCGAGGAAGGTTATGCAACGGACTATCGTTGGCATTGATGTCGGTACCACCAAGGTTTGCACAATTGTGGCTCAGGTGGCCGACACAGGCCGGATCAACATCCTGGGGGTGGGTCTCACACCTAGTAAAGGGATCGACAAAGGCGTCGTGGTCAATATCGACGACGCGGTGAATGCGATCGCCGCGAGTGTCGAAAAGGCCGAGCGGCTGAGCGGCTACCGCATTGGGACGGCTTTTGTCGGTGTGGCCGGTCGAACCATCTCCTCGCTAAACAGCCGGGGTGTGGTGGCGGTGCAGCGCCCGGATCAGGAGATCACGCGCAGCGATGTGGCCCGGGCGGTGGAGGCGGCGCAGGCCGTGGCCATCCCCACGCAGCGCGAGATCATTCACGTCATTCCCCGCGCCTATGTGCTGGATGGGCACGAGGGTATTCGCGACCCGATCGGGATGAGCGGGTTTCGCCTCGAAGTGGAAACCCATATCGTCACCGGCGAGGTGATGGCCATTCAGAACCTGATCAAGAGCGTGCAGAAGGCCGGCGTCGAGATCGACGACCTGGTGCTGCAACCATTGGCCGCCGGCGAAGCGGTGCTCACCGCCGACGACAAGAACCGCGGCGTGATGCTCGTCGATATCGGCGGGGCCACCACCGATGTGGCGATCTTCGTTCAGGGCGGCGTCTGGCATACCAGCGTGATCCCGGTGGGCGGCAACCATTTCACCAACGACATCGTGTATGTGCTGCATACGCCGCACAACACTGCTGAATATCTCAAGCTGAAGTACGGCAGCGCCATCGTCGGCGAGCAACCCGCCGACGATGACGCGAGCGACCTGGTGGACGCCGAGACGCTGACGGTGGGTGAGAAGCAGCAGATCAGCCGGCATCTGCTGAGTGAGATCATCCATGCCCGCGGCGAGCAGGTGATAGAGCTGATTTATAACGAGATCAAACGCAGCGGATATGAAGGGATGCTGCCGGCAGGGATTGTCCTGACCGGCGGGGCTGCGCAACTAAACGGCTTCGACGAGCAGGTGCGCGAGATGCTCGGCATGCCGGTGCGCGTCGGCGTTCCGCGTGATCTGAGCGGGTTGGCCGACTCGCTGGACAGCCCTTCCTATGCAACCGGCGTGGGCCTGCTCCAATGGGGCGCACGCCACGGGCTGAGTAACTTTAGCCCTTCACATCGAAACGACGATCGGCAGGGGTGGGGTACGGTGTACGAACGCTTCAAAGGCTGGCTGCGGGAATTCCTCCCGTAGATGCTGCATTGAATCTAGGACGGGCGAACCAATCGCCCAGGGCTACAACCAACGGAAACGTAGTACCAGGCGAAGGCTTCGCCCAACAGGAGGAACCAATGATCGACCGCAACAGCAATGGCTTCATTCCGGAAGATTTCGCTCAGATCAAGGTCGTGGGCGCGGGCGGTGGCGGCAGTAACGCGATCGACCGCATGATCGCCGACGGCGTGCAGGGTGTCGAGTTTATCACGGTCAATACCGATGCCCAGGCGCTCATGCACTCGCTGGCTCCGCTGCGCGTACGCATCGGCGACAAGCTGACCCGCGGCCTCGGTAGCGGCGGTAACCCGGTGATCGGCCAGAAGGCCGCCGAAGAGAACCAGGAAGACTTGTACGAGCAACTCAAGGGCGCCGATATGGTCTTCGTGGCCGCCGGCATGGGTGGCGGTACCGGCACGGGCGCCTCGCCGATCATCGCCGGCGTGGCTCACGACCTCGGCGCGCTGACCGTGGGCGTGGTGACCCGCCCGTTCACCTTCGAGGGCAACCACCGCCGCAAGGTGGCCGAGCAGGGTATCGAGCAGCTCAAGCCGGTGGTAGATACGCTGATCATCATCCCGAACGACCGCTTGCTGCAGATGGCGAGCAAGAACACCACCTTCAACCAGGCCTTCCAGATGGCCGACAACGTGCTGCGCCAGGGCATTCAGGGCATCTCCGACCTGATCACCCAGCGCGGCTTGATCAACGTGGACTTCGCCGACGTGAAGACGATTATGGCTCAGCAGGGCTCGGCGCTGATGGCGATCGGCACCGGCAAGGGCGACAGCCGCATGCTCGACGCGGTGAATGCCGCAATCGCCAGCCCGCTGCTCGAAGTGAGCATCGACGGGGCGAAGGGCGTGCTGTTCAACATCACTGGCGGCGAAGACCTGGGTATTCTGGAAGTGTACGAAGCCGCCGATATTGTGGCTAAGCAGGTTGATCCCGACGCGAATATCATCGTCGGTGCCGTGATCGACCCCACCTACCCGCCCGGCGAGGTCAAGGTGACCCTGATCGCCACCGGATTCGATTCGGCGCGCAGCAGCAGCAGCACCCAGCGCACCCGTTCGTACCCAACGGCGACGAGCAATGGCCAGTTCCCACAGCAGCAGCCGCAGCGCCAGGCGCAGCCGCAGCCCACGCCACAGCCGCAACAGCAGCCGCGAGTTGCGCCGAGTTTCACCAATGGCGACGACCTGGACATCCCGCCCTTCTTGCGCAACCGCAACCGCAAGTAGCTTGCAGCTCTAAGCACACCAACGCCCCGTTCGTTGCCGACGAACGGGGCGTTGGTGTGTGTATTGACAGCCTGCGGCGTCGCCGCTATAATAACAGTCCTTTTACAACAAAGAAGGGCAATAGTCTTTCCTCGTTGCCACGCTAAAGCGGAAATACGACACTACTGCGTAGGTCTGTCTTGTATTTAGTGTAAGTAGTTTGTTGAGCTTTCGCACTGTGCATCCGTGGAGCCTGCGCATGAAACCACGCCGCTGGTACAGTAGCCCCGAGTTAAACCCACATTCCAGCCCACCAGCCGTTCGCTCGATCCCGGCGCGGATCCATCTGGCCTATGCTGCTCGTGCGCGGCGCGAACAGGGGCCGATCATCAAACAAATCGCGGTGCCTGCCCCGCCCTCGCAGCGGCAATCCGTCGCCCGGCGCGCGCTGCGGCGGATCGAGGCGGCGTAGGGCCGATGCACGCATCGGCCCTACGCGCCCGGCAAATGCGACCGGCGGGCCACGCCCTCGTCGATTGCGGCCTGAGCGACGGCAGCGGCAATTGCCGGGACCACATTCCGGTTAAAAACGCTTGGAATGATATACTCCTCGCTCACCTCTTCAGGTGGGATTGCGCCGGCCAATGCCTCAGCCGCCGCTAGCCGCATGCCCGCCGTCATGCTGCGTGCATTTACATCGAGAGCGCCCCGAAAGATCCCTGGAAAGCTGAGCACATTGTTGATCTGGTTGGGTTGGTCACTGCGCCCGGTAGCTACAACGCGGGCATAGTTGCGCAGCATCTCCGGGTCGCCCTCAGGTACCGGGTTGGCCAGCGCGAACACGATCGGGTCGGCGGCCATGCTCTGGATCATCTCTGCGCTCAAAATGTTGCCCCGACTGACGCCGATAAAGGCATCAGCGCGTTCGAGGGCCACGGCCAGGCCACCGCTGCGCCGCTCGTGATT
>JBBRUG010000425.1:0-4510 GCA_038247995.1 Chloroflexales bacterium | reverse complement strand
GTCGAGGCCGATCACGTGGCAGAGTAGGGCGCGAATCGTGCCGCCGTGGCTGACAGCAATGATCGTCTCGCCGGGCTGATGGGCGGCGGTAATTTCCTCCAACGCGCGCAAGGCACGTTGCTGGAGTTGCGCGTAGCTCTCGCCGCCGAGGCGCACTGTGCGCGCCGGATCGCGCTCATACTCGCGCATATGGTCCGGAAAGCGCCGGTAGAGCTCTTCGGGGGTGTGGCCTTCCCACTGACCGACATCAATCTCGCGCAGGTCGGGCATGAGCTGCGGAGTGAGGCCCAGCACATCGCCGATGATCGTGGCCGTCTCGTGAGCGCGAGCCAGATCACTGCTGTAGAGCGCAACAGCGTCGGCACGGCGCAACCGCTCGGCGCCAAGCTGCGCCTGGATCCGACCGCGTTCGTTCAGGGGCACATGGCCCTGACCTTGATACTGCAGAGTCACATTCCAGGGCGTCTCGCCGTGGCGAACAAGAATGAGGCGCATAGCAAATTGCTCGGGTGTTGGGGAACGGTTCAGCGTTGAAACGGGGCAGCGGTGCCAGAGACATTATAAACAGGATTCAGGATTCAGGATTCAGGATTCAGGATTCAGGAGAAGGGCGGGGCGGGGCGGGCAGCGGCAATGTCGGGGCAGCCCTATGTGGCTGCCCATGGCGACCACGAGGGTCGCCTGTACGATCGGATCAGCGCTTCAGCTGCAGCGTAGCCAATAATGCCTCGGTAGCGGCGACTTCGCTGGGGATCACGAAGCGCCGAAAGGCCTCCAATGCGCTGGTGATATGTTCCTCCGCTGCAGCTGGGTTGCCGGCGGTGAGTAGCGCTGCACCCAACGAACGCTCAGCATAGGCGGCCATGTAGGGGTCGTCGTTGCGCAACGCCTGTTGCATCGACTCGCGGAATCCGGCGACGGCGGCGTCGGTGTGCTGCTGTTGCAGCGCCACCTGACCCAGCGTGTAATGGGCATATGGCGTTGCAAATGTATCGCCGATGCTGATTACGGCCTGGGCGTAACGGGTCGCCTCGGACAGATCGCCGGCACCGAACGCCGCTTCGGCCAGATTGGCCGCCGTCACCGCGCTAAAGTACGGATCGCGCACGGCCTGAAAAAAATCATAGGTCGGCGCACCGATCGCGAGCGCTTCCTCAAACTGGCGGGTTTGCACATAGATCGCCGCCAGGTTACTGCGCATCTTCTCCAGGTTGAGTCGATCGCCGATGTGTTCGTAGATCGCGATCGAGCGCGTGGCGTGGGTAATTGCCGCGTCGAGTTCTTCGCGCCGGCCGTGCAGCGCGGCAAACTGGCGTTCGGCCTGGGCCAGCAGCGCGTCGTCGGCGAGTTGTTCCGCCAGCGCCAGCGCCCGCCCGTAGGCCGCCAGCGCATCCGGGTAGGCGCCTTCCTCTTCACGCACCAGGCCGCGTAAGATCTCCAGATCGAACTCGGCGCGCTGGATCGCCTGCCAACTGCCGGCCAAATCACGTTGACGGTGCAGCAGCACGCCGCGGCGCTGATGGAGCAGCACCTGCTGGCCAAGCAAACGCGCCACCAGGTTAAAACTCTCGCCATAGCTGATCAGCGCCTGCTCAGGGTAGCCCAGGGCCGTCTGCAATTCGCCGCGCAGCATCCACAGCCGCGCGCCGGCTTCGCTCTGATCGGCCCAATCGGCGGTTTCCAGTTCGTGCAACGCCTCGGCGTGCTGCCCGGCAAGCTGACGCAACTCGACCCGGATCAGATCAAGCGCTTTGCGTTCCGTCTTACCAAGCCGCTGCGGCGCAATGCCGAAGAAGATCGGCCGGGCCAGATCGGCCTCGCCGCGCGCTAATGCCTGCCGCCGCTGGGGAAACCAGATCTGAACGGCGCGATTTTCTTCGCCGCTCTGCGCAAAATGGTAGGCCGCCGCCGTTACATCGCCGCGCTCCAGGCGCACCAGCGCCGCCTGACGATGCAATTTAAGCCGCAGCTCCGCCGATAGTTCAGCCAGGACGATTGGCACCAGCGCAGGCAGCAGCACGACGCCGCCGACGGCGTTCAGTTCGGTCAACGCTAACTGTTCAAGCTGAGCTAAAACAGCGGCGGGGAACCCATCGACCGGGGCTGGGTAGGGGTAGACGGCCAGTTGTTGCAGCACGCGCCGCTCTTCCGGCGTGAGTCGCCGCCAGAGGCGTTGAAAGGCCGGTAGCAATGCCTGTGCGCCGCTGTACCCTTCAGCTGGCCACGCGGTGGGGTCGGCCTGTTGGAGTCGTAACAGCAGGGTGATCAGCCGTGGGTTGCCGCCGGTGTAGGCGTGGAGCCGTTGGGCCTCCGCAAGGGTCAGTTCGCGCCCGGCCTCCGCACAGAGTTGCTGGACATCCGCCAGGGCCAGGCCAGTGAGCTCCAGATGAACGTCGCCGCTCAGCACCGGGCGCTGGCTGAGCAGGACCATGGTTGCGCTGCCATGCAGGCCTTCCAGCAGATCAAGGATCTGCGTGTGCGCAGGGGTTTGTAGCGCCAGATTGGCCACTGCCAGGTGCTCTAGATCGTCGAAACAGAAGATCGGCGGCGTAGCGACGAGGGCGGCCAGATCTTCGCGCAGCAAGCCGGTAGCCAGGTTAAGATCGCTCGCTGCGCCGCCGAGCCCGGCCAGATACTGCCACAGCCCCGCCGCGCCATGCTCGTGCAGAAAGGCGCCGAGCGCAAAGAGCAGGCTGCTTACGCCGTCGTTGAAGCCGGGGCGCACGGTATACCAGAACAGCGGACGTTCGCCGCAATGCGCCATGGCCCGCGCCGTCAGGCTGGTTTTGCCCACCCCGCCGGGGCCGGAGAGGTGGATTGTCTGCCGCTGCGCCAATGCTTTTGTAAGTTCATTGAACAAATGATCATAGCCATAGAGCGTTTGCGGTGCACGCGGATATTCACGGCGCAACGCCGGGCGCAACTGATCGAGCAGTAGTGCGGCGAGTTGCTTCACAGCGGCGTCGAAATCGCGATAGTGCTGCGACTTCGAACCCGGGATCAGCTCCTCGTGCTCCCAGATATCCGACATGCGATTCGGCGTAATGAAAGTATGGAAGGCGCGTAATTCGAGGACAACATAGGCATAACGCGGATCAGCCGGATCGCCGCGCACATTCGCGATCGCGGCCAGCATTGCCGCACGGGTTTGCGGCGGCGGGCCGGGCCAGAGCTGAGCGGCAGCAGCGCGCATGGCGTACACGAGCGCTTCGCCGCGCGAACGTTCAGGCATCGGGCTGGTCAGGGCGCGACTAAGCATATACGCGCTTGCCAGGGGCGATTCACGCTCCAGGCGCTGCGGTTCGTCGAGATAACGTAACGCATGCTTCACATGGCGCTCAAACGGGCTCAGAGGCGCACTTACAACAGTGGATGAGACGTCGGGCATCGGCGCTGCTCCATCCTGGGAAGATCGGGGCGAATTTTGGGAACTTTTCGACAGGGCTCTCTCGTATACTACGTTATACAGCATTGAACGTTGCAGAATAGGCCTGGAAGCGGTGCAGTAGTGAGGAGCGCATTATGAGCCGAACATTTCGTGTCGTCCGTCGTTGCCTGATCGTGCTTGGAGCAATCCTCGCTATCCTCGGCACAACACTAGCGGCATCGCCGGCACAGGCGGTAGCGAACGCCGCAGGAACTGCCTGGCACCTGAACGTTGATTTTCCCGACAACAAACTGCGTGTAGTTTACACATTGTACGAAGTTGACGGCAATCCGCTTGTCGTGACGAACCTGACCCAAACTGATATTACGGCTACATGCATCACCCAGGGCGCGCTCAGCTTCGACGCGAACGGCTATGCGCTCTTCGACGGCAGTACGGCGATCCGCTGCACGTTGCCGCCGGAGCCGCTGGGCATGCAAAGCTGCGACTGCCCGATCCCGTTCTGGACGGCAGCCGACGTACGCCCCGCAGTTAACGGCCCGAATCCGCTGATCGAAGGCACTACCAACGGCACCCGCGAGTTTACGGTGAGCGTCCCGCGTAACGGCGGCAATGTGCGCGCCGGCCTACAACTCTTCAACCAGAGTTACCTCTCATCGCCCTGGGCGCACACGATGTATACCCAGTTTCTGCTCAGTTCAAAAGGCCCGGGCCTGGTGGAAGTTGCCGACGCTCTGGACGCGGAAGGCGTCAGCGTGCTCGACTACGTACCTGGCTGGGAGAGCCACTTCGCTTCCATTACCACCGCCAACACGCTCGATCTGCTGGCCCAGCCTACCGGCGCTACCTGGTCGAGCGCCTTCCCCGGCGCCCCCTGGACCCACCCCGATTTTGTCTACATCGGCTATAGCCCCACCAGCGGCAACTATTTTACCGGCGGCATCAAGCACCTGGAGATCGACCCGCCGGGCTGCCGGGGGGGAATCTAGAGGGCTGAGGGCTTCGGACGCTGTACGGGCGACCCAGCGTGGTCGCCCCGCCCGCAGCGCCCGTCCCACTCGCCCCGCCCGCAGCGCCCGTCCCACTCGCCCCGCCCGCAGCGCCCGTCCCACTCGCCCCGCC
>JBBRUG010000424.1:0-4511 GCA_038247995.1 Chloroflexales bacterium | reverse complement strand
CCGCAGCCGAATTTCGTGCCGGTGAGGCCAAGTTCATCGCGGAGCACCCCGAGCAGCGGGCGCTCGGGGGCCGCGGAAATGGTATAACGGGTGCCATTGATCAGTAATTCCACAGGACTCCTCAGATCAGTTTAATAGACAGAAGCACCCTGCCGATGCACGGTGCTATACTTTACTGTACCAGAAATAGCTGAGGAGCCACGGCCTATGGCGAACGATGTGCAGCGCGATCCGATTCTGATCATTGGCGGGTTTGGCAGCAACGCCGGCCAGTATGCTGCGTTACGCACCATGTTAGTCACGGTCAGCGGGCGGCCGACCATGATCACGCCGCTGAACCTGCTCGATTGGCTGGGGGTCGTTGCCTCGGACAGCTATGGCGTGCTGCTGGCCGTCCTGCATCGGACCATTCAGGCCACACTGAGCGCGCACAGTGCGCAACGCCTGACCCTCGTGGCGCATAGCGCCGGCGGTGTCCTGGCCCGGATCTACCTGGGCGACAAAGCTTATGGGCCGCGCAAAGTTATCTTTAATGGTCGCGAACGAGTGCGCACCCTGGTAACGCTGGGCACACCGCACACAACGACTGGCGTAGGCCGTCAGGCCGGCCTGAACCAGATCCGTTTCGTGCAGGAAACCTACCCCGGCGCGTATTGGCCGTATATTCGCTATGTGAGTGTGATGGGGAAAAGCTTATTGGGGGCGGCGCGTGGCACGCCGGCTGAGCGGGGCGCTTTCCGAAGCTACGCATTGCTTGCCGGCGAAGGCGCCCAATGGGGCGATGGCGTCATCCCGCTCGCCAGCGGCCTGTTGGAAGGCGCACGGCGGGTGATCATCCCCGGCCTGCGCCATGATCCGCGCGCCGATCAGGTATGGTACGGCAGTACAGCGGCAATTATTGAGGCGTGGTGGGAACAAGTGACGCTGGCGGAACAAACAGCGTAAGGGCTTGCGTGATATTGCGCAAAACGGCGATCGCCCGTATGATAAGAACATCGTTATTGGGCAACCACAGGCTACGACTGAGCCACAGGAAACGCAGGTGTTCCACTTTCCCTGCCTCCTGCCTCCTGTCTTCTGCCCCTGTATGTGTGATAGGCGCGATACCCATGCGGATCCTCTTCTACACCGGAAAGGGCGGCGTCGGCAAAACCAGCGTTGCCGCTGCCACCGCCGTTCGCTGTGCCCAACGCGGCTACCGCACGATCATTCTGAGCACCGACTCGGCCCATTCACTGGGCGACTCGCTGGGCGTTGATTTGCGCGCCGAGCCGCTTGAGGTTCAACCGAACCTTTGGGCGCAAGAGATCAATGCCCTGCACGAGCTTGAGTCGAGTTGGGGCGAGGTTTCAAAGTACATGGCCGATCTGCTGGCCTGGCAAGGTGTGGAGACGATCGCCCAGGGCGAATTGTCGGTGATTCCAGGCACGGAAGAGTTGTTCAGCCTGCTGCAGATCAAGCGCCATCACGATGAGGGCTTATATGATGTGCTGGTGGTTGATGCAGCGCCCACCGGCGAAACGCTGCGCTTGCTCTCGCTGCCCGACATTATGCGCTGGTGGATCTCGCGGCTCTTCCCGATTGCCCGGGCGCTGCTGAAGGTTGTGCGGCCGGTGGCCAAGCGCGTTACCGATATGCCAATTGCCGAAGACGATGTACTTGCCTCGGCGCAGGCGGCGATCGATGCGCTGGTTGATGTGCGGCACATCCTCACCAATCAGGAAATAACCACGGCCCGGATCGTGATGAACCTGGAGAAGATGGTGATTCGCGAAGCGCAGCGCAGCCTGACCTACCTGAGCCTGTTTGGCTACGCCGTCGATGCGGTGGTGGTCAATCGGATTCTGCCTACCGATGTGGACGGCCACTTTGCAACCTGGAGCGCCATGCAGCAAGAGTATGCGCCGCAGGTAAACGAGATGTTTGAGCCGTTGCCGATCCTGCGTGCACCGCACTTCAACCGCGAGGTCATCGGCGTGGAACTGCTCGATCGGCTGGCCGACCACCTCTTCGGCGACACCGATCCGGCAGGCTTTTTGTACCAGGGGCCGACGCAGCGCGTCGAGAAGACGCCCGAAGGCTTTGATCTGCTCGTGCCGCTGCCCTTTGCCTCGGAAGACCAAGTGCATCTGGCCCAGAACGCCGACGAGTTGCTGATCTCGGTTGGTTGGCATCGCCACCGGATGGTGCTGCCCCAATCGTTGGCCCGCCTGCGCGCCCAGGACGCATATTTTGAAGAGCAGACGCTGCGGATTGTGTTTCGGCGGGCGGCACAGTGAATCACAGAGGACACTGAGGACACTGAGAGCACTGAAATGATACGCTTGATACGTACCCTGAGTAGCGCAGAGCGCGTATCAAGGGGCGCACAATCAGGCGGCAAACATCACTATGCAAGAACATAGTGAAATGTTTGCCCGCTGGGTGAACCGTTTGCGCGACGAAGAGCCGCAAGCAGTGGCGATCCTCTGCCACGGCAGTTATGCGCGCGGCGCGGCGGAGCCGTTCAGTGATCTTGATCTGGATGTGCTGATCGACGGCGAGCCGGAGGCGGGCTACCGCAGTGCGTTTGAGCAGTTGCCCGACGGCCGCTTGTTGCATGCCACCATCGCCACAATGAGCCTGGAGGAGTGGTTAGAGCAGTTCGATGAGCCGGCCGAGTCCGAGGAGTGGGCCTTTTTCCTGCCGGCACGGCAAACGGCGCAATTATTCTGGGCAACGCCGGAGGCTGCCGCAGCGCTGGAGGGCCGGATCACGCTGGAGCTTGGTGCGGCGCCGCAGTTGCAGGATCTCCTGGAGAGCGCCGCGAAGGTGCGTAATGCGCTGGTTCGCAACGATGCGCTGGGTGTGCGTCAGAGCGCTCAGGAGGTAGCATTACGCGTTCCAGCGCTGGTGGCGTTGCTCACACCGGTTGCGCCAGTACATACCCGGCGCGAGGCGTTGCAGGCTGCGCTCGATTTGCCGACCCCGTTGCCGCACTATCGCGACGATCTGCTGGCCTGCCTGGGGATGCACGAGCGCAGCTTACCGGTTGCTGAGCTTGCTGCCGCTGCCCTGCGCCTCACCATGGGCATCCCCTTGAACTGCTGCGCGCTCATCCAGCCGCCCTTGCTGATCTGGTCGAGCCTGGCCTGCCCGCGGCGCTCGCCGACGGACGCTTGCTCTGGTTGATGACTGAAGGGTAGATAATCCGGATCTCCGCATGAGTAATCAATCGCCATCTGTCTTCGCTACCTCACCTCATGCCAGGACGCAGGAGGCACGCGGCAGGAAGCAGTCCGCACAGCTTAGCCCCCTCAGTGCCTCAGTGAGTCAAACACTGCCGCCGCCGTGATCCGCAACGCTTGCTCGGGATCGGGGCCAAGCGGCGGGCCGATGTTGATCTGCGTCACACCGCGTTCGGCGAGCCAGCGCAGGCGCGCCGTCATCGCCTCGGCATCGCCATAGATCGCGAGGCGGAACATGTTCGGTGTGAGCAGTTGCATTGCGCGTTGCATATCGCCGGCGGCCCAGGCGGCGCGCACCGGCGCAAAATCTTCCGGCGTTAGCCCGATCGGCGCCAGCGTTTCGGCGCGCAGCGAAGGGCCGTAATAGGCCACCAGGTAACGCAGCGCGTCCTCGGCGGCGGGGCGGGTGTCGGCAACCGACCACCAGACGCACGCGGCTAGATCAAAGTGCTGCAAGTCGCGTCCGGCCCGCGCGGCGCCGGCCTGCACGCGCTCGCGCACAAAGTCGACGGTCTCGGGCGGGAAGAGGATCGGCAGGGCGCCGTCGGCCACTTCGCCGGCCAGTTCCAGCACGCGTGGGCCCTGCCCGCCAATGTAGATCGGGATTGGCTGCGTGGGCAGGTCGAAGCGCAGCTTTGCCGCTGGATCCCAACCGGCAAACACCCCGCTCGTTGGCCCAACCTCCTCGCCCGCGAGCAAGCGGCGCAGCATGCGCACCGCTTCCGCCAGCCCGGCTCGGGGTTGCTCCTGCGCCTGCCCGATCCAGCGCAGGTACGGCGGATCACCGGGGCCGATGCCGAGCACAAAGCGGCCATTGCTATACTCTTGCAGGCTGGCGGCGGCCATCGCCAGTTCGGCGGGGCTGGCGCTGAAAGGGTTCACAATACAGGTGCCGACGCGAATGCGATTGGTGGCTCCGGCAACGGCAGTGAGCGTCACCCAGGCGTCGCGCTTCATTAGATCCTGGCAGTACCAGAAATCGTCGAAGCCCAACTCCTCGGCGAGTTGCGCCCAACGCACTACCTCGCGGATCGAACCTGAATCGCTATTGAAACGAATGCCGAAGCGCATGGGTATGTCTTTTCTATCACCGAGAACCACGGAACCGAGAATTGTCAAACTGCTGGACTGTCCGACTGCTGGACTGTCAAACTGCTGGACTGTCAAACTGCTGGACTGCTGGACTGCTGGACTGTCAAACTGCTGGACTGTCAAACTGCTGGACTGTCAAACTGCTGGACTGCTGGACTGCTGGACTGTCAAACTGCTGGACTGCTGGACTGT
>JBBRUG010000423.1:0-4538 GCA_038247995.1 Chloroflexales bacterium | reverse complement strand
GGCTAATCTGGCCGAAACGCTTTACACATTCCGATTTCGTGTACGCCAAAGTGGGGGGTTGCTCTCGATTTGAGCCGGTTTTTCGCGTGCAAGTGGGGAGAGAATTTCATTTAGCGCCCAAAAAAATAAGCGAACGGTAAGTTCATCCTTCATCCTTCATCCTTCATCCTTCATCCTTCATCCTTCATCCTTCATCCTTCCTGTATCCCCTTCGGCACCGGCAGCAACACATATAAACCCAGCAGATCGAGCGGGAGGTGCGGGCGCACGCTCACCCGTCCGGTGCGGGTTACCTGGCGCACCCGGCGGTGGGCATCGAGCAAGGCAACGGAGCGCGCCTGAGCGATGGCATTCAGATCGGCCTCCAATTCCGGCATCCAGTCGAGACTCTGGCGCAGCGCTTCATCACGCTGGGCCGCCGCGAGATTTCCTGCCGGCTCGGCGCTATCGAGCAGCGCCCGCGCCGCCGCCTCGTCGAGCCAGGTCAGGTTGCCGGGGCGGCCTGCAAAGCCGGCAACAATCAACTCTTCAGCCAAGGTCGGCATGGATTGCCCCGCCACCTCGATCAGCAAGCGCAGCCGGAGCAGCAACAACGTCGTGCGCCGCTCCACCTGCGCCGTGCGCAGCGCGCCACAACGGCTCACCACCAGCGGCGCACTCCCCTCTAGCCCCAGGTCGAGGATATACTCGGCCAGCGCCTCGGTGAGCGGATGGGTCCGAGACAAGGATGAAGGATGAAGGGAGAAGGATGGATGAAGATCCGGCCCTGTCCGGTCTTCATCCATCCTTCTCCCTTCATCCTTTGAAAGCCGTGCGCGCACCGATTGCGGTAAGTCGCCAAGGGCGATCCGTATTATGTGATCTTCATCCTTCATCCTTCCGCCTTCATCCTTCACGAGCGCAGCGCCCAGGCGTTCACACGCGGCGCGGACGAAGGCGGCGACGGTGGCGGGGTTGCCAAGGATGGCGTCGCTCGCGTAGAGTTCCTGGGCCACTTCTTCGGGTTTGATTGCGTGCTGCGCAAAGCGCGAACGGCTGATCTTCTCGCGCTCGGCAGCCCGATCCCAGTCGCGATGCATGCCTGCCACATCGATCACCGGGACATCCTCCAGAAACGTTTGCTGCTCAACGCGCTCCTGAAACAGCGAGCGCACCACGGTTTCCACAACGCTCGCGCTATCGACCGGCAGCGGCACGTAGATCCCGAGATCGTGCTGGATGCGTTTGGCCTTCCGCAGCAACACATTCAGCACCGCCTCGTCGATCGGGTTGTCCACGCCATAGATCAGCGTGGTTCGCACTACGGCGGCGGGTTGGCCATAGCGATCGACCCGACCCTCGCGTTGTTCCAGGCGGTTAGGATTCCAGGGCAGATCATAGTGCAGTACGGCGTCGAACGCTGCTTGTAGGTTAATCCCCTCGCTGAGGCAGTCGGTTGCAACCAGCAGGCGCACCGGGCTCTGGGATAATTCGGCGATCCGCTGCTCGCGCTCCTCTTCGGAATTCGCTCCCGTAACGCTGATCGCGTGTAGGCGCGGGAATTCACGCTTCAACTGCCGACTGAGCTCTTCGGCCAAATAGTCGGCGGTAGCGATATAGCGGCAGTAGATGATCGGGTGGTAGCCAACGCGGAGCAACCCGGCGACTTCCGCAGCAACGGCGGCGGCTTTAGGGTCGGCCTCGCCGCGCAGCTTTGCGGCCCGCCGCGCAAAGTTCTGCAGCCGCTGGCGCTCATTCTGCGGCAACGCCGCCTCGCCCTCTTCGAGCACCGGCGTCGGATCAAAATCCTGGGGCGCTTCATTGTCGCCCAGGTCAAGCACATAGTTGGCCAGGTAACGATCGTCAACCGCCGACTCACGCCCCTCACGCTCGGCGATCCGCCCGACCCGCGCCCGTAAGGTCGCCTCGGCGGCGGCAGGGCTGCTCATCACGCAGCGTAGCAGCGCCAGAGCCGTCCAGTAGCGCACGCGCTGACGCCATGTCGTCTCGACCGGATCACGCACCAGTTCCCGCGCAAAGGCGTAAATATCCTCAAAAAGGCTGCGATACTCCGGCGAGCGAGCCAGGCTGTAGGTAATCTCACGCGCATCGCGGCTGGGGAACGGCGTCACGTCGTCCTGACCAAGCCAGCGTTGCACATCGGCGCGGCGGCGCTGGACGAAGTGGCGCGCGAGCCGGCGGCGCTCGGCCTCGCTCGGGTGTTCAAGTTCGATCTTGGCGAAGGACGGGTCGAGCAGTTCAAGCAGTGAGCGAAAGGCATCCACCACCCCCGAGTGCGGCGTGGCGGTGAGCAGCAACAGGTGCCGCCCGGCATCATCGGCCAGGGCGCGCAGGAGTTCGTGGCGCTGCTGGGCCACTTCGCCGCCGCCGGCGCGGGCCGCCGTATGCACTTCATCGGCAATCACCAGGTCGGGGCAACCGCGCAGGAACGAGTCGCGGCGGCGATCCGACTTCACGAAATCGATGCTGACCACCATCGCCGGGTAGTGCTCGAACACTGAGACATCGCCGGGTGGCAGAGCGCGCTCCAGTTGGGCGATCGTGCCGGAGCGGATGACCACGGCGTGAAGCGCGAACTTCTCGGCTAGTTCGCGCTGCCACTGCTCGCAGAGATGCGGTGGACAGACTACCGCGAGGCGACGGGCTTCGCCGCGATCGAGCAGTTCGCGGGCGATCAGGGCCGCCTCAATCGTCTTGCCGATGCCGACATCGTCGGCGATCAGCAGGCGCACCGGGTCCAGACGCAGCGCCATCAGCAGCGGCACGATCTGAAACGGGCGCGGGCGCACCGTAATCCGGCCCAACGAGCGGAACGGCCCGGCGCCGCTCCGAAAGCTCAGCCGGGTAGCGTCACGCAGCAACTGGCCCGACACCACATCACCGGCCAGATCCGGGTTAGGCGGTGGGAAATTCGCCGACTCGACGCCGTCAATCCCTAATGCACGGCTCAGCGGCAAATGAATACCCGTCACAGCGCTTTCCGCGCCGCCGAGCGGTCGCAACAACAGCAGATCGGGATCAGCCGAAGGCAGCACAACCCACTCGCGGTTGCGGCAGCGCACGAGCGAGCCGGGAGCGAAGGTGAAAGGATGAGGGATGAAGGATGAAGGATGAAGGTTCGGCATAGGTACGGCTTTCGTAGTGGATTAGTTTAACCATTCCGGGAGCGGCAGTTGCTTAGCCGCTAAAGCGGCCCATTGCTCCGCACGCGCTATGCGCCGCTAAAGCGGCCCATTGCTCCGCACGCGCTATGCGCCGCTTTAGCGGCCCATTGCTCCGCCGGCCTGAGCAGCGCCCTTCAGGGCGCGGGTGCCGTGCGCAAGCGCTATATTACGCTCTCAACAAGCGCACAACCTTTGCCGGATCGTCATCAGGGCCGATGCTGATCACCCGATAACCGCTATCTTCCAGGTCGGCGCGCTGGTGCAGGACGCTCGCATCGGGCGGGGCTTCGTCGCAGAACAGGCAGAGCGGGCCACTCGGCAAGCTGAAGTAGAAATCGGGTTGCAGCGGCGAGTCGGCCAGGGTTGGGCGGATAGCGTCGGGTTGCGGGCCATCGGCTGCGCGCAGTGCATTGAGTACCGCAGATGCGAGCGGGAGCGCGTTGGCACTCCTGGCGGGAACCGCGACCGGCGGTGGTTGCGCCGGCGCTGGGCTAGCGATTTGGGCGTGCGTCAATGCATGCAAGGGCGCAATCACACTGCGCCGGTCGATCAGCGCGTGATCAGGTTGGTTACTGTAGGCCAGCAGGCAGCGGTAGCAGGCCCGGCCGCACTCTTTCGCCGTCGCCGGATCGTCCTGGCCCGTCGCCGGATCGACGTGGCAAATGGCAAGCGCTGCGGCGGCCACGCGCCCAAGCGCCTCGGGATCATCGACGAGGCGCACCAGCACCCCGGCGCCGCCCTCGGCAGCCTCCCAGAAGAGCAACCGGCGCTGTTCGCCTTCCCCGATCCGTTCCGAAGCAAGCTCCTGGCCTTCAACCTGAAACACCGCTTCGATCCCGCGCTGCAAAGCATACTGCAAGCCGGCCAACAACGCCTCATCCGCATCACCAAGCCAGCGCACCAGCAAGATGTTGCGCGTATCTTGCACCATCACTCGTACGCCGCTCAACAACTGCTCTGCTGTTGGGTCAAGCGTGCCGTCGTTCGCATCGTCTGGACGGCGCGCCCAGGTGCCGCGCTGGAGGTCGAGCGTAAAGCCGTCGCTCGTCGCCCGCCGCCAGCGATGGTTCACCCGCCAGAGCGTGGCCGTCTGGGCATAGGTGAGTTCCAACAACGGATCGCCCGCTGCCGAACGAGCGGTTACGGTAAGTTGGCGCAAACCGCTGCCTTCGGGCGCGAAGCGATAATGGGTCGTAATCTGGTAGCCCTGACGTACGCGCTCTTCCTCATCGCTCGTAATCCGCTCGATGCGCTGCGTCGTCACCGTGGTCATCTCAAAGATCCGATCGGTCGTCAGGCTGTTCGTAGGTTTCAGCAGCGTTGCGCAATGCACACAGCGGTTCACGTCGTGAACTTCCGGGCCGGCGTGCAGAT
>JBBRUG010000422.1:0-4540 GCA_038247995.1 Chloroflexales bacterium | reverse complement strand
GCCCGCATTGCATTTCGTGGCATCATTGCCGTCCATGCCCGCATAGCATTTCGAGGCAACATTGCCGTCTATGCCCGCATTGCATTTCGTGGCATCATTGCCATCCGTGCCCGCATTGCCATCAACGCGATTCATGGCATCATTGCCATCCATGCCCGCATTGCCATCAACGCGATTCATGGCATCATTGCCATCGGTGCGCGCCGGGAACGCCGATGATGGCGGTGATGCCGATGATGCCGATGGCGGCGATGATACCGATGACGGCGGTGATGCCGATGATGCCACGGTAGAGACGCCCCGGCGGGGCGTCTCTACATCAACGCCGTCACCATCAACGCCGTCACCGCCATCATTGCCGTCCATGCCATCGCTGCCATCCGCGCCGGCCAATGCGGTATCCTGGTGAATGGCGATGATGGCATGGAAATGGTCGGGCATCACCACCCGTGCGTCGAGGGTGACATAGGGGCGCACAATGGCGGTGCGCTCCCATTCGTCGGTGACAATCATCCCAATGGGCGACAGCCGTACATCGTCGCCTACCACGGTGCTGAGCCACGGCGTGCGCCCGCGCGTGCAAACGGTGATGAAGTACCAACCGGCGCTGTAGTCCCACCCTGGCAGGCGCGCCGAAGCAATGCGATAGCGGTTGTTGAAGAGCTCACTCATACGCTACGCTGCTCCGCTCCAGCAGCGCCGCCACATTCTGGGCGATCCGTTCCTCTAGCTCGCGGGCCTCGGCGTTGAGCCGCTCCAGCTCCTCGTTCAGCTCCTCCAGTCGTTCGGCGAAGTCGAACTCCTCGGCGGCGCGGGCGGCCACGCCGACATAGCGACCAGGATTCAGGCTCCAGCCCTGGGCGGCGATTTCGGCTCGCGTTGCCGCCTTGCAGAGCCCCAGCACGTCACGGTAAGCGCCGTCAGGGAAATATTTAGCCAGGAGATCAGCGCTGCCCTGCACCGTCTCCGGCGGCTCGCCCCGATGCAGCCGGGCGATGTTGGCGAGCAGTTCGACCTGGGCGGGTGTCCACTCGCGCAGCGCACGGCTCACCTGGGTGAAGATCTGCCGCGCGTCAATGAACAGCACCGTATCGCCACGCTCGCCGGCGGCCTTGCCCTTATCGAAGAACCACAGCGTACAGGGCAGGGTGACGGTGTAGAAGAAGTTGCCACTCACCGCCACCATCACATCGACCGCACCGGTGTCGATCAGCTTGCGGCGGATCTCCTGCTCTGAACCACGGGCGTCGCTGGCCGAGTTCGCCATCACGAACCCGGCGCGGCCGCGCGCGTTCAGCGCCGCATAAAACATCTGAATCCAGAGGTAGTTCGCGTTATCGACTGTGGGCATGCCGAAGGGGAAGCGGGCGACATCGTCCTTGATCTTCTCCTTGTCCACCCGATCGACGTTGAAGGGCGGGTTGGCCATCACAAAGTCGAAGCGTCCCGCGAGACGGTGCAGATCCTCATAGTAGGTATTGCCCTGCTTGATCTCGCCCGAAAGTCCGTGGACGGCCAAGTTCATGCGGCAGAGGCGCTGCGTCTCCGAGACCTTCTCCTGGCCGTAGACACTGATCTCCTTGCCGGGCTCGCGCTGGTGGCGCTGCACGAAAGCGGCGCTCTGCACGAACATACCACCGGAGCCGCAGGAGGGATCAAAGATTCGGCCATGGTACGGCTCAATAATCTCGACAATCAGGCGCACAATGCTGATTGGGGTATAAAACTCGCCGCCCTTCTGGCCCTCGCTCATCGCAAACTTACCGAGGAAGTACTCGTAGATCCGCCCAAAGGCATCGCCATCCAGGGTCGGGATGGCCGAGAGGGTCTTGAGCAACGAGACGAGCAGGCTGTTCTCCAGGCGGTTATAGGTCTTAGGCAGCACATCCTTGAGTTCGTCGTTCTCCGCCTCAATCGCTCGCATTGCGTCGTTGATCGCCATGCCGATGTTGGTGCCTTCGGGAAGCTGGAGCAGGTTGCTGAAGCGGGCCGTCTCGGGGATGAAGAGCACGCCCTCGGCCTGATAGCGGGCCTTGGAGAGCGACAGCGGTCGCTTGCTGTTCGACTGAGCCGCCTTGAGCCGAGCATCGACCTGGTCGAAGCGGAAGTCGGCATAACGCAGGAAGATCAGTCCCAGCACCGGCACGGAATATTCGGACGACTTAAGCTTAGAATTGGCGCGGAGATCATCGGCGGCGGCCCAGAGGCGCCGCTCGATCTCGGCAAGATTGGAGGCCATGCGTGACCTTTGGCAACAATGGCGTCAACGCCGCCATGCGGCGCGACACTGCGCCGACCGGCTGGGAGCATCTTGCGGGGGACGCAGGGGGATGCTACAATAGCACGGCACAGCACAAACGAATATCGTGCAACGAAACCCACTCACAGCTTGGCGGCGCAGAGTGGGTTTTGTGTTGGCTGAGACGAAGTATACCATGTACAAATACATTTTGCCGATCCCTTTGATCAGCTTTTGCCTTTAGTGGGCGATCCAAAACCATATTACATAAGCCAACTAAAACAGATAACCGTCTAGCGAGTTACCTACCGAAACGAGTTCACGACATCTTGAAATGCGGTGCCGGTCGCCGGCAATAACCCGCTGTTGAGTTGCGCAACAACAAGCCCGCTGGGGCTCTGGTAGAGATACGGCCCCGCCAGACCGGCGAGGGCTTCGTAATACGCATAGATGGCATCGCAGTTCCGCTTGGTGTCACACACAAACACCTGACCGCCGCTGGGCGCCACTTCGGCAATGGTAAACTCGACGCGCGACGTGTAGCTGTTCGGCACTGCGCCCTCTGGATCATTCGGTACATCCTGAATATCACTGATCCCCAGGTTCGCAGCGCTGAAGGCATCGGCAACCGCTCGTGCAGTTACCGGTTCAGCCGGTGCGGCGCCACACGCGGCGACAAACAGTACCAGTAAGGCAAGCATCAACCAACGCATCTTTCGTCCTCCTCAGAGCTAACGATTGCAACCCTGCCCCGAGGATAGCACGGCGGATGATGCGCAAATGCGCCCTTAAACGATATCATTGCAATGAAAGCTGGAACCCCGGCAAGGGATCTGTTGGTCTCTTTTGTAACCGCAGAGACGGGCTCTTCGGTCAGAATGCCATTATTCCTCAAATCCTTGACGCCGCACGCCTGTTCTTCTATACTCCAGCCACGACCACGGTACAGCCCGTCTCTGTGGCGCGACGGCGAGGAGCCGCCACGCTACCCGGACGAGCGCACCACGCTCGTGCGCTCCGATTGCGCAGACGCTCAGGCAAGCCAGGCGCGGTGTCGGCGTCAGCCGCGAACCGGCCAAGCGAAGCGGCAAGGATTCTCGGCCTCAGCAGTGAGGCAAGGCAAACCCATCGGCAACGATGGCTGACAGCGCTTCGCACACGCGGCGCGTAATCATGTCCTAGACGCACCTCTTACCTCCATTTGGAGAGCCTGCCCCTTCCGGGGCGCCCTACCAGCGCATTCTCATCGTGATCGCGTGCTCAAGGTCGCGCCCGGAAGCTGACTGTACATGCAGGCAGGCGGGCGCCGGCGATGGGACGAATGTATCCGTAAACACTGCCGAAGGAGTGGAGGAAGACTATGCTGAAACCGGCATCCCCCTGGGATATGCTGCCGTTCGAGTTCAACCAGCCGATCGAGCGCTATCGGCGGTATCACGCGCTGGATCTGGATACCTTTTCTGGGAGTTGCGGCCCCAGCATCGCCCATCGATTCTGGAGCCAGAGATCTGCACGCCGCGCTTCCGTCGGCTGCGCGGCGTGCGTGCTGAGAACGTTTCGCAACTCAGGCCGGTTTTTGCGCAAAAAATGAGTTGCGAGAAAATTGCCGAGAAAGTCCGATTTTCATGGCTTCAGAAAGCCATGAAATCTAGGGTTGCAGTGGCCTCAGTGCGCCGGAGGGCAATGGAAGAGCAGGAAACTACCTGGCGATCGAGAACGACCAATAGTTGCAGTGGCATCAGTGCGCCGGAGGGCAACCGCTGCATAATCTGTGCCGGTAGAGTGAAATGACGATGACAGCAGGGTGGGTCTACTGAGCCACCTTGTACTGACCCGGCTGCTCGTTGGTTCACGGCGTGAAGCACTGGTGGCTGCGCTCGCTCCAGACCTCCCCTTCTATAGCTGTTACCCGGCCTGGGTTGTGCGTCGTGGCTTGCTCGTCAGCGCACTGCGCAGCGGAACGTGGCCGCAGCCGCCGGCGTGGCTGTTATTAATCCATCGTGCAACGCACAGCGCTATACCAGCGTTGATTCTTTTCGCCGGCAGTGTTTTGTTTCGTCAGGGCCGAACTCAGGTAGTTACTGTTTCCTGGCTGCTCCATATCCTCGTTGATCTCCCCACCCACCGACGTGATCCGTGCTTGCAGGTGTAGGGTTTTTATAGGATCGCGTCCCAATGCGCTATTCCCCGCATCCCCCCAGCCCCCTGCTCCCTCACGTGGAGCAGGGGGAGCCGCCGCAGATTCGGCGTCCTGATGCTGTCGGAAGCCCCGCTCCCGCTCAGGGAGCGGGGTTGGGGGTG
>JBBRUG010000421.1:0-4544 GCA_038247995.1 Chloroflexales bacterium | reverse complement strand
TATTCCCCGCATCCCCCCAGCCCCCTGCTCCCTCACGTGGAGCAGGGGGAGCCGCCGCAGATTCGGCGTCCTGATGCTGTCGGAAGCCCCGCTCCCGCTCAGGGAGCGGGGTTGGGGGTGCGGGCAACGGCAAAAACCCTACACCTGAGAGCTGCCGGCCCGGCGCTCACCCTGTTTGTCGAGCATGTCGAGCATGTCGAGCGCGTCGATCGCGCCTTCCGCCTTACGTCGGCGAATGCGGGCGCGATTGCCACGATCTGTCGGCAGGGTGATGGTCTACCGCTGGGAATCGAGCTCGCCGCCGCCTGGACGCGATTGCTCGCACTCGAAGAGATTACCCAGGAACTGACGCGCAGCCTCGATACGACCCACCTCTCGCCGGGCGCACCGCCGGCGCGTCACTATTCCCTGCGTGCAGTCGTCGATCACTCGTGGCAACTGCTCAGCGCGGAGGAGCGGGCGGCGCTACGCCGTCTGGCGGTGTTCCAGGGCGGCTTCACCCGCAAGGCTGCAGCGCAGGTGGCCGAGGCCGGTTGCGCGCGCTGGCGAATCTTGCCGACAAATCGCTCCTGCGACGGGGCGCCAATGGTCACTACGACCTCCACGAGATTATTCGGCAGTACGCCGATGCGCGGTTGCAGGAACAGGCTGCGGAGCGCGATGCAACATGCGCCAAACGCCTTACCACATTAAAAACAGCCCGGCCCTCAATGCCGCTGCGGCCCCAGCCCCGTCTTCATGCGCGTGGCGCCCCATTCCAACAGGATCGCGAAGGCCAGAATCGCATAGGTGAACGCACCCAACTCGCGTAGATCCAGGTAGAAGCTGCTGGCCATAAACATATCAAAGCCGATCCCGCCCGCGCCGGCCGTTGCGCCCATGGCGATCGCTGTTGAAAAGTTGATCTCGAAGCGCACAAACGTCCATGAAAGCAGCGCCGAGATGGAAGCCGGAATCACCGCCTGAAAGACCGTCTGCCACCAACTTGCGCCGCTGGCTCGGAGCGCTTCCAGCACGCCCGGCTCGATCTCTTCAAACGATTCGGAGTACGCTTTGATCAAATACCCTGCCGAGTGGAAGGTCATCCCGATGATCGCCGCAACACTGCCTAGACCGACCGAGACGGCGAAAAACAGCACCCAGAGCACTGTTGGCACGGCGCGAATAAACGCCGTGCCATTTTTGATCAGGTGCGTCAGCCAGCGTGGCGCCAGGTTTTGCGCCGCCAACAGGCCCAGGAAGAAGGCGATCACGGCGCCGAAGATCGTGGTCAGCAAACCCAGGCCGACAGTCACCAAGAGCGCCTGGATCATGGCCCCGAACGTCACGTTCTTTAAGCGCGGTTCAAAGAACAGGATGCGGAAGTTGTCGAACATGTCGCGCGTGGCCTGCCCAAGGTCGATATTGCGTGTGTCGAAGGTGAGGAAACTGAGGAGCGTCAACAATGTTAGGCCCAGCAGCGTGACCTGAATAATCAGGTTGGTGCGCGTCGCAGGGCGGACGCGAATCTTGCGCGCCTGATCCGGTTGTTCACGCGTATTGATCACAGCACGGCCCTCCGGATCGTGTTCGATACACTCTCAATCAGCAACACCGCAACGACGATCATCAGTACGACCAGGCTGGCCGAGCTGTAGTTGCCGCTCTTGTAGTACAGGTCGAAGAGAAAGCCGATCCCGGTGCCGGTGAGAATACCCACAAGCGTTGCGCTGCGAATATTCGTCTCGATCATAAACAACACCCAGCTGATCAACTGCGGCAAACAACTGGGGATCACACTCTGGGTGATAATCGCGACATACCCTGCGCCGGTAGCGCGCAACGCCTCGACCGAATCGGTGCTGACTTCGTCGATCGTCTCGACCATCACGCGCACAATGAAGCCGAAGGTGACGAAGAAGAGCGCGAAGAAACCGGTGAACGAGCTCTGCCCGAACGAGAAGAGCAGAATCAACGCCCAGGCCGACACGTCGATATTGCGGAAGATACTCGCGATCCCGCGCGCCGGAACGCTGAACCAGGGATGCGGGCGCGTCGTGTTTGCGCCGAGCAGGGCCATGATCAAGCCAAGTGCAGAAGCGGTAGTTGCCGATGAGATCGATATCAGCACGGTTTCCCACAGCTTCGCTAGAATGTTCGGCATACGCTCCAAGGCTGCCGCATCGGGAATGAAGTTGGCCGTCGCCCAGGCAAACGCACGCGGAATGGCCGTGAAACCTTGAATAAGATTGTAGTCGGTCAGCAGGATCGAGCCGTACGTCAGCACGGCGATCAACCCGAAGAAGATGATCCACTGCCGGCGCCGAAGCGCAAAGATATCAGGCTGCATAGCGCTCTCGCAGGTCGAGGATTAATTCCCCGGCTTCAGAACCGTAGATCTGGTGAATCTGCTCGTTGCTCAACGCATCGGGCGGGCCGTCATACATAATTGTGCCACTGTTGACGCCGATAATCCGGTCGGCATAACGTAGCGCCACATCAACCTGGTGCAAATTCACTAGCACAGTGATGCCGGTATTGCGGTTGATGTCCTGTAGCGTATCCATGATGATCTTGGCCGCACTCGGATCCAGTGAGGCGATCGGCTCGTCGCAAAGGATCAACTTTGGCTTCTGCACCAGGGCGCGGGCGATGCCGACGCGCTGCTTCTGGCCGCCGCTGAGCTGATCACAGCGCTTATAGGTCTGCTCGCTCAGGCCCAGGCTGGCGAGAATACGCACTGCATCTTGCTTTTCTTCTTCGGTGTAAATGCCGAACATCCCCTGGAAGACATTTTTGTAGCCCAGACGCCCGTGGAGCACGTTTTCAATGACGCTCAACCGATTGACCAAATTGTAGTGCTGAAAGATCATCCCGATTTGTGTGCGCTGGCGGCGCAGCGTTTTCCCGCGCAGCGTCGGCACGCTCACCCCGTCGAAGCGCACATCGCCGTCGCTGATATCAACCAGACGATTCACACAGCGCAGCAGCGTCGATTTGCCGGCGCCCGACGGCCCAATAATCACTACGAATTCGCCGGCTGCAACATCAAAGCTGATGTTATTCAGGGCGAGGGTTTCGCTGCCGTAGCGCTTGGTTAGAGCTTCGACTTCTAGGAGTGGCATGGATTCCTCGATCATGTGGGGCCGAAGCATCGGATGAAGCCTGATGCTTCGGCCTTCGCGTGGCAGGTGAGCCACCTGGTCAGTGGTTCAATCGTTCTCAGTCTGGCGCACCCGCCTGCGCAGGAACGACAGGACGCGGCACTGGCTGCGTTGGGCCGGGTTCCCGCCTGCGCGGGAACGACACCCCTGTTCAGACCGCCTCTCAGTGGTTCAGTACTTCAGTGGTTCAGTGGTTCAGTGCTTGAGTAAGCTACCGCAACCCCAGGGCGCGGATCGGGTCGAAGAAGCCGTCCTCAACAACCAGGAAGCGCTCGGCATTGGTCTTGCGGAAGAGCGGGCGGAAGCCGCCGTCCATCTCGGCCTGGGTGGCGAAGACGCGCGGGTTGTTCGCTACTTCGTCCGCGATCATTGCATCTTGGAGGCGCTGGATCTCGTCGGCGGTGAGCATATTGCCGTTGGCGACGAACGGCGCGTTCAGCACCGGCACCGCCTGGATCAGCACAAACTCTTCGCCGGGGAAGTTGTTGAACGGCTCGTCGGCGTCGTCCAGCACGCGGTACACGGCGCCGGGGGTGTTCTCCGTCCCCTCAACCAGTTCCACATAGTTGGCCAAACAGGTGTCGCAGAAGGCTGCCACATCGACGCGATCCGCGATCAGGTTGACGGCCGAACCCTGGTGCGAACCGCCGAATTGTACGTCGGTAAAGAAGTTGTTCGCGCCGCCTTCGAGCAGGTCGTCCGTGGTGATGCTGCTCCACTGCTCCTGTGCGCCGAAGTAGCTCACAATGCCGGCCGACGGCACCCGAAAGCCCGATGTCGAACTGTTCGAGACAAACGAGAAGCGCTTGCCCTGGATGTTGTCGATCGCGAAGCCGTCGCCGTTCTGGTACTCGCCCTCGTTGCCGCGACGTACGGCCAGCCAGCTGTAGTAGACGGCGGTTTCCACCGTACCGTCCGCGCCGCTCGGGATCACCAGCGGCACAATTGCCGGATTGCGATCACGCGCCTGCACATAGCCCTCGGCGCCGAAGAAGCCCAGGTGCGCGTTGTCGTTCGCCAGCGTCTCGATGGCGATGATATAGTCTGTCGTGGTGCGATGCTCAACCGGCCGACCAAGCGTTTCGGTGATCAGCGCGCCGAGAGCATCGCGGGCATCTGTCAGATCCGAACCCGACTCATTCGGCAGCCAGGCTATAATGATCGGCCCGGTGCCGGCAGTCGTGTTCTCCGCGCCTGTCGTATTTCCCGTGTTCCCGCCCGCAGGGGCGCCACCGCACGCGGCCAATCCAAGTGCAACAATTAACAGCAACAAACCAAGCGACGCTCGCATGAAGCCTCCTCAGATACACAAACCTATTCGTTACGGGCCACAAACATTGTTAGGGTAGCGGGAAGAGGTTATGTGCAGGTTAAGCCATTGATCGGCTTAGGTTAACTGAT
>JBBRUG010000420.1:0-4552 GCA_038247995.1 Chloroflexales bacterium | reverse complement strand
GGTCGTCGGCGATGGATTGCCTGGCGCGCAGCAGGGTGCAGTAGGCATCGAAGAGATAGCGGATTTCGCGCCGCGAGATGGTGACGCCGATGGTCTGGCACTGCCGGGTTTTACGTTTGGGCGTGACATCGTGCTGCTGGTTGGGCACCTCCGGCTCGCCGAGCATTAGACCGTCGATGAACTCCACGAGGCGCTCCAGGCACGGCTCACCCCGCTTGGCGTCACCATCTCGCGGCGCGAAATCCGCTATCTCTTCGATGCCTACTGCACCCTGCTGCGCGCCAGGCAATCCATCGCCGACGACCATGCCTGGCAGCAGGCGCAAACCCACGCCAACGGTGGCGTCATCATTTCCATTGATGGTATCAGCCCGATAAAGGCAGCGAAACGATCGCTCTCGTGCGTGACGTGGTGACCGGTCGACTGCTCGCCGCCGAGCATGTCCGCAGCAGCGATACCGCGACCATGACGGCACTGCTGCGCCCCATCCGCGACCTGGGCGTGCCGGTGATAGGGGCGGTGAGCGATGCCCAGGACGCGCTCCTGCAATCCGTTGCCGCCCTGTGGCCGGATATTCCGCATCAGGTCTGCCAATTCCACTCCCTGCGTGAAGCGACCCGCCCGATGTTCGACGTCGACCGGAAGGTGCGCAAACAGATCCGGAAAGCCATCCAGCAGGACGTCCGGGCGGTGCGCCGCCAGATTGACACCCAGACGGCAAAGCTCGACCCCCAGGACGCTGCTGCGCAGCGCACGGCCGCGCAGTTCCAGATCCTCGACGACTACGCGCTGGCAGCCCAAACCGCACTCACTGTCGATGCGCTCCAACCGTTACCGTATGCCAGCCCTGTCGTAGATGCAGCCCTTGACGCGGTTGCCACGCGCCTGAAGGGGCGCAAAAAGGGGGCGCCATGACCGCCGTCGTGAGCGCCAAACACGCCCGCCTGCAGGAGGTGATTGCCCGGCGCAAGCAGTGGCGCGACGATCTGGGCCTGGTGCAGCGCCTGCATGTCGATGTGATCACCGCAGAAGGCATTCTCGCGGGCACCACGCTGCAGCAGGAAGGTCAGCCGATCACGAACGTGACGGTGCAACAGCGCTACGCACAGTGGTGTACGGAACTGCGCGTGCGGCTCCAGGATGCCACGCTGAACGCGACGGAGCGGCGCTGTCTGGAGCACTTCCTCCACGTCACCACGAACATGAGTCCGCGTCTGTTTCCGTGCGATGACCAGGACGCGCTGCCGCGCACAAACAATGACCTGGAAGGCTTCATCCGCAGCGTCAAAACCCGCTATCGTCGCATCAGTGGGCGCAAAAACCGCTACCGCTACCGCATCCGCTACGGTGCGCGGGTGGCGTTCTCCGAAGCCCGTGCACGCACAACCGAACTTGAGCCAAGACCGATAGCATGCGCCGGGTGCGCGCCTATCGCTGGCGGCAAGGTCGATCCGAGCAGACCGCTCGCCAGCAGGAGCAGTTCAAGCAGTACCGGGTGCGCCATCAGCGCGACGCCTACCTCGCCGACCTGGAGGCCCGCTGGGAAGCCCTCCAGCCTCGTACGTGACTATTGCCCCGACGGTTTTTTTGAATGGCTAGAAACAGTTACAAGGCACCTAATCGACACGCCGGTTCATACATTCCACTGCCTTCAGGAAGTTCGTAATATTGAACCGGAGTTAGCGCATTCAGGTGCCAGCCGAGGAGTACGGCAACGCCAAGCGGCCCGGCCATAAAAAGGTGGGTTGTGCCGCCGGGGCGACGGTGTTGTTGGATCAGCGTGCGTACCTGTGCCACGATCGCCTGCGCGTCACGTTCGCCCAGGTGTGTTGCGGGGCCGCTCGGGAGTTCCAGCTTCAACCGTTGCCCGATCGGCAGCTCTGCTGTACGCAAATAGGCGTCCACAAATGCGCTCACTTCACCTGGAGCGCGGTTGATGTTTAGCTCGACCGTAAGATCGGGTTCGTCGCTCAGCACCGTCGGTACTGCTTCACCGAAGGGCTTCAGGCGCGGGTTGTGCGTTGCTGTACGCCACCAGGTTGGACCTTGACGTACGCGCAAGACGGTCTCGGTCACTTCCCGAAAGGCATACCCAAACGCCAACCCCATCCCAAGCCGCGCCCGCCCGCTGAGATCGATCTGACGTACCTGTTTCGCCTTCAGGATCTGACGTACATCGGCGAGCGCCGGAAGCAATTGTGTGCGCCAGCGCTCAGGCGTTGGATAACCATCCTTGTAGATCGTTGTCCAATCAAGCAGCAATGTCGGCGGTGTCGTAAAGGCCACCTGATCGAATGCCGTCAGGCCAATACTGATCGCGCCGCCACTAATGCGCTGCGCTGCGTACTGGTCACTAACAATACGAAGCATCTCATTGGCGACGGCGCGGAGTTCGCCCGGTTCATCCATATCGTCTTCAATGGCCAGCTCCGTCCAGCCGAGATCGGCGGGGTTCACGAGCGACCGCAACGCCCGGCGACTGACGCCGTCGCGGACGACCAGAACCGGTGTCCCGTGTTCGCGCGTGGCGCGGCGCAACTGGTTGACCGCAGCTTCACATTCGCGTTCGTCCTCGATCCGGTCGGCAGTGATGTGCAACAGGCTGCCGTCGGCGTGACCGAGATCGGGCTGCAGCGCCAGGCCGCGCAGCATCAGTTCGCTGTGGATTGTACGGATCGTTTGGCTTCGTGGAGCAGCGGTGCTGACAGCGATGCTGAGCGGAGCGCGGACTGGTTGCCCAGTTGGATGCCATACTTGCCCGTCTTCGATGCGAGTGTAGAGTACCGGCAGCCACCAGGCCGTGGTCAGTGGGAGATCCGCCCGCGCAATTGCAACGGCACGATCGATTGAGCCATGCTGAAAAAGCTCGCTGAGCACGGTAGGCACGAAACGCGCGACAAGATCGATCGGGGCCAACCCCTGCATGGCGATCACTGCCGGAATACCGGCGCGGGCGAGCATGGGGCCAAGGGCGGCGCCGGCGGCGGCCGGGTCATCGTTGCCGGCGCTCTGGCAGACGGCCAGAATCACCAGCACTGGTTGACGCTCGGCATCGAGAGCGGCGATCTGGCGCACAAGTTCGGCGCCGGCCAAACGCTTGCTGGTACCGTCGTCGTTTTCAAGCCAGAGCGTCGGCTCACCGGTGGGGCTAAGCGTGCCGTGACAGGCCAGGTACAGCAGATCACAACCGAGGCGCAGCATCTCGTTCAGCCGCTGCGGTGTCGCCCGGCCCGCCGGAGCGTCCGGAGCCAACGCGGCGATCCAGGGTGCGCCGGACAGTGCAGTGAGCGCCCGGTCGTGTTCAGCGGCGGTGTCGAAGGCGCTCAGGTCAAACTGCCCACTATCAATTGGGCATGCCACCGCAATCAGCGCCCGCAGCGACTCATACGAAGGTGTTGCGACAGCCTGCGCATTCTCGGTGGGCACGTAGCGCAGCAGTGTGACCTTCCCGTCGGCGGCGATAAATCTGCCGTTGGGGTCACAGAGCCGTTCCCAGCGTAAGGCGTGGAGCGCGGTTGCTGCTTTGGCGAACCGCAGCCGCAGGCGCACATCGGCTTGCTTGCCAGCAGCATAGGCCTCAACTCGATCCCAAATCGAGCGTTCGGAAAAGACGGTAGCAGCGAGCAGGCGCCCATAGGCCGGCGGATCGAGCTCGGCAGCGCGCAATGCCGCATCAGCGATGGGCAATGCCGCATCAGCGAGCAGTTCAACAACGCTTGCACTCGCCGGGTCGCGCATGTGCGCTGCCAGCGTATACGGCGAGCGGGCGCCGCTGATGGCGAGATCGAGATCGATGATGGGTCGAGTCATAGTCGCTCCCGCGAATAGAGGCTGTTTTTGTCTCTATCTGAACATATACCTTACGCCTTTGGCCCGGGCTTAACAATTAACAGTACACGCCCGCTGCGCTGGGTTTTCGCCTCAACAACCTCGACTCGCGCCGCATTGCCGACCCGATACTTGCGCAAATTCGCTACGTCGGATGACAGTAAGGCCAACGCTTGCTCAGCGGTAAAACCAGGCACTTTGATCACCGCCGTGCTGGCGTCCATTTCGCTAATTTTGGCTGTAAAGACCATACCCACCTCCGGCATAGTTGGGCCACTCGGCGCCGGTTTCACTGGCGCCTGCTTAGGCAATGTGGTGAGCGCGGCGTCGCGTTGCCCTTGCATTGGCGTCACTGTCGGCCTGGCTGCTTGCGGCACCGCCTTGTAGTAGCGTAACAGCCGGATCGCCCACCCGAGCGTATAGACTAACTCATTGGCGTCTAGACCGCGCAGGTGGCGCTCGCTCGCAGCGAGCAGGTTCTTGTAATATTCCAACGTCTGCCCTGAGCGCACCACAGCCCGGCCATCCTGGTTTACAGCGCGGAGATACGCGAAGAACCGCTGTGGATCGCGGTTCGCGCGCAGATAGGCCAGCGCCTTCTGGGCCTCGTTCGGGTCGACGCCGGCGCCGGCGAGATCGGCGGCGAGAAGTTCAGCCGTCTGAATTGTATTCATTGAGGACTCCTTTGTCTACATCAGCAAGCTTCTTAAGTTCGCGAAGTTCC
>JBBRUG010000419.1:0-4605 GCA_038247995.1 Chloroflexales bacterium | reverse complement strand
GTTGGCGCATTATGGCTGGCGCAATTGATCGACGAGGGCCTGGATTTCGCGGGGGGGTGGGGGGCCGAAGCGGCTCACTAGCCAGGTAACGCAGAAGTTTACCGGTACACCGAAGATGCCTGCAGCACTACTGCTGATGCCAAGCAGACTCAACTCCGGCCAGGCATAGGTGAATGCCATGTAGGCTACGGTCACTGTCAGGCCGCTGAGCATGCCGGCCACGGCACCGCGGCTCGTGGCGCCGCGCCAGAAAATGCCCAACACCAATACTGGAAACAGGGTTGCGGCGGCCAGCGAAAACGCCCATGACACCATCTGCACAATAATCGCCAGGCGTTGCAGTGCGGTAAGCGCCGCCAGAATCGCCGCGACGAGAATCGAAATCCGGCCCAACCAGAGCCGTTCTTTAACTCCGGCGCGCGGGTTCAGCGTACGATGGTAGATGTCGTGGGCCGCCGCCGCCGCAATCACCATCAACAGGCCGTCGGCAGTGGAAAGCGCCGCCGCCATGCCGCCCGCCGCCACCAGTGCCACCACCGTCGCCGGCAGGCCGGCGATCTCCGGCGTGGCCAGCACGATCAGATCTTGGTCGATCTGAAGCTCGTCATACTGGAGGTAACCATCGCCGTTGCCGCCTTGCTCAGGCGCGTCGGCGATCGTAAGTAGGCCGGTATTGGCCCAACTCTCCGCCCAGGCGGGCAGATCGGCAATTGGGCGCCCCACCACGTCGGCCAGAATCTCCCAGCGCGAAAAGGCGGCGTAGGCCGGCGCCGTCAGATACAACACGCAGATCCAGATCAGCGCCCAACTCACACTGCTCCGGCTCTCGCGCACACTCGGCACAGTGTAGAAACGCACCAGGATATGCGGCATCCCGGCGGTGCCCAACATCAAACAGAGCGTTAGCGCCAGGTAGTTCCAGACCGTCCAGTTGTTGTACGGTTCAATGTAGCTCTGGATGCCCTGCGCCTGCTCCAAGAGTTCGATATTGCGCAGCGCCTCGCCGTACATGAGCTGGGGCAGTGGCACGCCGGTGAGCTGAAAGGCGATCCAGGTCACCGGCACCAGGTAGGCCACCACCATGATGATCCCCTGCACGCCCTGGGTCCAGGTGATCGCTTTCATCCCGCCCAGGTACGAACAGAGCAGCACCGCCGAGATGCCGATGATCACGCCAAAGAAGTAGTTGACGCCCAGGAAGCGGCTCATGATGATCCCGACGCCGGTAACCTGAGCCGTAACGTAGGTAAAGCAGATCACAATACTGATCAGCGCCGCCACTACCCGCGAGGCCGAGCCGGGGAACCGCGCACCGATGAAATCGGGGATGGTGTACTGGCCGAACTTGCGTAGATACGGCGCCAGCAATAACACCAGCAGCACATAACCGCCCGTCCAGCCAGTAATATAGGCCAAGCCTTCATAGCCAAGAATGTAGAGCGCACCGGCCATGCTGATGAACGACGCTGCGCTCATCCAGTCCGAGCCGGTGGCCAGGCCATTCAGCACCCCCGGCACACGCCGCCCAGCCACATAGTATTCGTCGAGCCGTTCCGTGCGCGCCCGAATGCCGATCACCGCATAAATGCCGATCGTCAGCAGCAGGAATGACCAGCCGATCAGGCCGGCTGGGAGCGCCAGATACGTATCCAGCAGACCCACGACCCCGACAAACAGCAGCAAGCCGGCCGCAAATGCGCCATACCCGCGCAATAAGCGCGTTCGGTAGCGCCGACTCGCCGGATCCTCGGCAGGCGCCATGCCGTACTGCCGGTCAAGGCGCTGCATGCGCCAGGCGTACAACACCGTCAGGCCCACGAAGATCAGCAGCGACCCCTGGGCGCCCATGTAGTACCCCAAGGGGAAGCCGGTGAGAATACTGACCTGGTTGAGCAGGTCGGCAAAAATGGCCGGCAGGCTAAAGCTGAGCAGCCAGGCCATCAGTAATGCGCCGATCCAGCGCACATTGGTGCGCCAGTACGCGCCCAACCAGGCCGGCGCTGCCGGCAAGGCTGTGGGCTGCTGAACCGGCGCAACCTCGCTACGTTCGACGGTACCCGTACCACTGCCCACCTCAGGCGCCAGCGGTGCAGCGCTTCCCGTCGGTGCGGCACGCGGATCGTGCAGGCGAGTAATCGGCGGAAACAGCCGATCAAGGATGAACAGCGACGCCGCCAGCGACCCGCCGATAATCAAGAACAACTGGAAGATGTTGAGCCAGAGTTGGGGGGTCATGTGCCAGGAGTGAGGATTCAGAATTCAGGATTCAGGCGGCCGGACAGGCTGAATCGGCTCAGTTCGCAGTTCTCCGCTCTTCGTCTTATGCCTGCTCGCCTACCGGCACCACAACCGCTACGGTTTGCCCTCCCGCGAGCGGAAGCGGCGCAAGCGGCAACGTGAAGAAGAAGGTAGTACCCTGACCCTTACCGGCGCTCGTCGCCCAGATCGTGCCGCCCTGGGCGTACACCAGGTGGCGCGCAATCGCCAACCCGATCCCGTTACCACCGCTATGCCGCGCCCGCGATTTATCGACCCGATAGAACCGCTCAAAGACGTGCGGCAAGTGCTCAACACTGATCCCGACGCCCGTGTCCTGCACAGCCACAAGCATGTCGCCGTCGTGAACACTAGCGCGCAAAGTTACCCGGCCATCTACCGGCGTATACCGATACGCATTCGAGAGAATGTTGATCAACACCTGATCAACTCGATCGGGATCGGCCCAGACCGTAAGCACGTCCTGCGGCGTTTGAACGCTCAACTGCACCTCATTGGCGCTGAAGAGCGGTTCAAACTGGGCGGCAATCGCATTGAGCACGTGGCGCAGATCAAACTCGCGCGCGATCACCGGCAACTGGCCGGCCTCGACCCGTGAGAGCAGTTCCAGATCTTCAATCAGGCGTTGGAGGCGGTTCGTTTCTTGCAGGATGAGGTTAAACGTCGGCGGGTTGGGCTTGATCACCCCGTCGAGCAAGCCTTCCATGTACCCGCCGATGGTTGCCAATGGCGTGCGCAGTTCATGCGTAACATCGGCGAGCAAAGCCAGGCGCCGCCGCTCAGTCTGATCGAGCGTGTCGGCGAGTTGATTAACACTCTGGGCGAGTTGAGCGATCTCATCATCGGAGCCGATCCGGGTGCGCTCACGATAAAAACCGTCGGCGAGGCGCCGACTCACCGTTGAGAGGGTATACAACGGTTCAACAATCCGCCGCGACACAAACAGGCTGATCACAACCGCCACAGCGAGGGCGGCAAAGCCGCTCACGAACAAGGCTTGTTGTAACACCGTCTGAAATTGCTGCAACGGCGTGCCGGTCGCGCCGGCCACCGGATTAAGTCGCCCCGTCTCGGCGGCAGCCGCACCCAACGTCAGCGGCGCCGCATTGACCAAGCCAATGCTGGCCACAAAACTCGCTGTTACCAACAATACTACATAGGCAATCACTACAATCACCAGATGCGAGAGGAAGAGCTTCCAACGTAGTTGGCTGTGCCATCTCATCGCGGGCCACCAACAAATTTGTAACCCACGCCGCGCACAGTTTGCACCAACGGCGCTTCGATCTGGTCATCGTCGAGCTTCCGCCGCAGCGTACCGACATGTACATCGACAACACGATCGATCCCGGCGAAGTCCGGCCCCCAGACCCGTTTGAGCAACTCCTCGCGGGTAAAGACGCGCCCCGGATAGCTAGCCAGCGCATACAGCAGATCAAATTCGCGCGCAGTGAGATCAATTTGCACCACGCCGCGGCGCACTTCACGCCGCTCAGGATCGATACTCAGGGCGCCAAAGTTTAATACCGGGCGATCATTGGCGCGGTCAGGGGCCGTTCGGTTTCGCCGCAGAATTGCTTTGACCCGCGCCACCAGTTCGCGGGGGCTGAACGGCTTGGTGAGGTAGTCGTCGGCGCCGACCGAGAGCCCGATCACTTTATCGACCTCTTCCGTACGCGCCGTAAGCATCAGCACATACACCGCCGTTTCCTGGTGCAGCCGCCGACAGACCTCCAGGCCGTCGAGGCCGGGCAGCATGACATCGAGGATCACCAGATCGGGGCGCGTCGCCCGGGCGATAGCCAGCGCACTCGGCCCATCGAAGGCGCGATGCACAGCAAAACCCTCGGCGGTGAGGTAACTCGCCACCAAGTCGACGATCGGCTGCTCATCATCAACGACCAAGATCGTAGCTGCATCCATCGCAGCACCTCACGCAACATTGCAGGCTAGGCGAATGAGCAGAAGTCAGGAGTCAGAAGTGAACAAAAGGTTGTGAGGTTAATGTATATAACTATACCACACGCATCAACAAATACTATTGATGGCTTGCGGACATGTCAGATTGCGCACTGCTAGACCGAATCACCCTGTGCGGGGCAACGTAAGCCCCACGACGGTTGTTGCAATGGACGCGATTCGCGTCCCAACGCGCGGAAAGCCCTCATCCCCCAGCCCCCTTCCTTGCAGGTGGAGGGTTTTTACAGGATCGCGTCCCAATGCGCTATTCCCCGCATCCCCCCAGCCCCCTGCTCCCTCACGTGGAGCAGGGGGAGCCGCCGCAGATTCGGCGTCCTGATGCTGTCGGAAGCCCCGCTCCCGCTCAGG
>JBBRUG010000418.1:0-4635 GCA_038247995.1 Chloroflexales bacterium | reverse complement strand
GAGATGCGCCACGCGCGCCAGCACTTCCGGCGGCGGCAGCAGGTAGTTGTGGGTCGCATCGGGACGCGCACCGGTAGCCAGAATGCCGCTGTTGTAGATTCCACCAAGCAAGACCGGAACCGTCTTTGATTGACATAATTCAAGAAATGGCAATGCCCCCTGTTCGAGCAATGTGTAGCGTCCGGCGAGCAAGACGCAATCGACCAGGCCGTGTTGCACGAACTCGGCGAGCATGGGCCACTGGTTCATGCCTGCGCCGACGGCACCGATGACGCCCTGACGGCGCAGATCACCGAGTAGCGGCAGTACCTCCTCCAGCGCCTCGCGCTGGTAGTCGTCGGGGTCGTGGATGTGCACAATATCGAGCCGGTCGAGGCCAAGCCGCTCCAGGCTGGCCTCAATGCTACGCAGCACACCGTCGCGGCTCATGGCGAACTGCACGTTGCCCGCGGGGTCGACGAGGCGGCCGACCTTCGTGGCGAGCAGGTAGCTATTGCGCGGTACGGCGCGCAGGGCGCGGCCGAGGCGCCGCTCGCTCTCACCGGCGCCGTAGAGCGGCGCGGTGTCGAAGAGCCTGATCCCGGCGTCCAGCGCAGCGGTCACCGTCGCCTCGGCTTGCGCGGCGCTGATCAGGCTGTAGAGTCCGCCTAACGGCGCGGTGCCGAGGCCGAGACGGGTTGGTTGAATGGGAAGCATAGGCAGGTTCAGCCCTCAGCCCTGCGATACGTCGGGTTATTGACGTAACGTTGCATGCCCAGACGCACATCGATCGAGCGACCAGGCGGCAGGACGATCGTGAAGGCGTCGGCGTTGACATCGTGGGTGATCGGCGCTGCGTCGCCACGGCTCTGCACGTATGTAAAGCGGTGTTCACCGAATGCGCCGGCCTGCACGCGCAGACGGCGTTCGTAGAGCGGGCTGGTATTGTGCAGTGTGACGTCGACATGCTCCGGCCCGAGGCTGCTTACCAATGCGCCGACATCAGCAGGCAGACCAGGTTGGCGCGTGTGGGCGTCGAAGTAGCGCAAGCGAGTGTGCAGTAGGCCGCCGTGGTAGATGATCTGCGGGCCGCCGCAGGTGAGTTGGAGCAGCGCCTCGGTATGCACCGGGTTGATCTCCTGCCAGTGATGGACATCCCACTCTTCCGGGTCGCCGTCGTCGTTGCGCATCTGTTCGAGCCGGCGGGCCGTTTCGTTCCATTGGGCATTGAGAATGTGCGCCGGGTAGTCGGGCAGGTCGCCGTTGAGGTAGCAATACCACGGCGCAATGTGTAGGTCGTCGCCTTTGCCGCGCCCCGGCAGCACGTCGCGCCAGAGGGTGGCGCGCTCGGGGAATTGTTCGAGGCGGTGGCGATCCTGCTCGGCTTGCGACATCAGCCAGAGTTGCAGCGAGTATTCAGGCGAGAGCGGCTTATAGGCCGTCCAACCGGCGTCGGTATAGCGTTGCGGCACAAGTAGGCGGCCGTCTTCGACGCGACCGAGTGCCATCAGTCGATCGAGTTGGCCGCGTGGAATGTCGAGGTAGCTCATGTCGCCGGTGAGTAGCACGGCATTCATCGCAGCGATCGTCAGCGGCTGAATAATGCTCATGAAGCCGTGCGGCCAGCGCCAGCCGTAGTAGCCGCCCCACCACTTGCCGTCCATCAACTCGCCGATCACGCCGTTTGGGCCGACATTGTCGGGGCAGAGGCCGTCGTTGGCGGCGATGCGCTCGGCCCAGGCTTCGAGGTAATCGAGCACCCAGTGCTTGAAGTGCGCGTCGCCGGTCCAGAGATAGGCATGGGTGACGAGGCCGGTGGCGGTGAGGTTGAGCGGCACGTCGCCGCGCATCTGGCGCGCATTGAGCAGATCGAGGATTTTGGCGTAGACGGCGTCGTCGTTCCAATCGGCGGTGGGACCGTTCACGCCGGGGATATCGTCGAAGGGCGGCGGATAGTTGGCGAGAATGGCGCGGTGGGTGCTCCAGTCGTCCCAGTTATTCACAAAGCGCGGCCCGCGACTGCCGTTGATCGGCGAGCGGATCATGCGCCGTTCGGCGTCCCAGTTATGGGCGTGCGGATCACGGCCGGTGTACATCTGCGCAAAGCGGCGGGCGCGGGCGCGGTGTAGCGCGTCGGCGGGGTCGGCCAGGCCGAAGGGGTAGAAGGTCGTCGAGCTCTCGCCGTGGTGCATCCAGTCGTAGTAGGCGTCGAACTCGCGCCAGACTTGGCCGTAGGCGGTGAATTGGCGCGTGATCGCCTCCCAGAGCATGCGGGCACGTTGATAGGGTTCGGGGCCGCCGCCGAGCACGCTGAAGAGCGCCCAATTCTGAAAGGTCTCATAGCCGTCGTCGGAGCCGTCCATTCCCGGCCATTCCTGGCGCCAGATCAGGCTGCCGTCGGGGCGGGTATAGCGCTCCTGAAAGACGGGGATCGCCGCCTGCATCGTTGCAATCAGGTCGCGTTGGCGTAAGGCCCAATCGGGCGGCGGGGCAAGGCGTGCGGCAGTGAGCGTTGGCATAGGTGGGTTATTCCTTGGTCGCCCCGGTCATAGCGCCGCTGATCACAAAGCGCTGTGAGAGCAAGAAGACGATCGCCACCGGCACGATCAGCAGCAAGCCAGCGAGAGCGACTTCGGCGCGGCGGATGGGCAGGTCGGTAGCGAAGGTTGGGCGCAGGGCCGAAGTGCCGGTCATCAGCACTTGCAGGCCGACGGGCAGGTTAAAGAGATCATTGTTATTCAGCATCACATAGGGTAGGAAGTAGTTATTCCAGTTGGCGGTGAAGCTGAGGAAGATCAGCAGGCCCATCAGCGTCCGCGAGAGCGGCAGGCCGATGTAGCGGAAGAGTTGCCACTCGTTACAGCCGTCGACGCGGGCGGCGGCGAGCAGATCTTTCGGCAGGCTGTTGGCATAAAAGATGTAGGCCAGGTAGACGCCGAACGGGTAGAAGGCGGCGGGCAGGATCACCGCCCAGGGTGTGTTGGCGAGGCGCACGAGGCTGAGTTGGAGGAACAGCGGCAGCACCAGCGCCGAACCGGGGATGATCATGGTGATCAGCGTGGCCCAGAGCAGCGGGCGACGTCCGGCGAACTGCGTCGTAGCCAGCGCGTAGCCGGCGGGCAGCGTGACGGCGATGGCGAGCAGAAGCGACGCGCCGACATAGATGATCGAGTTCAGCCCCCATTGCAAGACGCTGCCGTTGCCGAAGCCGGTGAGGTTCTGCCAGGCCAACGCCACGCGCTCGAACGAGCCGAAGGCGAGCGGATGCATGGCGCTGATCTGGGCATCGGTCTTCGTCGGCACAAGCAAGATCCAGAGCAGCGGCACGCCGAAGAAGATCGCAAAGACAAAGAGGATGCCATAGCGGGCCAGCGCGCCGAAAAAGCTCAGCCCGGTGGCTTGTCGATAGTGGCCAAGGAAATTACGCCGGCGGTTCGTACGCAAAGGAGTTTGGGTCATAGCGGTGCCTTTGATGGACGACGCACCCTTTGACAGGCTCAGGGTACGATGGACGAAGGTCGGCGGACGACGAACGATGGACGTAAGGCCAAAGTATTCGCCCCCCAACGCTGTTGTTTGTGCACGGATGCATCCCTAGCGCAGGCTTCGGCCTTAGACAAGGTTTCCGGAGGCAGGCGGCACGCGGCAGGGTTCGCGCACCAGGATGCGCTCGACCTCCGAAGACGGTCACGCTGCCTGAAGCCTTCCCTTACACATCGGTCCGAAACACTTCCGTCCCTTTTAGGATCAGAATCGCGCCGATCAAGCCGATCAGCAGCATCAGCAGCGAGACGGCGGCCGACGCGCCGAAGTTGCCCAAGCCGAAGGCGAACTCGTAACCGAGCTGGTTGGGCGACCAGGTGCGTGAGATCGGTACTGAACCGGCGGCTCCGATCAGTTGCGGCTCGGCGAAGAGTTGCACATTGCCGGCGAAGGTCAGGATGAGCATATAGATGACGAAAGGCCGGATCAGCGGCTGCTTGATGTGCCAGGCAAGCTGCCATGCGCTACAGCCATCCACCGTGGCGGCTTCGAGCACTTCGTGCGAAATATTGTTCAGGGCGCCGTAGAAGATCGCGATCCAGCCGCCCGCACCGGCGAAGAAACCGAGCAGCGTAAAAATCAGTGGCAGATTGGCCGGCTTGATCACATCGCTTACTACGTTGAAGCCCATGGCCTGCAAGATCCCGCGAAACGGGCTGAGGTTCGGATCGAAGATGAAGATCGCAAGGAGCACAGCAGTCGGGCCGGCGACGGCACCGGGTACAAAGTAGATCGTACGCATCACGGTGCCGTAGGCGTCGTCGCGGGCATGGATAAGCAGGGCCAGCACAACCACGCCGATCACGCCGACGGGGAGCGAGAGCAGCAGGAATGTGCCGACGTTCTGGAAGGCCGACAGGAAGCGAAAATCGGTGAAGGCAAAGATGTAGTTGCTCAGGCCGGCCTGAAACATCTGCGGGCGACCGCCCGCAAAGGAAGCGAAGCTGATCACGAACGCATACAGGCCCGGGAAGATACCGAAGGCGAGTAAAAGCAGGGTATAGGGCAGCACAAAGAGGTGTGCCGCGTGAAAGCGCGGGCGTCGGCGCGCCTGCGCCCGAGTTGCAGTCAGCGTTTTGGCTGCCACAAGGAATTCCTTTCCGGCGACGTTGG
>JBBRUG010000417.1:0-4655 GCA_038247995.1 Chloroflexales bacterium | reverse complement strand
GCCGCGCCATGCCGTCCGCCACCTCAACCGCGCCGCGCCATGCCGTCCGCCACCTCAACCGCGCCGCGCCATGCCGTCCGCCACCTCAACCGCGCCGCGCCATGCCGTCCGCCACCTCAACCGCGCCGCGCCATGCCGTCCGCCACCTCAGCGGCCTTCTTTTCAAACCGCTATGGGAGCGTCCATTTGAAGATCAAGCATGACATCCGGCATCCGCCGCTTCAGCGGCCCAGTGCTCCACAACCATGAGCAGCGCCCTTCAGGCGCGTTTATGATGCCGGATGATGTGGATACCCTTTATGCGCCGCTCTTTTGCATTCCGCCTGATTGGGCGCTATAGTAGCGGCGCACCGTGTCCGATCAGCCGAGAAGGAGGAGCCGATGACCTACGGCATCAAGCTTGAGCCGCGCCTACTTACAGGCGACCTGCATATCCGTGAGTTGGTCGACAATTATCTCTTTGCGTATAACGCCGCCCGGCTGCGTGAAGCGTGCCAACTCTTTGCTCGCCGCATCGTACAGCCCAATGTGACGGTAGGCGTGACGCTTTCGGGTGCGCTGACGCCGACCGGGCTCGGCACGGCGGCGATCGTACCGCTGATCCGCGCCGGCATGATCGACTGGATCGTCAGCACCGGGGCCAATCTGTATCACGACATGCATCGTTCGCTCGGCTTCGAACTATTCGGCAGCACGCCCTTTACCAACGACATCGAGCTGCGCGAGAACAATATTATTCGCATCTACGATATTCTGTTCGATCAGGACGTGCTACTCGAAAGTGATGCCTTTGTGCGCGAGTGTTTGCGTGGCGAGGAGTTTCAGTCCACGATGAGCACTTCCGAACTGCACTACAAGCTCGGCAACTACCCCCAGGCCCGCGAGCAGGCCCTCGGCAGCGGCTACGTCAGCATCCTCACTGCCGCTTACGAGGCCGCCGTGCCGATCTACACGTCCAGCCCCGGCGACAGCACACTGGGTATGAATGTCGCCGCCCTGGCGCTCGAAGGCAATCAGTGTCGCTTCGATGTTGAGCGCGATGTGAATGAGTCGACGGCGCTCGTGTACGACGCCAAGCGCTCCGGCCAGCAGAGCGCCGTGGTGATCGTTGGCGGCGGTTCGCCCAAGAATTTCATCTTGCAGACCGAGCCGCAGATCCAGGAGATCCTCGGCCTCGACGAAAAGGGCCACGACTATTTCATCCAGTTCACCGACGCGCGCCCCGATACCGGTGGCCTCTCGGGTGCCACGCCCTCCGAGGCGATGACCTGGGGTAAGGTTGACCCTAAGCAACTGCCCGACACGGTGGTTTGCTATGTCGATAGCACGATCGCCCTGCCAATCTTCACCAGTTATACGCTCGCAACGACGCCTGCCCGTCCCCTCAAGCGCCTCTACGACCGGCGCGACGCCCTGCTCCAGCGCCTCACCGACGATTATTTGGCGCAGCAGAGCGGACCGCTGGATTAAGGGCTGCATGTACGGTTGGCTGCCGAGCCACATCAGGCTCACGCCGGGGCAACCGATGAGGTGATCATAGCGGCCTAGCGCCCCGCAGCGCTGGCGGCGGCGAAACGCTCGCTGCGCGTAATCCATCGGGTTGGTCACACTCTGGTTGCGCGATGATCACTCCAAATAACAACATCCACGCGTGAACCCCATGCAATACGCAGTACATTAGTCGCGAGGAGCGTACCTTGATACTCGTAATGGTTGGTTCATATGGCTATGAAACGGCGTACGATTGTTCTGGATCGCTCAAAACGGATTGAACTGGCAGTGATGGCCCTGGCGCTGATTGTGCTGGCGGCTGTGGCATGGTTCACGGCGGGCGTGGTTCCAATCGGGGTTTACTACGCCTACATTCTTGGGTCGGTACTGATCGGGTTGGTGCTGTACTTTACGCTGCCGCGCTTTGATCAGCCGTTGCGGCGGCGCATCGTGCTGCTCTTGCTCGGTACGAGCCTGTTTGGCGCTGCTGCCCTGCGCGATCCGGTCGCCGGGCTGTTTCAGATCGAAGGACTCTTTTTCGATCTCTTCAGCGGCGTGCTGTTTGTCGCCGTGATCCATTACCTGATTGCCAAACTGATCGGGCCGCTGGTATTTGGGCGGGTCTGGTGTGGTTGGGCCTGCTGGACTGCCACGCTGCTCGATCAACTGCCCTTCAAGCGCAGCCCTGGGCGGCGCGCCGGCCGTTGGGGCGCGTTGCGCTACGTACACCTCGCAGCGAGTTTCGCCCTCGTTGCTGTGCTCTGGTATGGCTTCCACTATCGGCCCGGCGTAGGTGGCGCCACGGCATTTACCTGGTTTATGGTCGGCAACGCAGCGTACTACCTGATCGCGATTGGCCTTGCAGTGGCCCTGAAAGACAATCGGGCCTTTTGCAAATATCTCTGCCCGGTGGCGGTGCCGCTCAAGCTCAGTGCGCGCCACTCCCTCCTGCGCGTCCAGGGCGACCCGACAAAGTGTTGTTCCCGGCGCGTATGTGAGAAAGTCTGCCCGATGGACATTCGCATTGCCGATTATCTTGCCTCCGGCGAGCGGGTGCTCTCTACGGAATGTATTCTCTGTCAGGCCTGCCTCGATGTCTGCCCCGATAATGTGCTGACGCTTTCCTTTGGCCGCGATCAGACCGTAACCGAACGGCTGCGTGGGCGCGCGTAACCCCTCGGCCTGACGCGCCACACCTGAAGAGAACTGGGTTGGGCTAGCGCCGCACATCCGCTTCACCTGTGGACATGCATGCGCCCATACGGATCAAGTTAAGCCCCTCAATAGGCAGATCCAGTGGTGTCCCTGGGCCAGCAACCAGCGCACCATTTGACAGCCCCGTTGGAGCAGGCAAATGGTGCGATAGACCGTCCCGCTCCTGCGGTGCGGCAGGGGCGGCGCTGGGGTAGGCGGGGCGTGGCACAGTCGCCCTGGGGGCACCCCCGTCAAAGGATGTCACTAGAGAAACGGAGGTGGACAGGACGCGCCAGATGGGTATGATCGTGCGTGCCAACACCCGTGTTTTTGATACTCTTAGGACTTACGCAGTTGCCCGCTTGTGCGCCATTCCTGCCTGCGGGAAGCCGCAGAGGACGGCGCTCGGGTCGGTCAGGAACTGTCGGATAGCAGGACGGATGCTATCCAGCTTCGTGGCGAAGCGTGATGCTCCCATTTCCCATTCGTGCCAGATTAGACGGAGATAGGTCCGAAGCGCCCAGCCGATATGGTTCCGTTGACCCCGTTCGCTGCGCACCATGCAGCGCTCCACCCCACAAAACTGCTTGCTATCGCGCAATACCCTCGCCAAAATGACCACCTCGCCGGCCCCATAACAACCAAACATCCGTGCTGTCCTCTTGTCGCCGGGTGCGCCGTGCCGCCTGAAGAGTCGCGCAAAACGGGCTTTTGTCGTATCGTTGGGGTGTCAAAACCAAACCAGCGAAAAACAACAAAAGCCCATGCGCGATCGTATCACACTCTTGCTCTGTCTGGCGCCATTCCTGCGGCTGACGACCATTCGGCAGTTGAGCCAGGTGAGTCAGGCCATCCTCACGATGACGGGTCGGGTCACGATGCAGGGCATGGCGCGCTGGTCGGGCACTGGCGGCAGTTACCGCACCATCCAACGCTTCTTTGCCACCGTGCTGCCCTGGGAGATGCTATTCTGGGTCTTCTTTCGCACCTACCTGCGTGACCCCGACGATGTGTACCTCGTGGGTGGTGATGAAACGGTCGTCAGCAAAGCGGGGAAAAAGACCCACGGCCTCGACCGCTTCTTGTCCAGCCTGGCGGGCAAACCGGTGCCGGGTCTGGCCTTCTTCACGCTGTCGCTGATCAGTGTCACGCAGCGGCGTTCGTTTCCCATCCAGGTGGGCCAGCAGTTCCGTTCCCGTGATGAACCGACCAGTCCGCAAGATGCCACCCCGCCGGTCGAGCCAGCCCCCAAACGCAAGCCCGGTCGCCCGCGCAAGGACGCCATCCCGCTGCCGGTCGAACTGGCACCGAAACGCAAGCCCGGTCGCCCGCGCAAGGACGCCATCCCGCCGCCGGTCGAGCCAGCCCCCAAACGCAAGCCCGGTCGCCCGCGCAAGGACGCCCCCGCGTCGCCGGTCGAACCGGCACCGAAACGCAAGCCCGGTCGCCCCAAAGGCAGTAAGACCGGAGCGCGCACCGCAGTGCTGCTGTCGTCCGAACTGCAACGGATTGGGACGCTGCTTGGGGAACTGTTGACCCGCATCGGCGGCCGGGTGCCCCTGACCTCTCTCGTCTTGGATGGTCATTTCGGCAATGCGCCGTCGCTCCAGATGACGCGCCAGCATACCCTGCACCTGATCTCGAAGCTGCGCAACGATGCCGCGCTGTACCTTCCCTATACGGGAGCGTATGCCGGACGCGGACCGCAGCGCAAATATGGGGAGAAAGTGGCCTACGCGAACATCCCGGAGCAATTCCTGCGCGCGACGACGGTGGAGGGTAAGCTCGAAACACGGGTCTCCCAACTGGAGGTGTGGAACAAGAGCTTTGCGCAACGGCTGAATGTGGTCATCATCGTCAAAACGCACCTGGACACCCACAAACGCGCGCACGTCGTCTTGTTCAGTAGTGACCTGAGCCTTGCGGCGGCATTGTTGATAGACTATTATGCGCTGCGGTTCCAATTGGAG
>JBBRUG010000416.1:0-4675 GCA_038247995.1 Chloroflexales bacterium | reverse complement strand
TGGCATCGTCTGTGCTTCTTCCGACCTACCTTCACGCCAGTGTGCTCGGCGTTGTTTCGTTCGTATCCCCTCGTGTCCCTGTTCCCCCACCGACCTGGAATCGCGTTCTACCGCGCTGCCCGGTCGCGGGGCGGCGCCAGGAGCATCTGTATGCACGACCACATTCTCGACGAAATGACTGATGCGCTGATGAGTGGCGGCGTGATTGCGCCGGCGCAGCGCGCTGCCGCCCACGCCGCCCTGGCCGCAAGTTGGATCGAACGGATCGCGCTGGTGTGGAGCGTAGCGGATGTGTATGCGCTCGCCGGTGACCTGGGGATGGCTGTCAGCGACGGTCAGGCGCTGACGATTCTCAGCACCATCCACGAAGAGCACGACTGCACACTCGGCGTTACCTGGAACACGATCGACACCGAACTGAGCCTCCGCATCGCTTAGAACGGCTCGCCCGACGCCTCGGGACGTTTTGGGACGAACGACCAACGTCGTCTCTGCCCGTCCTTCGTCCTTCGTCTTTGGTCGATAGCGGGCAGCAACCGCTGCCTGGCAGTACGAACTGCGTTGCGCTCCTGCGCAACTGAACGCCCGCCTCAATCTGACTCGCTGAATACCTCAGGAGCCATCGATTATGAGCCGCCCCGACTCGGACGCCGCGCGTCCCGGTCGGGGCGCGGGCGCCGCTGCATTGCGCGCACGGATTGAACGCGAGGGCTTCGCCGGCCACACCGGTGAAGCGGCGTACCGCGCCTATATGCGGTCACTGCGCGCCAAAGCCCCACCCGACCTGCCTGCCATCGGCGGCCGCGCTTGTCATCAGGCGCTCCGTTGCGACCCCACTGCCTACCGCGAACGCCAGCGCGCCGGCTTCCAGGCCGCGTGCGACCGTCACGGTCGCGCCGTCATCACCGGATACATCGCACGAGCCCATGCCGAGCGACGCCAGTGGTGCCTGGCGCATCCCACGGAGGCCGAGGCAACGCTGCTGCATACGCTGGAGCGCCTGGGCTATCGCCTGCATCCGGCGACAGCCGATGGCGCCGCCGCCGTTTGGCCGTCGGAGGCCGTGTTCGACGCGGATGACCTGATCCGCGAGGCGTGCGTCGGTCGCTACTGGATCGATCTGCTACTGCCGGCCCGCCGCATCGCGATCGAAGCAATTGGCGGGGTGCATACGCTGCAGGCGAACGACGACACACAGCGCCTGAGTGAACTGGAGCGCTCCGGATTGCGTGTGCTGGTCTTTCCGAACGCGCAGATCCTTGCACCGGACTTTCCTGAAGTGCTTGCCGCCATCCTGTAACCCATCCTGTTCCCGCCCCACCGGGCCGCAATAGTTGCGTGCCGAGTGGGGTCGGCGCGCTACGGGTATCACGATGCATCCTGAATGGACACTCCTCAGCATCTTGGGTTGCGCGCTTGTGGCGCTGCTCCCGCGAATCGGTCGTCGGCTGGCGCTGCAACTGGCCTACCACGCCGTCCTGCGCGCCTACCCAGCGCTTGAACGTCACCCGCGTCGCCGCCGGCTGTTGTGCAGCCGCGACGGCGTGGCGCTGCTGGCGCTGCTCTGCAATGCGGCAGCCAAACACAGACCGACGCTGTATCGCCACAAGGCGTTCCTGATCCACGCGGCAGTTGTCCGCAGCCGGCGGCGCGACTGGTGGATCGACACGCACGCCACAGCACCAGGCGCCGCGCCCCGTCCCATTCTTCTGCTCAATACCACTATTGGGCCAATCCTCGATCTGGAACGCGTCCAACTGAGCTTCCACCTGCATCAGCGCGATGTGGCGCGCTTCTTTCGCCACGCTCCAGCAGCCCAGGGACGGCGCTGGATGGGCGTCCCGCTCCAGCCGCACATCGAAGCGCTCGCCCTGGCATGGCTCAATCGCTGACAACCCGCCGAATGCTTCCGCTGCCCTTCTACCAGGAGTACCCGTCTCATGCTCACGCTTGCCGAACTCAAAGTCATCCTCGCCGCTGTACCCGACGCGCTGGTTGCGGACGCATTGTTCGCCGACGCCGATGATCGGATCGCTGACTTGATGCGAGCCAATGGGCCGGAGCAGATCGTGCAGGCCATCGGCGCACTCAATTCCAGCGCGACACTCGCCGTCGATGGCTTCATTGTTCGTGACTTCTTCCACGCCGTGCTGGCGACGCCACGGGCAATAGACGAACGTCGGCTCCTGGCGCTGGTCGGCGCTGTGCTACGGCGTTATACCGATGCGTGCCGCACCAATGCGGCGGCACGGTAGGAACTGCACACCGACGGCTCCACCAACGACGACCTGACGGCGGCCAGTGCACTGATTGCTGCGCTGGCCGGGGAGGCTGCTCATGACTAGACGCCTGCTCATCACCGCATGCAGCGCGACTAAACGCCCCGATCCCGGGCTGATGCCGGCGATCAGGCGTTACAATGGCCCGGCGTTCACGACGATACGGTCAGCATTGCGTATCCTGCCCGTTGCCGACCACCCGCAGATCCTGATCCTCTCGGCGCGCTATGGGCTCATCCGCGCGGATCGGCCAATCCCGGACTACGATCAGCGGATGGACGCCACGGGCGCAACAACGATCGCCGCCGGCGTGCAATCCGCGCTGCGTGAGCGCCTGCATCGGTGCGGCCCGTACACAGAGACGCTCATCCACCTCGGCGCCGCCTATCAGCCCGCGCTTGCTCTGGCGCTCGCCAATGCCTCAATCCAACGCGAGCTCGGCATGTGCCGCTTCACCGACGGCGGGATCGGGCGCCGCCTGGGGCAACTGAAGCGCTGGCTTGCCGGCGTGGACGCGACTGCCTGAGGCGTGGCGTCGCCACTCCCGGTGCTGCTCTCCTGAATTGAGAGCGCTGCTCTTGTCATTTTGACAGGAGCAGCGCCCAAACACCGTCCATTCTTGTCATATTGACAGGATGGCCTGCTTTATAGACGGGATTTCTGTCATATTGACAGGATGCCCTGTTGTTTGCACGCATCTCCTGTCATTTTGACAGAAGAGCACGCCTGGACTATCCTACGTGTACGGTATGTCATCAACAAAGGCGGTTGTGTATGGCTTCCGATTCCGCCCGCACCCCGGTCGAGCAGGTCGTCGTCACCTTGTTTGACCTGCCCTGCCTCGCCGTCCGCGATGAGGACGGCGCCGTCTCTATTGTCGTCGCCGATCTCTGCGCGGCTCTCGGCATTCGGGCCGACGCGCAACTCCGGCGCATTCAGCGTCATGAACACCTCAACGCCGGCCTGACGCCCTTCCGCATCCGCCGGGGCAACCGGATCGAAACAGTGCAGTGCCTCCATTTGCAACTCACCGCCGGCTGGCTGGTGCAAATCCCGACCGCGCGCGTCCAGGCAACCGTTCGGGATCGCCTGCGCTATCTGCAGTTGCACTTGCTCGACGCCGTCTGGCAGGCCTTCGCCACGCTGACGGGGTTGCCGGCGCAGGCCACACAGATCGAAGATCTCCAGGAGCTTGATCGCGTCGATCAGGCATTACGCGCACTCGAAGACCTGGCGACCCGCCAGGCCACGCTGGAAACCAGCCAGGAACGGGCGCGCGACGTCTGGCGTCAGATGCAGGAACGCCTTCAGGAGATGGCCGGGCGGGTCGCCGAACTCGAACACCGTGTCGGCGGGCGGCTCTCGACCGCGCAGCGCGGGCAGCTCTATCATCTGGTGCAGACGTGGGCGAGCGCCCGCGCGCAGAAAGCGACATCGCTCTCGCGCGAGGCAGTCCATGCCGCCTGTTGGAGCGAGATCAAGACTCGCTTCGGCCCGGTCGCCCGCTATGAGGATATGAACCCTGCGCAGTACACCGAAGCGGTCGCGTACATCAAACAGCAGTATCGTGCGCTCACCGGTGATGATCTGGTCTTGCCTGCGCAGGACGAATTACCGCTTTAAGGGGAAATCAATGCGCCAGGGCCAGACGATTGATCCGGGTGATCAGCGCGCCGGTGCGCTGCTGCGTGAAGCCCGCTTACGTGCCGGCCTCACGCAGCAGGAGTTAGCCGATCTACTCGGCTGGTCGCCGGATACGCTCGCAAGTTACGAGATCGGTCGGCGCGGGCTGCGCGTGGCGCATCTCTTCGCGGTGGCTGAGGCGCTGAACCTGCCGCCGGCTGCGCTCCTGCTCACCGAGCCGCAGGCGCCCGAGGTTCTGCGCCGCCTGGGCGCAAACGCCGAGCGTTGGGGGCAAACCCGGCTTTTCCTAGAGAGCCTGGATGACGCCTGACAGGAGTGGCGCCGGCTGCTGCAAGCAACATCCGATCAACCGACACGCTGTCTGACAAGGACACACCGCCCCGTCGATGGATCGACGGGGCGGTGGTTATTTGTGCGTGAGGCAAACGCTCAGCGCTGCTCAAGCCAGTCGGTCAACTCATCCACGCTAGTGAAGTCGAGCAGCGCTTCGCTCAGATCCAGCAACACTTCGGGCGTAAGCGCCGCCACCTGCGCACGCAGTTCCGCGCTCAGCGGGCCGATCTTGCGATCAAGCAGGCGCAGCACCAGCTCGCGACGCTCATCGACGCGACCAATCTGCTACTTTCTACGTACCCGAAAGTACGCGCTAGAAATTCCTGCTTCATCCCAGCGTGCCATCCGAGGATGGTCTTACCGTCAGTCCACAGGCCGGTTTTACGTCTCGACGTAGCCACAACCGAGACGGCTGGTTC
>JBBRUG010000415.1:0-4682 GCA_038247995.1 Chloroflexales bacterium | reverse complement strand
GATCTGGGCTTCGGTCTGCGTGATATGATCGCGGATCATTGACTTCAGCTCAGCGGCCTTAGCATGTTGCAGCATCTCCTGCTGCGCGTCCAGAAAACGGTGCTCGGCGTCGTAGATATCGCCGAGATCGTGGACGAATTTTTCCTCAAGCGTCGAAATACTCATCGTAGAGCCTCCTTGTAAATGCGGATATTGGTGCGCTTCGGATGGAAATGGATGCATGCGCTTAACCACCGGTTCATCTACAACCATTGCACCAATATGTACTCTCCGATGAAGCAAATAGTATGCCATGCTCCGGCAGACACACTGGTCAAAATGTAGCACCTAGCGCAGTTCAACCTGTGCGCCCATTGGCAAAACTATGTGCTTATAGATGATTACTCTAACCAATCTGAACCTAGCAGTAGTACATTCACGGCTTATCGCCCTACACTATGGCACGCATATTGCGTTTCAGTAATAACGTAAGGTGGGGCAAGTGAGTACCCACAGATAGTTATCGTGCTAGTAGGCGGAGGTTGCAGGTATGACCAATATACCACCCAATATGCCCGGGCAAGTACAGCGCGAACCGTACGAACGGTTGCCCGAGGCACATGCGAATGGGCCTGGTGAGGCGTCGATCACAGAGTTGTTCAGCGAAATTCTCGTTGACGCGCAGACGCTGATTCGGAAGGAATTGAGCCTGGCGCGTCAGGAATTCGCCGATACACTCAAAACCGCACGTCAGAGTGCCGTGCTGCTTGGCGCGGGCGCCGGCGTTTTGGCCGTAGGCGGCTTGATGCTCGTGTTTGCTCTGGCGCACGGTATTGCTGCCGGCTTTGATCTTCCGCTCTGGCTCGCTTATCTGATCGTCGGCGCTATTATGGCCATCATTGGTGGGGCTGTAGTTGCGAGTGGCGTCAATCAGTTGAAGCAAGTCAATGTCGTGCCGAATGAGACAATCGATAGTTTACGAAAGGATCTCTAATGTTAGAGGACACTTCCCCCCAGTACCGTAACCGTGATCTGGAGCCGCTGGAGACCAACCGCCCTGACGAGGAAAGCGGATCGCAGATTCGTGAAACGATCGAGGACGCCACGAAGCGTGTGCGCGACAAGGTTGGCGACGCGACGCATGAGGTGCGCGATCAAGTCAAGGGTGCGGCAAGCCATGTGCGCGAACAAGTTGAGGATGCAGTAGACGAGGTGCGCGGCTTTGATCTGCGCCAGCAGGTCGCTGCGCATCCTTGGATGGCCGTAAGTATTGCGGCAGTAGCGGGATACGTTTTCGGCAGTATGGGCGGCGATGCTGATTCTGAGCACGCTAAGAACAAATCCTCCGATCGACGGGGTGCTACCGATCACCGTTCTTCCCAGACCGAGTACCGCCCTTCTCATGAGGATCTCCCGGCGACGAATGCCTATCGTTGGGCGGCCAGCGCGCCGTATGGAGCGAATCCGTCGTCATTCGGCTTCGTCGGCCAGAGCCCAGAGGTGCGCTCGGATCAATCCACAGCGGCGTATCAGCCGATGCCGCAGTCGTACCAGTCACCCACGTATGCCGCTGCGGCCACGGCGCAACAGGATCAGCACAGCCAGCGGACTGCAAGCCCGCAGCGCTCCCAGATGTGGGATACCGTGCGCGATCAGTTCGGCAGCGAGCTGCGCACAATGGTAACGGCGGCTGTCGGTACGGCAATCGGCCTGGTGCGGGACACCGTGACTGAAACTGTGCCGCAGTTTGCCGAGGAGTATGAGCGCCGCACTCATGAGCGCAAGTCTGAGCAGGAGTCCGAGACTAAGCTTGGGCACACCTACCCGTCGAGTGGCCAGACAGCGACCACGCCGGATAGCAACCAGTCGCGCTCAGGCCCCACCGGCGCGACGCCCACGTCCTGGTCATCCAGCGATCAGCCAACGCCGCCGAGTGGCGGCCAGTCGCGCTCAGGCCTCACCGGTGAGACGCCCACGCCCGACAGCCGGAAGCGTGAGCCGGGCGCATAAGCGCATTACGCAAATTGACCTGCTAGCGGTGAGTAGAACCAAGTGGCTCGTGCATGTTGCACGAGCCACTTATGTTGCGAGCTGATTGTACGCTTAGACAAGGTTTCCGGCAGCTTGACAGTCTTGGTAGACATTGCGCGTCTGGGTGCGCGAACCCTGCCGCGTGCCGCCTGCCTCCTGATACCAACGTGTATCCATCGGGTAACCTCCTTGGGCTACTGGCGCGTGGCGGCAGATTCTACATGATCTGAGCTGTAAGCATTGTGATGCCAAAACCTGCTCTGCGCATACCAAAATTGTCGGCCTTCGTAATGTGCCAGAGGATGGGCAAGCATTATGCTAGACAAAATAGCCCCTTGATGGCACATAGATTGCACTTGCTGATTATACCTATGTATACCGGTTCCGGGCCTTCTGCGGGCATTTGCCGAAGCGCATTCCCGACGATGGGGAAGGTTTACATAACTTTCATTCGTTATTCTGTTCGGAGTAATCTGCAGGCATTCATGCGCTGGAAACGCACCCTTGCAGCGCCGAGCAACGTTACACCTGATCAAGGTTATCGAGGTTATCGATGTCAATAGACTCACACGCAACGGCATTCGCTGCTACACAGTTCACTCAATCAGAGGCCTTTGCGGCCCTACCGCCCTACGCCGAGATACAGGCTGCGTATCATCAGGCCCACGCCGATGATTTACGCGCGATGATTGCCGCTCTGCCGTTGCAAGCCGACAGCCGCGTGCTTGATCTGGCGTGCGGCGCAGGAACCTATACGCGCTGGTTGGCCGAGCGGATCGGGCCTGAGGGGCAAGTGATCGGGATTGATATTGATCCGGCTTTTCTTAAAGCCGCTCAGGAGCATCTTTCGTCCAGCAGGATTGCCGAGCGGGTTGTCTTTCAGCAGGGCGATAGTTCCGGCTTACCGTTTGCCGAGCATTATTTCGACGTGGTCTGGTGTGCCCAGAGCATGTATTCGCTGCCTGATCCGTTGGCTGCGCTTCAGGAATTGCATCGGGTGGTGCGCCCAGGCGGAACGGTGGCTGTTTTCGAGAATGATGTGATTCACCAGGTTGGGCTGCCCTGGCCCGCTGATCTTGAGTTGGCCGTGCGCCAGGCGCAATTGCAAGCATTTCAGCACGGCAACTTATTTCCGGAACGGTTCTTCCTGGCCCGTAGTTTTTGTGAAGTCTTCCGCGAGGCCGGTTTTATGGATTGTTCGATCACGCCTTATACGAGCGTACGCCATGCGCCGCTGGCGGCTGCTGAACGCACATTTCTGGTCGGCTACCTGGCCGATCTCGATCAACGTACCAGTTCCTTTCTAGAAGCTGACCAGCGCGAGCGCCTGACGGCCCTGATTGATCCGGCGTCGCCGGCGTACTTGCTTGATGATCCAGACTTCTTCGTGACTTATATCGATATCTTGGCCTGCGGCACCAAAGCTGCTTGAATGGCTTCTAAATGCCACAGGCTGCCTGACCCGCAAGCGGCAGTACAAAAAGACCCGTCGTGCGAACAATGGCGTTCGTACGACGGGTCTTTTCAGCTTGCTACGCGGTTAATCCCGCGTATGCTGCTTAGTAGTCGCGCTTGCGATCACGGTCGGCGATCGGGCGATCAGCGTAACCGCGCCCGCTTGCGATGTCGGGATTGCTGGGGCTGTAGGGGTCGGCATCCGGGTTATAGCCCGTCCAACCGCTGCGGCGCCACTCCGCACCACGCTCCTGAATGTCCACAGCACCATAACGCTCCATCATCAGGTGCGCATCTTCGGCCAGGCGATCCTCGGTTTGCACAGTTACCAGCGTACCGCCGCGGCGTACGCCTTCGGTGTAGTATTCGGCATCATCCTCGGGGACGCCCAGACCAACCAGCCCGCCGAGCAGACCACCCGTGGCTGCGCCAATTCCGGCGCCAAGCGCACCGGCGCCGGCAGTAGCCGCAGCTGTCCCGACGGCCGCCGCCAATGGCCCGGCAGCCAACACCGGCCCGATACCGGGAATGGCCAGTAGCCCGGCGCCAACGAGCAGGCCGAGCGCACCGCCAAGGACAGTACCGCCAACCGCGCCGGCACCGGCACCCTCACCGGCCTGACTCTCCTGGCCGACTTCATGGGACTCCTGCATGCCATGCGCATTCTCATTGGCGACCACACTGATATCGTCATTGCGATAGCCATTGTCCATCAAGGCCTGGACGACATTCTGCGCGTCCATATAGTCGTCAAACAGTCCAACTACAGTCTTGGTCATGCTGACCTCCTTTGGTGTACTCCACCAGTTACATACGCTTTGCAAGCCAAATATGTACAACGCTATGGTTCGCGCATTATTCGGCTGCAACAGCTACCGTACAAGGGCGAGGCCATTGTGCCGGCAGTACTTAGTGATCTTTGCACGATGCGTGCCAGGGTCTATGGGGTTTGGAGTGGAATTGCACATGCCGCAGAACCAGTGCTTGCATTTTTCGGCTGAAAGCAGATCGAGCGCAGAACAGAGAGCTGCTCTTATGTGGATCCAAAAGATAGACATACCTAGCAGCGAACTTAGGAATGGTTCTTGCAGCGGAGATTCAGTAAGCGCCCGTACAAGTTAGCGCCGTCGGGCGTAATGGATCTAGGAAAGGAGCTACTGATGTCTGTCGCACGGGTTATCGAAATCAGCGCAACCTCGGCCACGAGCTTTGAGGAT
>JBBRUG010000414.1:0-4716 GCA_038247995.1 Chloroflexales bacterium | reverse complement strand
GTTCGCAGTCTGACAGTTCGCAGTCTGACAGTTCGCAGTCTGACAGTTCGCAGTCTGACAGTTCGCAGTCTGACAGTTCGCAGTCTGACAGTTCGCAGTCTACAGTTCGCAGTCTACAGTTCGCAGTCTGACAGTTCGCAGTCTACAGTTCGCAGTCTGACAGTTCGCAGTCTACAGTTCGCAGTCAGACTGGCACGTCCCAAGTTCCAGAGAGACTGCGAACTGCCAGACTGTCAGACTGGCACGTCCCTACGGCGCAGGCTGGCTGCTATCGGGCGGGGTTTCGGGCATGGGCAGCAATGGCGAGATCGGGTTCACCAGCCGGTCGACAATCGCGCCGAGGCGGGCGAATTGCGGGCCGAGTTCGGTTTCGTTCAGCGGAATGCGTACCGGTACGTCGAGTTGCACCGGAACCGAGGTTGACAACTGAACATCCATATTCAAATCAACCGGTAACTCAAGCCCTTCAGGCAGCGTGATCGTCACGCTGGCGTTGAGGTTACCGCCGCCGCCGGGGAAGAGGATGGACGCTGGGGCTTGCAACTGCACCGGCTCGGTCAGCGTAACCACATTCCGCGGCGTCAGGATCGTATCGCGGTTAATCGGCACATTCAACTCGATCGGCAGGCGCGTATCCAGGGGCACGGTGTAAATAATCGTTGCTTCCTGCAAATCCGCCACAACGTCTTGAAGCTCGGCAAGATTATTGGCCGCGAATAAGGTGCCATTGCCCGCCAATGACTGAACCTGATTGCGATTTTGCAGCACAGCGCCCAGCAATACGCCGATGACGATCAAGAGTACTGCATTGATCAGAAACGAGGTCCAGATCAGGGCCCGATAGAGCGGCGCGATCCGCGCGTAACGGCGTGGGCGGCGCTCTGGTTCGCGAGCGGGCAATTCGGCGGGGGCGGTAACGGTGGCCATTGACAAGCTCCTTGCACGGTGGGCATTGATGTGCTACGTTGACGGTGAAAGCCCAATTTATTGCTCCGAATCATACCACGAGCATGTGTAGTTGTAAATCGTTTTGGTACTAATCATGAATGAGTACATCATACCTACCGCACCCGTACCAATTCGACTCTTTGGCACACCGGCAATTATCGCTGTCGATGGCCGTGCGCAGCAGCTACCGACATCGGCAGCACACTTGCTGGCGTATATGTTGCTCTATCCCACGGCGATCAGTCGCGAGCGTTTAGCCGAGGCGCTCTGGCCTGAACAGCCGCCGGGCTATGCGCGCCGCCGGCTCTCTGACGCGCTCTATCGTTTGCGCCGACAGCTCGATCCAGCCTGGCTGAACATCACGAGTACAACCATCGGCCCTGGGCCGACGCTGCCCGAAGTTGATCTCTGGGCCTTCGAGCGCCTTGCCATTAGTCCCAAGCCCGCCGATCTCCAACGCGCCGTTGAACTCTATCAGGCCGATCTACTCGTCGATCTCGACACCGAATGGGTGTTACCGCGTCGACTGGCGGTTCGCGAGCGCTTTCTCGATTGCCTGTTGCAACTGGGCAATGCTGCCGAAGCGGCTAATCAGCCCGGCATCGCGGCGAGCCATTTTCGGCGCCTGGCGGATGAAGACCCGCTTCGCGAAGAGGCGCATCAGGGGTTGATGCGCTGTCTGGCGCACAGCGGACGTTACATCGAAGCGCTCGAAGCCTACAGCCGGCTCGAACGCTTGCTCGACGCCGAACTCGGACTGCCGCCCACCGCGATCAGCGCCGAACTGGCTGCGCAGATCCAGGCCGAGCGGGCCCTGGCCGAACAACGTCCGCTCGATGACGGCGATCGGTTCGTCAAACCGCCATTCGTGGGCCGGATCGGTGAACGCGCTCGGCTCCTGGAACGGCTGGATCAAGCGCGCACCGGACACGGAGCATTGGCGCTTGTCTTGGGCGAGGCCGGCATCGGCAAATCACGCCTGCTGGCCGAACTGGAAGCCGCAGCAACCTGGCGTGGCTGGAAGGTGGCCACCGGACGCGCCGATGAGACTCATACGAGCGCCTCATTTACCGAAGCGCTGACCAGCGCCATCCAGGGGCCGCGAGCGCACCAACTCGCCCGGCTCGTGCCGCTGCCGCTGCTCGCCATCGCCGCCCGCATCGTACCGGGCCTGGCGCCGGAACCGCCGCCATTACCCGCTAACATCGGCATAGAACAACTTGCGGCCGCGATCGCCGCTGTGCTGGCCGGACTGGGCAAAATCGCACCGCACCTGTTCATTCTCGACGATATCCACTGGGCCGCACCTGATCTCTGGCCGCTACTGGCCCAACTCACGCCGCTTCTGGTTGACGTTCCGGTGCTGATCGTGCTCGCCGGGCGTACCGAAGAGTTACGCCCGTTGCCGGCCTGGCGCCAGATCGAGGCGTGGGACGCCGCCGGGTCCGCACTGATCCACCTGGCGGGGCTTACGCAAGCCGAACTGGCCGAACTTGTTCAGGTATCTGCCGGATCTGCGCCGCGTAGCAATGCGATCGAGCGCCTCGATATGGCCAGCAACGGCAACCCGCTGATCGCGCTTACCCTCCTGCGTGCTGCGGCGCTCAGCAACGACACGCCGCCACCGAGCCTGACCAACTTGGTGGACCGCCGGCTTGCCTTGCTGCCCCCCGAACCGCGCCGAACCGTTCAGGCTGCTGCCGTGCTCGGTACACGCGTGGATTACGCCATCTGGGAAGGCATCCTCGCCAGCGCGAACCTGCCGCCGGAGCAGTTGCCACCGCTGGCGGGCGAGTTGGAGCGCAGCGGCTTCCTCGTGCCGGAAGGCATCGGTTACCGTTTCGCTCACGACACCTTACGCACCGCGATCTACAGCCAACTGCCAATACCAAGCCGACGACGTTGGCACACCCACGCTCTCGCCGTTACCCAGCGGCTCCGCCCCACCGATGCATTGACCCAACTCTATCACGCCGAGGGTGCCGGCAACACAGCGGCCATTGCGCAGGCCGCCCTGGCGGCAGGCCAACGAGCGCTTCAGAGCGTCGCACCTGCATCGGCGGCGCAATTCTTTACGCAGGCGCTCAAGGCGCTGCCTACAACTGAGCGTCAGCAGCGTTACACGGCGCTGATCGGACGCACCATGGCCAGTAACATGCTCGCCGACACCACCGCCCAACAAGCCGATTTGAGCGAACTTGCCGCCCTTGCCGCCGAACTCGCCGATCCGCAGCGCCAGCTTGAAGTCTTGCGCCAGCAAGTCGAACTGACCTGGATGCAAGGTGCGCTCGATCAGGCCGAAGCGCTGGCGACAACCGGACTCGACCTGGCCCGTCGGATCGGCCACGCAGCCGGTGAAGCGGCTTTGCTAGAGGCGTCCGGTCGGGTTGCGCGCCATCGCGGCGCGTACAATCAGGCTGAGCAGCTCTTCCTCGCTGCCCGTAAACACTACAGCACACTGCACGACCGCCTCGGCGAAGCGACGATTACCGATCTGCTGGGTGGCCTGGCATGGAGTCGCGGCGACTACCCACAGGCCGTAGCGCTACACACTGCCGCCGCCGACCAGTTCCGCACGCTGGGCGCAACCTATCACGAAGCGCGGGCGTTGAACAAGCTCGGCAGTGCCTACTGGGGTTTGGGCGATTTTCTCGCCGCACGCGCCACCCACGAGCGCAGTCTGACGGTTTGTGAAGCCAACGGCGATCGGCTCGGCGTGAGCGACAACCTCGACAATCTTGGCGGCGTCGCCTGGGTGCTGGGCGATTATCCGACGGCGATCGGCTTCTACGAAGGTGCGCTCGCTCTGCGCCGCGCCGCCGACAACGCCTGGGGCATCTCGATCAGCCTGGGCAATTTGGGCAGCGCCTACCGGTTACTTGGCGATTATGTTCTGGCCCTGGCCAAGTACGACGAGGCGCTGACGATTAATCGGGCTATGGGCCGGCGACCGGGGCAGGGGTATGTGCAGAATGGGCGCGGCCTGGTTTTTCTCGATAATGGACAACTCGTCGAGGCGCGCACAGCGCTGTTGGATGCGTACGCCATCCGCCGGGAACTAAGCGAACACGATACCCTGATCGATAGCTGCGCCGGACTGGCTCTACTGTACCTGGCCGAAGGCGATTGCGCAGCAGCACGCCGAATCATCACCGAAGCTTTGGGAATGCTGAAAGCTGATGATCGTGCGCCGCTACGCCAGTGGGTTCACTACGCCGCATTTCGGGTTTGTAGCGCCGAGCAACGCCATAGTCAAGCGATCGAACATATCCAGCAAGCGTACCAGGCTATGCACGCCATCGGGGCTAAATTACCACCGTCCGAACGGGCCCAGTTCATCAGCCAGGTGCCACTCAATCGCCAGGTGCAGGCAGCCCTTAACGAACGTGCCACGGCTTCAACCGTGCGCCTGGCGCGCACCGCGACGCCGTTGGGGCGCAGCCTTACGCCTGCCGACTACATCGACGTTACCTGGACGCTGCACACGCCCGCTGACGACCTGATCACCCCTGCTGAAGCGCGCCGACGCCAGATCGTTGCCCGCCTGATTGCCGAAGCGCAGGCTCAGGGCGCCACGCCCACCGACAGCGACCTCGCCGCCGCGCTCGGCGTCAGCCGCCGGACGATCCTGCGCGATATGGCCGCCCTTAGCGCGGAGGGATTACAACTACCGACGCGCCGCCGAGCACGTTGAGCCACGGAGCCACGGAACCGCTGAACCACGGAACCACGGAACCACGGAACCGCTGAGCCACGGAGCCACGGAAC
>JBBRUG010000413.1:0-4721 GCA_038247995.1 Chloroflexales bacterium | reverse complement strand
TGTAGCAGCACCCACCGCAGCGCCTGCTGCTGCACATCCAAGACCGGCAGAACCTAAGCTAAGCAAGCACCATCTACAATAGCTCCACCCAATGCATTTACGCCTACAATTCTCCAATCAATTGCTCCTTCTCCTTGAGATGCTTGGCTTACAGCACTCACAGCTCCGCCAATAATTGCGCCGCCCACAATACCGGCAATACCAGCAGCTAGAGTGATCGCATACCCCCACGTATTCACCCACGTCATCGGGTTCGCACCTACATACCCATACCGATGCAGCGTTACCGGGATGTCGATGCGACCGCGGTACTGGTCCTGCGTTCAGCCACACGCCCATCGCCGGGTCGTAGGAGCGGGCGTAGAAGTGCTGTAGGCCAGTCTCAGGGTCGTGGTGCCGGGCGGTGTGGCCGAAGAGGTAGCGCGGTGCTGCCGGCGAGTTGGTTGCCGTATTCGTACCAAGCCCTCAGCGAGGCGGCGTTTAACCTGGTTGGGGTGCTGGCCGGGCTGAATGGCATTTACTACACGACGTTTCAGTTCAAGCGTGTGGAACGTTTTGTGGCTGGTCTGACCATTGCGCCGCCCAACTTCTATGCCCGGCTGCAGGGCTTGTTCAACGCGCCCCTCGAAGAAGCGTTATCAGCCTTGGAACAACTGGTAGCCGAAACCGTAGCCCTGGTTGAACAACACATGCCGCAAATCGACACAACTGCGGCACGACGGCGGATCGGTTGGCGGGCGCAGCCATGGCGGGCGGAGAATGTGCAGGCAGTGATGAGACAAGCGTAGCGGGCAGGCGACGGGAGGCCGGCGGCAGGGGGCCGCCTGCCATCATCGATACGCCCGCACATCTGCGCCGAGCAGGTTATGGACCATTGTTGCGGGTTGGGCATGCCAGTAGGCTCCCCGGCGGGCTTTGGGGCTGACATTGACAGCGTGAATCATGGCGACAAGGTAGGGTTTCAGCGCCAACACGCCGGCTTCACGCCGGATCGCGCGCGCAAAGCGCACGTCTTCGTCGCCGGTTACCGGTTCAAACGGGTGGCGCTCCCAGAGTGCGCGCCGGTAGGCGATGCAGCAGCCGAAGAAGAAGGCGGGCATCAACAGCGGCACGCCGAAGAGCCAGGCCCGGTCGGTGGCCGGTTCATAGTGCAGAATGCGCCGCGTGCCGCAGTAGTGTGCGCCGCTCTGCTCCAGCAGGCCCACCTGGTAGGCGACGCGCCAGGGCGCCTGCCAGTCGTCGTCGTCCCAATGGACGATGATCGTTCCGCCCGCCAGTTCGGCGCATTGGTTGCGCTTCGCTCCAAGCGAATGCCGGTCGGCGTGGCGCATATACCGGATGCGTGGATCGTCCGGTATCAGGTCGGCGATGCTGTCGGCGCCGTCGTCGTTGATGATCAACTCGCAGGCGGGGTAGGTTTGCGCGAAGAAGCCGGCCAGCGCGCTGGGGATAAACCGACGCCGGTTGTTGGTCGGCATGGCGCAGGTGACATAGGGGAGCGGTTCGGGGGCCGGCGGCGGCAGGGCGACCGGGGCGCGGCGGGCCTGCTGTTCCGCCGGCGCAGCAGTCATGGCAACACGGATGCGAGCCGTCGCTGTTTCCAGCGCCATAGCAGCGTCCGGCGTGATCCCGCTTCCGATCAACGTGCGCAGCGCTGCAAGCAAGCCATGCGTCGCGGCTGCACGCCCCGGCCCGGTACTGGCTGTACTGCCCGCAGGCAGCGCGGTACAACGCCCGCTGCGCCGTGTCGTCGGCCCGCCATTGCTGTGCTTCCGCCCCTTCCAGCCGCCGATTACTCAGTGAGTCAGCGCGATAGAGCCGGTGGTAAAGCGGCTGCGCAACATAGGCGACCTTGCCGGCAAGCCGGGCCAGACTGCAGACAACCCGGTCGTAGCTCTTGCGAAAGCCGCCGTAGTAACCGCCGATTGCGCGTAGCAGATCGTTGCGAAAGAGCGCCTGGTGAAAAAAAGCCCAGCGCAACTCGTTCGTCGGCAGACCCTCGTTCGGGTTCGGGCCGGGATGGAGTTGGGGGCCGGCGGGAAGGTGATGGGTATGAGCCGAGGTTGCTGCGAGCGCCTGTTCGCGCTCCAGCGCCGCCAGCAACTGCGCCAACCGCTCGGGCTCGCTCCAGTCGTCGGCATCCTGCACGGCGAAGTAGGGCGCCGCCGTGGCGTTCAGCACCGCCGTCAGGGCGAAATACATACCCAGGTTCTCCGGCAGATCGACGCGCACAAGGCGCGGATCGGCGATGTCGGCGAGGGCCGGCCAGGGCGGCTCCGGGTCGCCGTCGTTCACCACCAGCGTCAGGTTGCGTACCGTCTGGTTGAGGATGCTTTGCACGGCGCGGCGCAGGTACGCCGTGCAGCGGTAGGTCGCGATGGCGACGGTGATGGGGGGAGGATAGGGCCGAAGCATCAACTGCGCTGATGCTTCGGCCGTACTATGTATCGCGCTGCGACGGGTCATAGCAGCCTATGGCATCAAATGCACAGCGCAGGTCGGTGATGGTGTCGGCGGCGTCGATCAGGGCGATTGGCGCGTAGTGGCGCTGGATGCCGTGCGGTTCGAGGGCGACGCCCTCCGTCTGGCTGCTGTCGTCGCTGCGCGGTTGCTGCGGCCAGAGGATGTCGCCGGGGACGCCGGTGCGCGCCGGGATGAGCCAGTAGTCGCCCGCACGGTACGAGCCTGCTGCGAAGCGCACCTGGATGCCGTCTTCGAGCGGGATCCAGGTGTCGAACTCGATCGGCGCGTGCCCATCCCAGCGCCGTAACAGCGGGTGGAACGCCGCACTGTTGCGCACCGTCGGCAACGCATCAACCTCGACGATCTGCTCCAGGGCGTCGATCGCCTGAACCTTGCCGAGCGGACGGGCCGCGCCTGTGCCGAGCTCGTCTTCGTCGTCTACCAGTTCCACATACGCTCCGACAGTAATGCCCGACCGGGCATCGCGGCCCAGGCTGCTCACGCGCACCAGCGCCGGCCCGTCGGCGCCGGCTTCAGGGAACGACTCGACCGGCACGGCGATCGAGCCGTTATCGCGCGACCATTTGAACCAGAGCCGGCTCGGATCAGGTTGGCCGGCTTTGCGCTCCGCCGGTCGCTGGCGCTCGGCGTAGGGCGCATCAACCGGCGCCTCCAGGTCGTCGCCGGTATGAACTTCGACCCGATAAAGCCGGTTGTCGCGCCCGCGAAACTGCGCTTCGGCCGGCAGTTCGCACAGGTCGCCGGTGTTGTTGCCGCTCTCGGTGCGCGCCGCCATCAGCCCCTTCGGTCGGAGCTTGAGCGCAGCGCGCCAGGCCGGCAGGCCGGTCTCGTCGTCGATGGCCTCGGCTTCGTCGCGCGTGGCGAGTGACGTCTCCAGGGCGCGCACCTGCCAGACCACCTGGGCGCGGGTGGTGGTATCGATATCGCCGAGCGCGACTTCGTGGAACCCCGGCGCCTGGTAAGCGTTGACGTGGCGCTCCCAGACTTCGAGGTAGAACAGGCGCGCGGCGGCGACCGGCTCGGCCGCGGGCAAGCGCCCCGGCTGGGCGGTGAAGGGCACCGGGCCGACGCCGGCGCAGAGCACTCCATCGACATAGTAGCGGCCGGGGCCGATCACGACGTTGCCCGGCTTCTTGAAGGTGTCCAGTTGGTTCGTTACGGCCTCGCGCAGCTCCGCAGGCAGCGCGCTCAGGTCGCTCGGCCGGCTGTAGATCGCGAAGCCGAGATCGCCGCTGGGGCCGGCGTGCGGGCCGAGCATGTCGGCGATGAGCGTGCGCATCAGGGTGAGCAGAATCGCGTTCTGTTCGTTCCAGTCGGCGTCGAGCAAGACCCGGCCCTGCTGCATCAGCACCCGGCTGAACTGCATCATCGGCTGAAAGCTGTCGCGTGAGAAGTCACCCTTCATAGCTCCTCCTAGATCACTGAACGAAACAATTGAGCCTCCTGAGTCACTGAAACGGGTGGCTCGCTCCGCTCGCGCTATTTTGAGTCACATTCGTTGTACGGTAGCGGTTCGTTGGGCCGAAGCATCAGCTACGCTGATGCTTCGGCCTTACATAGCGTCAGTATGACTCGGTGATCAGGCCGGGTTCCATCCCGGCCGGAACGTATTCCAGCAGGCGCGCCAACAGGTTCGCGGCGCGCTGCGGTTGGAACAGATGATGGAACGCGCCCTGTTCCGACTCGTCGTCGGCGCCGCGTACGATTTCGGGCGGGCAGTAGGGGCCGAGTTGCATATAGCCGGGCCGGCCGTAGCGCCGGTAGGTGAACTGCGGACGCACTCGCGCTTCGGCTGCGGCGCGGGCGCGTTGGGCGGCGGTGTCGAGAGCCGTGTTCTGCTCGGCAGGCGACATTGCGGCGAAGGGGGCAGTTGCCCGCAGGGCGCGTTCGGCCTCCTCGCGGGCGGCGCGAATCGCCAGGTCGGGCTGGCAGTTGTAGCGCCGCGGCGTGCGCGAACCGGGCGTAACGTAGCAGAAGCGCATGCAGCCCTGCTGGGTGCGCGCCACCCGCACCTGGCCGTCGAAGATGCAGTTTTCGGCCAGGCTGATCGCGTGCGGCTGGAATGCGCCGATCACGGTTACGCGATGGATGGTGACGATCGCGTGGGCGGCGGCGCGACCCCGCGCGCCCAGGGCGAGCAACGTCCAGGCCTTGCCTGCGATTTGCGGTCCGCCGAACAACGTGAAGCGCAGCGTGCCGCCGCTCGCGGCGTGCAGCGTTTCGGTGTCGGTCGAAAG
>JBBRUG010000412.1:0-4746 GCA_038247995.1 Chloroflexales bacterium | reverse complement strand
GGTCGATCTCGAGTTTGTCCTGCCGGAAGGGCGCTCGGTCTGGGAGGTGGACGGCGGGCGGCTCGCGCAGGCCTATACCGCTGCGGCGCGCAACCCCAACACCCTGGAAACGGTGGCGCTCCATCCCGACACCTGGGCCGATGGCGCGGTGCGGGCCAGTTTCTACGACCTGCACAATGGCGTGGCCGGCTTGGTGGTGCGCTACACGGGCGACGATGGGACCACGGCAAGCTACTACCGCTACCGGGTGATTAAGAACAGCTACAGCGCCACGCCCAAGCAGGTGCTGGAGAAGGTCGTGGACGGTGCGGCGGTGTCGCTGGTGGAGATCACCACGCCGGGCTTCGACGAGCGCGATTGGCACGTGGTGGCGTTCACGGCCATTGGCGGGCAGTTGACGGTCACGCTGGACGGCACCGTGGTGGCCGAGGCGACCGACCCGCAACCGCTGGCGGCAGGCCGCGCCGGCGTCTACTCCCGGGCGTTGGGGGGCATCTTCTTCGACGACGTCGTCATTAGTGCCCCGTAAGCGAAAGGAACAGCTCAATGCTACGGCGTACGTTTCTTGCATTTTGCGTGCTTGCGTTGCTCCTGGCGCTAATCCCTGCGCTCCCGACGGCTGCACAGAGCAGTCCGAATCCGCGTTTTGTTTTCACAACCCTTATTCCAAATGTCAATAACATTAAGCGCCCCGACATCGCAACGTCGGGGTCGACTGTGCACGTTTCGGCGAATGTTAACCGCCGAGATGCGGCGTACTATACCAAACAGGATGTAGCTCAGTCGTTCGTGGGGCCGGAAGTGCTTGGTTCAGCGCCCGGTCAGGCCGATAGCTCCACTACATCGATTGCTACCGGCGCCGATGGTTCCGTCCATTATGCCTGGCTTAATCAGGAAGAGCGCACCGTTTCGTATCGGGTGAAGCCGGCGAATGGCCAGTTCGGGCCAACGCGCACCGTGTATCGGGCTAGTTCTAGTGAATTTCCGGTCGATATGCAGATGAATGTCACCACGAACGGCACAGTATTTGTTGTCTGGCGTGACCCCGATCGGCCCCATAAGGTGAGTGTTTCGGCTGATGGAGTGGCTTTTAGCGCACCGCAGCCGCTTTCGTCACGTGCGGCCAATAAGGGATTGCCTGATCTGGCGCCTGGTCCAAATGGTGAGATGCTGGTGGTGTATAACGATATCGACTTGCAAGTTTTCGGCGGATTCTGGAATGGATCGCGCTTCGATATCGCTCAGATTTCAAACGGCCCATCGCTCTACGCCGATCCGACAGCAACGTTTGAACCCGATGGTTCGGCGTATATTGCGTATCGCGGTGTGCCCGACCGCGGCGCCGATGCAGGCGTGTATCTGGCTACGCATGCGGGTAGCAATAACTGGCAAATTAATCAGTTGGTCAGCAATGCCGACGTCAAGGATAATGTCAATATCGACGCCGACGCGGATGGTAATTTGCATCTGGTGTTCAGCGCCAACATCGGCGGCCTCCGACCCTTCTATGCCGTGCGCCCCAAAGGCGGCCAGTTCAGCAGTCCGCTTGTAGATGCGCCGGCAGTAGGCGGTGTGGTGTTCTTCGCTGCCGGCGCGGCCAATGTATCCGATAATGCGTATCAGCACGTTGTGGGTGAGTTCTTTATCGGTGATGGTTCGACGCTGCGTTACTATCTCTTTGCGGCAAACTCGGCGCCGGTGCTGGTGATTGGCGCAAGGCCGGTGCTTGAAGACAATCTGGCGATTGTGCCCGCGAAATCCACCTATACGGTCACTTTTGCCGATGTTACCGGTACCCCTGATCAGGTGCGTTGGCGCTGGGGGCAGGCGCCGACCGACACCGATAATGACTCGGAGGGGTGGCAGGCCTTTGCGTCTTCAATCCAGGTTGCGCCGCCGCAAGGATTGGAAGGTACTTGTCTTCCGCTCCAACTCTTTACGCAGGTGCGCAATTCGCAGAACCAGGCTACCCAACCTCAGGCCGGTTCAGATGCCGTGACAATCGATAACGATGTTGAAGTTGAGATGCTGGTCACCAACCCCTATCTGAGCCGTCGTTCGCCTCAGTTTAATGATCCGACCCCGGCGGATACGGCGACCGATAGCGGTGCCTCCGATGGTGATCCGGCGTATACGCGTGCGCCGCAGTTCTACCTGGAGTTGCGCGCGCCTGAGGAATGCAGCGGACTGAACACTTTTTCCGCCGGGCGGAGTTCAACAACGCTGCCCCAGGCGTTGAACCTGGGCAGTAACTTCTATGCCAATGTGTTGCCCTTCCCCAGTATTCCTACGCCGGGGCCGAATAGCATGACGATTGCCGTTACCGATGATGCCGGGAATGTAAAGAACCTGGACGCGACCCTGATCTATGACAATGTCGCGCCGCTGCTGAGCAGTGCGGCGCCGGGGAGCTTTACGGTTACGCCTGGTCAGAATACGACCCTGATTGCTGATCTGACCTTCAGTAACATTAGTGTCACCGACGATCGCTATGATCGCGATGGGCGGCAATTCTGGGGTGTCTGGGTGGCGAATAGTCGCACGCCGGTCAGCGACCCACAGAACGACCCAAATCTGTTCTGGGCGCCGCTTGAGGCTCCCGGCAATACCAATAGTTTCACCATCGATGGCTGGAGTCTGGCGACGGGCTTGCTCAGTGATCAGGTGACGCCGGGCGAGTACTACGTCTATGTGCGCTTCCTCGATGGCGCGGGCAACCCGACAACGACGCATCTGGCGCAATCGTTGACTCTGGAGCAAGCGACTAATACGGCAGTATATTTGCCGACGATCCGCCGTTAGCGCACTGAGCATTGCTTGGCTCAAATACAGCTTTGGGTTGTTACGTGTTGCGTATTCCGCACCCTGATGCCTGGGGATACGCAACACGCGCTACGCGCCACCGTGGGTCAACTTCGGTCAAAGCGTACTGAGCAGGATGAGGAATTTCCCGCCATGAGCATGGATCGCACGGCCCCGTCTGCCGCGCGCCAGGATCGCTTGATCGCCCGCATACGGGCCTGGGCCGCCGCCAACGACCTGGGCCCGTGGCTCATTCTCACTGTCTGTCTGGCGCTCTTGCCGATCAGTCTGCCCCGTGTTGCACTCACCGATGAGGTGCAGTACTTCGCGTATGTGCGCTCGGTCTACTTCGACGGCGACCTCGATTTTCGTAACGAGTATGCATATTTCAGCGCCCAGCGGCTGGCGATCGGCGATACGGCTGTTCGCGACGCGCTGCTACGCGAAGACGCACTAAACCCCCACCCGATTACCGGTCTGCTGCGCAATGTAGCCCCGGTCGGCTCGGCAATTCTCTGGGCGCCGGGCTTTATCCTTGCCGACGGCTATGTGCTGATCGTCAATCTGTTTGGCGCCAACATCCCCCGCGACGGTTTCGCCCAACCTTACATCCTTGGCGTCTGTTTGATGACGCTGCTCTACTGCTTCCTCGGCCTGCAACTTACCTATCGGCTGGCCCGGCGCTACGTCGATGATTTTGCCGCGACAGTAGCTACGCTCACGGTGTTTTTGGCAACGCCGCTGCTGTTCTACAGCTACATCGCGATGGTCTGGTCGCATGCCAATGGCTTCTTCCTTTTTGCGCTGTTCCTGACGATCTGGATGCGGCACTGGCGGCGGCCCGCCGAACGCGGATTGCCGATCTGGCTGCTGCTTGGGCTGGTGGGCGGGTTGATGGTGATCACGCGTGAGCAGTTAGGGTTGCTGCTGATTATTCCGGCGCTGGAGGCGTTGGGGCATTATATTGCCCTCCTGCGCGAACGGGCCTGGCCGACGGCAGCGCGCATATTTGGCCGGCACCTGGCTTTCCTGGCCACGCTTGTCCTTACGCTCACACCGCAGTTGCTAGCCTACCAGGTGCTGAACGGCCGGCCGTTGCCTTCTTCGACGGTGGGCAGCAAACTGATCTGGACTAGCCCGAACTTCTTCAACACTTTGCTCGATCCGGGCCGTGGCGCGTTCCTCTGGGCGCCGGTGTTAGCGCTCGGGTTGGTCGGGTTGATCTGGTTGGGGCGCAAAGATGCCTATCTGGCCGGCTTACTGCTGGCCGGCTTTCTGGCGCAGACGTATATTAATGGCGCCTTCGGCACCACCTGGCACCTGAGCGGCGCGTTCGGTTTCCGCCGTCTGATCGAATGTACGCCGATCTTCGTGCTTGGCCTGGCTGCCCTAATTGGCTGGCTGCGCCCGCGCAGTGGCCCCTGGCCAATTCTGGCTACAGCCGGCCTGCTCGTCTATTGGAATCTGGGCCTGATTGCCCAGTGGACGATCCTGCGCACGGCGATCCGGCGTGATCTACTCTGGGGCGATCTGCTCTACTGGCAATTCGTTGAGGTACCGCGCCAGGTGATCGTGCGGGCGTGGGGGATGATCTTCGTGCGCTGAGTGAGGGGCGGCCTATACGGATCACGTTAGGCGCTATGCGCCGCACTGCCCCGCACCCCATACACCTCAAGGTAAGGACTTCCGCCGCGTCAGCCCTCACCCCCAACCCCGCTCCCTGGGCGGGGGAGCGGGGCTTCCGAGCGCGTCAGGACGCCGAATCTGCGGCGCCCCCCTTCTCCATCTACGTGGAGAAGGGGGCAGGGGGATGCTCTCAGGTGTAGGGTTTTTGCCGTTGCCCGCACCCCCACCCCCCTTCGGCTACGCTCAGAGCAGGCCGCTCCCTGAGCGGGAGAGGGGCTTCCGAGCGCGTCAGGACGCCGAATCTGCGGCGCCCCCCTT
>JBBRUG010000411.1:0-4754 GCA_038247995.1 Chloroflexales bacterium | reverse complement strand
GTCGTCCGTCGTCCGTCGTCCGTCGTCCGTCGTCCGTCGCCCGTCGCCCGTCGCCCGTGATCTCAACACAGGTATGGTACAATAGCCGCGTTGCGACCCTGCCCGTCGCTAGGGGTAGGGTTTCCTTATGCCAATGAGCAGCCGGGTATTCGTAAAGAAGGGGTTGAAAAGCGTAGTGTCACAGCTACACGTACCCGCGTCGCACGAAGTTCTGCTGCTGCTGGAGTGCATGTGCGCGCTTTGATTAGTGTTTCGGATAAGACGGGCGTGGTCGAGTTTGCCCGTGCACTGGCCGAGCGCGGCTGGACGGTGATTTCTACCGGTAATACGCAGCGCGCCTTGCAAGCTGCCGGTGTGCCGGCCCGCGCAGTCAGTGATATTACCGGTTTCCCCGCGATCCTCGATGGGCGCGTGAAGACGCTTCACCCCGCGATCCACGCCGGCCTGCTTGCCCGCCGCGATCAGCCTGAGCATTTGGCGCAACTTGAGGCGCACGGCATGGCGCCGATCGACCTGCTGGTGGTCAACCTGTACCCGTTCCAGGCTACCGTCGCCAAACCCGACGTAACCCTGGAAGCCGCGATCGAGCAGATCGATATCGGCGGTGTGGCGCTGCTCCGCGCAGCGGCGAAGAATTTTACCGGCGTGTTGCCGCTTGTCGATCCCGCCGACTACGCGCCGACCCTGGCCGCCCTCGATGCCGGCGAGGTGCCGCTTACCGAGCGTCGCCGCCTGGCTGCAAAGACGTTTGCCCATACCGCCGCCTATGATGCGGCAATTGCCGGCTACCTCAACAGTGAGCCACTGCCCGAAACGCTGCCCCAGGCCTGGACGCTGGCGCAGCCGCTGCGCTACGGCGAAAATCCGCATCAGCCCGCCGCGCTTTATGGCGATTTTTTCAGCTATGTCGAACAGCTCCACGGCAAAGAACTCAGCTACAACAATATCCTCGACACTGCCGCCGCCCAGGAGTTGATCGAAGAGTTCCCCGCCGCAGAAACCGCCGCCGTGGCGATTGTGAAGCACACCAACCCCTGCGGCGTCGGCACCGGCGCTACCGCATTGGCAGCCTGGGAACATGCCTTTGCCACCGATCGCGAGGCGCCTTTCGGCGGGATCATCGCCGTGAATTGCCCACTGGATCTGGCGCTGGCCGAGGCGATCGACGCGATTTTCTCTGAGATCATCATCGCGCCTGAGTTTGCGCCTGCTGCGCTCGAACTGCTCCAGAAGAAGAAGAACCGCCGCCTGCTGCGCCAACTCCGCCCGGTGGCTAATCGCCCCGAACTGATGTTGCGCAGTGTGCCCGGCGGCGTCCTAACCCAGCGCGCCGATCGCGATCCGCTCGCCGCTGAAGCATGGAAGGTCGTGACGCGGCGGGCGCCCACCTCGGCTGAAGAGCAAGCGTTACGCTTTGCGTGGCGCGTGGTCAAGCACGTCAAGTCGAATGCAATCGTCTACAGCGGCCCTGATCGCACCTTGGGGATCGGCGCCGGGCAGATGAGCCGGGTCGATAGTGCGCGGCTCGCCGCCTGGAAGGCCCAGAACGCCGGTCTGAGCCTGGTCGATTCGGTCGTGGCCAGCGACGCGCTCTTCCCTTTTGCCGATGGGGTACAAACGGCGCTCGATGCCGGCGCTACCGCAATTATTCAGCCCGGCGGCTCAATGCGCGACGAAGAAGTTATCGCCGCCGCCGATGCAGCCGGTGCGGCTATGGTCTTTACCGGGCGACGCCACTTTAGACACTAGTACGCTAAAGCGTACGTCCGCCTACGGCGGACACCGCACTGTGGCGGGCGCAAATCCGCGTACAACCCCTGGCGAACTTTCGCCGAGTTGAACTAGCCCTCAGGCAGCAGGCAGCAGGCAGCAGGCGACCGGGGCAGGCGGCAGGCAGCAGGCGGCAGGCAGCAGGCGGCACTAAGGGCGACCCGCGTGGTCGCCCGCAGGGACCACACAAACAATGCAGTTACACTTCGACAGCAATGATCTCATCCCGGCCATCGTGCAGCACGCCCGCAGCGGCGAAGTGCTGATGCTGGGTTATATGAACGTCGAGGCGCTCGAACTGACGCAGGCGAGCGGCGAGGTGACGTTCTACAGCCGTTCGCGGCGGGAGCTCTGGCGCAAAGGCGCGACGAGCGGCAACGTGCTGCGTGTTGTGGCGATCCGCCAGGATTGTGATAGTGACGCCCTGTTAGTGCTTGCCGAGCCGACCGGCCCGACGTGTCATACCGGTGCGCCGAGTTGTTTTTACCGCGATTTGGCGGGTGAAACTTTTGTTGAACGTCCGCCGGTTGCCGGCATCCTCAGCCGCCTCGCCGACCTGATCGCAGCGCGGCGCGACACCGCGCCGGATCAATCGTACACGGCAAAACTGTTGCACGGCGGCGTCGACCGGATCGGCAAGAAGATCGGCGAAGAAGCGGCTGAAGTGATCATCGCCGCTAAGAATGCCGCCCCGGCCGAATTGATCTACGAAATGGCCGATCTCGTCTATCATAGTCTGGTGCTGTTGGAAGAACGTGGCGTCGAAGCCGAAGCCGTCTGGCGCGAGTTGGAGCGGCGTTATTCAGCTTGAGCGCGGTCGGTCGGGCGACCGTTCCCGTGCCGATGGTGCATTACCGCCTATGAATAAACACGCTGGCCGTGTGCTCGTGGTCGATGACGACCCAGGGTTGCGCGACATTTGTACGCAAACCCTGCAGCGGGCCGACTTCACCGTCGAGACCGCCGATGGGGCTGCGGCGGGCCTCGCAAAGCTCACGCGCACGACCTACGATCTCGTACTGCTCGACATCTACATGCCCGACCTGGATGGGTTGAGCTTGCTGGAGCGCATCCGCGCCCAGGATATTACCGTGCCGATTGTGATCATCAGCGGCATGGCTACTGTCGAGCAGGCGGCCCACGCCATGCGCCTCGGCGCCAGCGGGCTGCTCTTGAAGCCCTTTGCCACCCGCGAACTGGTGGAACTGGCGACCGAAGTGGTGCAGAAACGGCGCGCCGCGCGGGCCAGCGACCGCGGTGCGGCCCTGCGCCCGGTGCTGCAAGTCAGCCAGCGCATCCTCGGTGAGCTGGATCTTGACCGCCTGCACGATCTGATTATCGAAACGGTGCGCGCCGAACTCGACGCCGACCGGGCCTCGTTGATGTTGCTTGATGCCCACGGCACGGCGATGCGGATTGTGGCCTGTTCAGGATTACCGCCGGAGGTGCGGGTTGGCCATCGGGTGCCGGTGGAGGGCAGCCTGGCCGGTTGGGTGGCGAGTAATCGCCAGCCATTACGCGTCGATGCGCGGGGCGAAGTAACGCCCGCCACTGCTGCACTGCGCGGCGCACTCTTCGAAGACCAGATCGTAACTGCGCTTTCGGTGCCGGTGTTCGCCGGCGAACATGTGCTTGGTGTGCTGAATGCCGCAAAGGTGCGCGCCGGGCGGCCCTTCACCAACGCCGACCAGGAACTGCTGCTGCTGCTCGCTGGGCAGGCTGCGATTGCGATCGAGAATGCGCGGCTCTACTCGCGGGTGGCCCAATCCGAAGAGCGCTATCGGGCGCTGCTTCACCATGCCAACGACGCCGTGTTGCTGCTTGATGTTGCCGGGCGCACGATCCTCGACGCTAATTTGGCCCTCGAACAGCTTAGCGGCTACACCCGCGACGAACTACTCACGCTTACACCTGATCAACTGCTTCCCAGCGTAGCCGAATTGCAGCAGCAAGCGCAACATGGGCGCGGCAACGGCCAGGTTCAGCGCGAAAGCTATGAGATCGAAACCATCCTCTGTACGAATGGTGAGCAGAGTGCGCCGGTAGCAGTGAGCGTGAGCGCGATCACCCATGCTGGACAACAGTTGTTACTCGTGATTGCGCGGGACATCAGCGAGCGCCAGCGCATCGCCAAGCAACTGGTACAAACTGAGAAGTTGGCTGCTCTGGGGCGTCTTTCCGCTTCAATGGCCCACGAAATCAACAACCCGTTGCAGGCGATCCACAACTCGGTGCATCTGATGCTCTCGCGGCCGCTGCCCGAAGAAAAACGCCAGCGTTATTTGACCATGACGATGGAGGAGATCGAGCGCCTGATCTCGATTGTGCAGCGCATCCTCGACTTCTACCGCCCCAGTCGCGAGGGGATGCGACCGGTCAACATGAACGATATCTTGGAGGCAGTCCTCAACCTGACGACGAATCAGCTTGAAGAGGCGCAAGTAACGGTTGTTCGCGATTGGCAGCCGCAACTGCCGCGGGTGTTTGCGGTGAGCAATCATATCAAGCAGGTCTGTTTTAACCTGATCTTCAATGCGATCGAGGCAATGGCGGACACCGGCGGTACGCTGTTGGTGCGCAGTTATCTGGCCGAGGAGGGCAGCGACGCCGGTGCTGCGGTATTCACCACGATCTCCGGCGCCGGCGCAACCGATCCCGTGCAAGGGCCGGCTGTTGTCGTCGAGATCAGCGACACCGGGGCCGGTATTCCCGCGCATGATCTGCCGAAGATCTTCGAGCCCTTCTATACCACACGCATAAAAGGCACCGGCCTGGGGTTGGCGGTGAGCTACAGCATCATCGAGCAGCACCATGGTGAACTTGCCGTTCGTTCCGAGCCTGGCCAGGGCACCACATTTCGGATCAGGTTGCCGGTGGCGCCCTAGAGCCGCCCCCCCCGGGGGGCGCCACTTCAGAACATCGGCCGGGGGGCGGGGCCAAACCAAGGGGCGGGGCGACCCCCCGAAAGGAGGGAAGCAGATAAG
>JBBRUG010000410.1:0-4755 GCA_038247995.1 Chloroflexales bacterium | reverse complement strand
AGCGCGACCGCTCGCGCACTACTCGCGTGCCCTTCTGGCAGCGCACATATAGCGATCTGTTGCTCACGCTTGGCGCGCTGTATGGGCTCTTTTTACTCCATCAGGACAACCGCTTGCTCGGCGGGCGCGACCCGATCGCCAACCCGTTACTTCTGGCCGTGCCGACCCTGCTCTGCCTCAGCGGCGGATTGCTGCTGATCCGCAGCATACCCTGGCTGCTCGAACGCCTCGCTCGGTTCGCCGCCCGCCCCAGTTGGATTACGCCGCTCCTGGTGCTGCGCACGCTCGCCCGCCAACCGGCAGCCTATCGCGGGAGCCTGCTCCTGCTTGTGCTGACGCTGAGCCTGGCGATGGTGAGTGCCGCCATTGCGGCAACCGCCGACAGCACGTTGCATGCCGCCATAGCCTATCAGGTTGGCGCCCAAACCCAGTTGATCGAGACCGGCGAAAGCACCGAGGCGTTCCAACCGGGCGCGGGTGGCCAGGGCGGCGCATCCGGCCGGCGCGACATCTGTGAGGAGCCGCGCTTCCTGTTTGTGCCGGTGAGTGAACGACTGACGGTGCCCGGCATTCACGCGGCTACGCGGGTTGGCCATTACGCCGCCATGCTGCAGCTTGGCGGCACAGTCACAACCGCCCAACTGATCGGGATCGACCGGCGCACGTTTCCGCAGGTAGCGCCGATGTTCGAGCCGAACTGGGCCGGCGGCGCGTCGCTCGGGGCGCTGATGAACCTGCTCGCGAGCCACCCCGATGGCGTACTGGTGAGCCGCAGCGCCCTGGCGCAAGGGCTACGTATCGGCGACCGACTGCCGATTACGGCTGAAGTATTCGGCGATCGGCAAGCCATCACCCTCCGCGTTGTGGGCGCGATCGACCTCTGGCCAGGCGTCTACCCGCAAGACGGGCCGCTGCTGGTGCTCAATCTCGACGCACTTTTTGATCAACTGGGCGGGCAATATCCCTACGATGTCTGGATCACACGTGACCCCGCTGTGCCGCTGGGCGAGATTATGCGCGACGTGCGTCGGCTTGGTGTGGCGCTAATCGATGTGAGCGATGTGGCCGAACGGACCCGGATCGAACAGACGCGCCCCCAGCGGCAGGGGCTATTCGGCATGCTCAGCGTCGGCTTTGTGGCTGCCGGTGGGCTAAGCGCGATCAGCTTCGTCCTTGGCGCACTGATTACCGCTCGGCGGCGCACGATCGAACTCGGGGTATTGCGTGCTATGGGGCTGAGCGGAGGGCGGGCGCTCAGCGCCTTAGCTCTGGAACAAGCTATCCTTATTTTGATCGGGGTGATCGGCGGGCTTGCCGTTGGCGCCGTCACGGTGGCACTCGTCGTGCCGATGCTGCACGTCGGGGTGGGGCCATGGCCGGGAACGCCGCCGGTTGTCGTGCGCCAACCATGGAGCGAACTCGCCCTGCCTGCTGCGCTCGTCGCCCTGGCGCTGAGTATGGCCCTCCTGGCCCTGACGATCGTGCAGAGCCGCCTGCGCTTGTTCGAAGCGGTGAAACTCGGCGAGGTGAGTTGATGCAAACAATCCCACTGATCCAGGCCGGCGGGCTGGTCAAAATCTACCAGGTGGCCGGGCTGGAGCAGGTTGCGCTGCAGGGCCTCGATCTGGAGGTAGCGCAGGGCGAATGGATCGCGCTTGTCGGGCCGTCGGGCGCAGGTAAATCGACCCTGCTCAGTATCCTGGCCGGCCTCGATCAGCCTTCTGCCGGGCGGTTGACGGTGTCCGGGTGCGACCTCCTCCGCGCTACGGCGGCGGAACTGACGGCCTACCGGGCTGTGCAGGTCGGCGTGGTCTGGCAGCAGACAACCGCAAACCTGTTGCCCTACCTCAGCGCCCGCGCGAATGTTACGCTCTTACTCGCCCTGAGCGGGGTGCAGCAGCGCCAGGCCCAACAGCGCGCCGACGAACTGCTGGCCGCCGTCGGCATGGCCGCACACGCCCGCCGCCGGCCGGTGCACCTCTCCGGCGGCCAACAACAGCGCGTGGCGCTTGCCTGTGCGCTCGCGCGGCGTCCAGCCATCCTGCTGGGCGACGAACTGACCGGCGAGCTCGATTGGGCGACGGCGGCACAGCTGCTCGCCCTGCTGCACGACCTACGCGCACGCTACGGCCTGACAATCGTGCTCGTCACCCACGATCCACGCGTTGCGGCGCATGCCGACCGGGTGGTCGAGATCCGCGATGGGCGCACAAGTACCGAGGCGCTCCAGACCCAGGTGCAAACTTCAAGTGAACCTGCTCCTGGAGCAGCCGAGGCGTTAGCTGTGTTGGATCAGGCGGGGCGGTTGCAACTTAGCGCCGCGCAACGCGCCTGGGCCGGCTTCGGGCGGCGCGTGCGCGTCGAACCCGTGGCGGATGGGTTGCTGATTCGTCCCGAAACGGATGCCGAGCCAACCGGGATGACCGACGAGGCGGTGTTTGATCCCAGGCACCTCTATGCGGACGAACCGTCGCTGGACGGCATCGCCCACCTGGACGGGTGTAAGGCCGAAGCGGCGCCACTTGAGGTTTCTATTCGACCCAAGCGTTGATCAGGCAGCGCTGCTTCGGCCCTTCGGCGGCACCTGTCCTCCGGCGGCGCCCGTGATCCGTCTAACGTCCATCGCTACTATCCTCCTACGCAATCGCATCTGCGTAATCTGCGTAATCTGCGGACAATACATGCAGCAGGCAAACCCAACAAATAACGTTGTAATGCAACTTACCCAGGTGAGTCGTGCCTTTCCAACGCCAAACGGCCCGCTGACCGTGCTGCATGCAAGTGATCTCACCATCGAGCGCGGCGAGTTTGTGAGCATCGCCGGGCCGAGCGGCAGCGGCAAAACCACGCTGCTCAATCTGGTTTGCGGCCTCGACCAGCCGACAACCGGTAGCGTCACGCTCTTCGGGCAGCGCATCGACCGCTGGAGCACTGCACAGGGCGACGCGCTCCGACGCCGGATTGGCCTGGTCTTTCAGAGCTTTGCGCTCTTGCCGAGTTGCACCGCCTCCGAAAATGTCGAACTTGCGTTACGCACGCATGCGGGGGACATACCGCGACAGGCTTGGGACGGGCGCGTGCGGCGCTGCTTGCAGGCTGTAGGGCTGGACGGATGGCGCGATCATCGGCCTTTTGAGCTGAGCGGCGGCCAACAACAACGGGTGGCCCTGGCCCGCGCCCTGGTTACGCGCCCAACCCTTATTCTGGCCGATGAACCGACCGGCCAACTCGATCCGATCACCGCCCGCCGGATCTGGGGGTTGCTACGTGATCTCTGCACCCAGGCGGGCATTGCTGTTCTGGTTGCTACCCACGATCCGTTGGTTGAGGCATTTGCAACCAGGCGCTATCAGATCAGCGCTGGAGAACTCCAAGAATCGGTGTTCAGTTTTCGGTAGATCCCGCCGGCCCATGTTCGCTACAATCGCTCGTGTATTCTTACCGCAACTGAATGAGGCCGTATGGAAACACCACAGCCTTTGCATAGCCTGCCGCCCACATCGGAAATGGAGCAGGCATATCTTAACCGCGACGCAACCTACGATGGCGTATTCTTTCTCGGCGTCCGTACCACCGGCGTCTTCTGTCGCCCCTCCTGCCCAGCCCGCAAGCCGCTGCCACAGAATGTCGATTATTTTGCCGCGCCGCTCGATGCGATTATGGCCGGCTACCGGCCGTGCAAACGCTGTGAACCGCTTAATGTGCAGGGCGCGCTGTTGAATGTCAATGAGAAGCGCGGGGCCTCACGAGAGAATCTTACTTTGGGGGGATCGCTGCCTCACGGAAGAGCCGATCTTTCGTGATGACAGGCGGTGCGGCTGGTGGCGGCGCGCTGTGGCCTCCCTGACGAACTGGGCGTGAAGGGGCAGAGCGGCGTGTTGGCTTCGATGCCGAATCGGGCAGCCTTTTTGAGTGACCCGACGCACCGCATTCGGTTCGTCTACGTGCCGAAGCATACGTCGTGGCTCAATCAAGTCGAGATCTGGCTGGCGCATGGCCTCACGAAAGATCGGCTCTTCCGCAACTTCCGTGCTCAGGCAAAATAGCCAGGGCAATGCTCTTGATTCGGTCGGTGCCTAGCCTGGATGGTCAAGCAATTCATGCCTCTGACAGGCGATCAGAGCATTCCTTCATAGTCGAGTTATGGCTTGAGCGTGGTCTCCATGACGCGAGCACGGGAGATGCGGAAGAGCCGATCTTTCGTGAGGCAGCGATCTCTCCAAAGTAAGATTCTCCCGTGAGGCCCCGCGGGTGCTAGTTTACCGCGTCGTTGGACACCCGCCTCTCCCCGCTCGGCAATGCCCACCTCAACGTCTTAGGCCGCTATAGGGGTACAGCCGAGATACGTGTAAAAACGGGAAGTAAGCGATTCCGTGTAATTTAACCGACCTCATCCTGGTTTGGTGACGCACCGCTCGGCAATTCCCAGCCGACAATGTGGGTGAAGTCTGGTGGTGCCTGTTCTGAGAGGGTGTACTCGCCGAAGCGCTTGATATGGTTCGTGACGTAGGGACTCAGGGTGGCAATGTCCTCGGCGCGCACATCCCCACCTTCGGTAATCAGATCGCGCAGCACTGCCGTCATGTCGTAGACGTTGTGCAGGATCACCGCGTTCGCCAGCACGTCGGTGTACTTGACCGCCTTTTCTGACTCCTCCGGGTCGCGGTCGCGCAGCACGCCGCCATTGCCGAAGCTCAGCCACTTGCTAAAGCCATTGTACGCCTCGACTTTGTTCGTGGCGACTGTAATCTCGGT
>JBBRUG010000409.1:0-4760 GCA_038247995.1 Chloroflexales bacterium | reverse complement strand
TAGAACAATCGCTGTCCCCGTAAGATACCACTTCTCACGTAACCCAGCTCAGGTGGATCAGCTTTCGCTGGCCCAACTTGCCGCCGCGCTCAACATTATGGTCTTGCCTATCCAGCGCGTGATGGCGACAATCACCGGCGAAGAAGCAGCACTGCCTGCCCTATGTGGCGCACTGGCACTTGTTCATGGCTTTGTGATGCTTGAACTGCACCAGCAATTGCGCCGTGACGGTGATCGCGATGCCGCGTTTAGCATCGCTTTGGATGTGTACCTAGCTGGCTGGCAGTCGTAACCACTCTAGTGCCCAAAAATAAAAACAGGAGACAGGATTTCTCCTGCCTCCTGTCTCGCCATCGCCTACGTCCTACTGCTGAATGAGGGGCAGGAACAGCAAGCGCACCGCTTCGACGGACAGCACGCCAACCTGCACCAGTTCCTGGTTTAGTTCCGTGCTGCTCTCCAGTACGCTCACCCGGTTATTCACCTGAGTGCCGATCTCCGTGCCGGTATAGCGTACCCGGAAGAGCAACTGGCGTACGCCGGGCTTGCCGTCGTTGTCGGTGGCTGGCACCGTTAGCGCATTCCAGGTCAGCGTGCGCTGATCAGGGCTGAGGCTCGGGTTGGAGCCAACCGCCATGCTGAGAAACTGGATGTCGGCGGGCAACTGGTCTTCCAGCGACACGATGATCGCCTCATCCGTGGGGTTCACAACCTCGATCTGGTAGAAGAACTCCTGGTTGCGCACCACTTCAGCGACACTGGCGTCTTTCGCTACACCCGGCCCCTCGATACAAATCGGGATTGTCGGGTTAATTTCACCGTCAGCGACCGGGATCAACCCGTCGGGACTATCGGCAATAACTCCCGTGGACTGATCGCTCCAAACCTGACCAACCCGCAGTTCGACGCCAAGCGTTGTCTGGGTTGACACCTGGCCGGCCGGCGGCTGCGGCACGGTAATCCCTTCCCAGATCAACAGGGTATTACCTGCTCGATCAGGGTCAGGCATGACATTCGGCGCCGGCCCGCTAAGCGGGCGCACATAGCGTAAGCCCAGCGGGAGCGTTGTTGTAACAACACTGTTCTCGTAGGGGTGGATATTCGTGTTCAGCAGAGTCAGATCGTAGGTCAGAGTCGCACCCACGTTTGCACAATCCACCTCAGGGCTGATCTGGGGCGTAATCGTAATCAGCGGGCGCACCTCGATCGTTTGGACAGCATACCTGAGCGTCGAACCGTCATCGATAATATCGCGGCATGTGCCCTTACACTCCGAGACGAAGAGATTATCAGCCGTAGCATACACGAGGTTCTCGTACGAGACGCCGACCGTCGGTGCCGTACGTACGCGGAAAACGAGCTGGACGCGTCCATTCGGCGGGATCGGCTGGCCCAGGTTCCAGGTCAACTGACGCCGGCCATCAGAGCGCAACACGTCTGCTGGTCGGTCGAATGCACTGAGCATGGCCTCGAATGTAAAGCCGGGTGGCAGCAGGTTCACCACCTGCACGCCGGACAGATTATCGTTTACATTCTTGTTCTCGATCGTGATCGTAAAGTCGACGGCATCGCGCAAACTGGCCGTACGCCGCGCCACACTACCGCTGTAGGTCATCTGGCCTGAGCCACAGTTGTACTGAATATCAGCCTTTGTGGCAGGGCGGCTTTCAACCAGCAACGTGCGCTGCGAACCGCTGGTTTCCTTAAATTGAAACAGCAGTTTGTTAGTGTAGCGCTGTGATCTACAGGGCGGAGTGAAGGTGGTAACGATAGTTGCCTCAAGGCGCTGGCCAACATTAACCGCTTGGAGCGGCCATGTTACGCTGCCATCGTCGGTAAGCGTTGGGGCGCCAAGAACGTTGACGACATCCTCAGCCCGCGTGAAGCTAAAGAAGGGCGGGAGTGCATCGTATAAGGCCATCTCGTAGCTCCGCGTGCCATTGTTCTGCAATGTGACGCGGAACTTTACTTCCTGGCCGGGCACAGTTATGACGGCCTGGGTTGGATCGACGAGCGCTTTGGTGATCTGAATATTCGGGTTGAGCTTCACGCAGGCCCGATTCGGCGCATAGCGCACCGTCTCACCAGGGCTACTAAAGATCTCAGCTTCAATCCGGTTGCAGTAGGTTTGGAATTCCGTACCGCCAGCAACCATTGCATAACGCAGCGTGCGTGTCTCACCGGGCTGAACGGTGATCCCGCTCCAGATGATCGTACCGCCTGGCACGTTGTTCTCAATTGGAATAATCGGCGCATCATCAAGCGTTGCCGAGCCGCTGACGTAGCTGAAGGTAGAGTTGTTACCGCCGGGGATGGTATCCACAACCTGAATATTTTCCACCGGATCAGGGCCGATGTTGGACAGTGTGATCACGTAGGGGATGGTATCGCCGGTCAGAGCCAGCCAGTTACTGCCGTCTTTATCACCGCCGTCGATCGACTTACTCAGGGTCAACCGCTCCGTCAGGCTCACCCGCCCGGCTTTCCCCTCGACACAACCGGAAGGAATTGCACCGAGGTTTTCCACAAAGGCCAGGCCATTGCCCGTCTTGGTAAAGCCACCGCGCACGCCAAGCGTAAACGTTGCCTCGCTGGGCTGCGTGATCGAGGTTGCGGCGGGCATGTTCAACGTCCAACGCACCGTTCCGCCGGATGTCAAACCGTCAGGAACGCTGATCACCGATCCGCCGGTTGCCGTACCTGCCTGATACGTAGCATTAGGTTGGACATTGTATGCCAGGACGGCGTTGTTTACCGGCGCGGGCCAATAGTTGCGCACGCGAAGCGTGATTGATGCCACGTCGCCGAAAGGAACGCTATTCGGCGTGGCGCTCACCGCACTAATCACAACTGGCGGTTGCACCTGTATTGATGCTGCATTGCGCGCCGTAATCGTTTCGCGCTCGGTAGTGTTCTTCAGCGGCATCTCATTGCTGGTGACCGTCACCAGGTTGGCCGCATTGGCAAGCGTTGCACACGGCGCAACATCGAGCTTGCGGAAGCGCACGATGGTTTCATACGTACCGTTGCGGTTCAGGGTCGGGATCTCCCAACGTAAGCGCACCTTACCGCCCACAGTTTCCAGGATCGGTTGGATCGGCCCGGTAGCGCTGACAAACTCGGCACCGGACGGGATCTGGTTGATCAGTTGCACCCCAGTGGCATCGATGGAATCGTCGCGACTCTCATTGCGCAGCACGATCTTAATGTCGATCGTCTGTAGCGGGAAGATGCGCTGCAGTTCACTGACCCGGGTTTGTTCAATCACGAAGAGCGGGCCTTCGATCAGCGCTGCAGCGCTTGCCACGCTGACGGGCGTGCCGGAGGGGTTGCCTGAGGCGACGCCGGTATAGATGCGCGCCGATCCAGCCGGCCGGCGTGGCTCTTTGTCGAAACGCGGAAAGGCGGTGCGTGGCGTCGTCAGGCGAAGTTGGAAACGCCCGCTCTGGCCCGGCGCCAGGTCGCCGATGCGGAAGTACGCACCATCGGTGAGGTCGGCTTCGCGGGTGACCGCCGGGCCTTGCTGGCTGCCGGCGAGCACATTACAGAGGCTGTCGGTGCAGTACTGCCAGATCTGATCGCCGTTGCCGGTGGGCGCAGTGGCCTTGCGGTACTTACTAAAGGCTGCCTCCAGCACGATCCCGCTCGCCACGGTGCTGCCGGTGTTCGTGTAGATGTACGTATAGGTGAGATCTGCGGGCGTACGCGTTCGCACCGGGGAGATAAGCACCGTCAACCCGACAACTCCCTGCTGCTGTGGAGTTGGATCGCTAATACTGTTTGTTGTGAGCGTAAGCGGCTCAAGTTCGGCGGAGGTTTCCGGGTTGAGCAGTGCCTCAAGTTCAGTGGCCCGTTCATCAGCAAAGGCGACAGGATCGACAACCTGACCTTCTTGACGCCCTGCATCCGGTCGTTGCAGTTCCACCGTGGGCGGTGGCGCATCTGGTTCCTGGGCTTGCGATCGACTTGTCGGTACTATGCCGGTGAGGATCACACCGAGCACCCAAACGATTAATAGAAGCGGTGAGAGGCGTGGCCGCAGCATGGACGTTCCTTTCTAAAGCCTACCGAGTAGATAATCACCTGATCAGCAACTTCCTGGGCATCATTTCATTGAATACGCATGATGCCGTAGGTCAATCAGGCCCAGTCGCCCCAATTATAACAACCAGGTGTATCGAATTTACTCGTATTGCTTTAGGTAAAAGGTCGTCAGATCCTTAGTACGGGTCAACAGATAAGAATGGATGAGCAAGCTTGAGGAATGCAGCAAGCAATCATGATCAAACGCCCGCCCTCACTTTTGTGAGGGCGGGCGTTGAAGGATGCAAGAGTCGTTACCTCTTGCGTTAATGAAACCGTGCGTAGACCTACGTTCCCAGCGGTGAACCGCCAGTATTATCGGCGCGGCGCTGTTTCACGACCCGGTTCGGGATGGGACGGGGTGGGTCCAGCGCGCTGAATACACACGGATTGGTAGCGGCGGCAGGATTCGAACCTACGACCTTCGGGTTATGAGCCCGACGAGCTGCCACTGCTCCACGCCGCGACATACTAGCTATATAAGGTTTTGATTGATCATAACTGTTTCCGCCAGCCCACTTCAGGCTAGCGGGCAGGGAAGCCCTCGACTCTGCGCTGCACTGACCTCCACATGTTGCCACGCGTCCAGTTGTGCCCGCTTACCCCAGTCATCTTCTGGGAGTCTTACCAGCCTATAGCTGTGAGATCGTTCATCTTCAGGTGCATTTCCCACTTAG
>JBBRUG010000408.1:0-4766 GCA_038247995.1 Chloroflexales bacterium | reverse complement strand
GTGGAACACGCTGAAGAATGGCCTGCAAGTGCCCTATAACGCCGCGCAGGGCTTTACGATTTCGACTCGCCTGCTGGGGCCATTCGCGAATATTACAACCAATTCGCAGCAGGGCGGGATCTTCATCGGCCCTGATCAAGACAACTTCATCAAGATCATTATTGCCCGGCTCAATAATGAGAATGTGATTGAGTTGTATCATGAGGTGGATGGCGAATTTAATAATGCTAATGGCCTGAATGCGTTCAGTATCAAGAATACCATACCCGACCTGGCCACGATCCAGTCGGTCGAGTTGGAACTGATCGGCGAACCGAATGCGGGCGCGAATGGTCGCGTGTATGCTCGCTACCGGCTGATTACGACCAGCGGCGACCAGGGCTGGCGGGAAGTTCGCAATACTAACGGGGCGGGGCCGATTTCCTACGCGAACCTGACCAGTGCGCAGCGGGCGGCCTACTTCGCGACTAATGCCTGGGCCGGAATCACTGCCTCAGGCCGCACGAGCGGTTCGCCGATTATCACCTTCAACTTTGACCGGTTTGCGGTGAGCGCTCCGGCAATGAATGTTACACCGACGCCGACCAACACACCGACGAGCACCGCAACCAGCACGGCCACCAGCACGGCCACCAGCACGGCCACCAACACCGCAACCAGCACGGCCACCAGCACCGCGACAACCGGGCCGACCAGCACGGCCACCAACACCGCAACCAGCACGGCCACCAACACCGCAACCAGCACGGCCACCAACACCGCAACCAGCACGGCCACCAGCACCGCGACAACCGGGCCGACCAGCACGGCCACGACTGGCCCAACGAGCACAGCCACGGCAACGCCAACTTCGACGACGCAGCCCTCGCCGGGACCGGCGCCGCAGTTCCGGATCTTCTTGCCAGTCTTGCGCCGCTAAACCAGACCATGCGCAACCCATGGAAGCCACAAAACAGCCAGGAGGATTAGTCCTCCTGGCTGTTCGTTTACTCATTTGCGAGTGTGGTTAGCGGGTGGGCGGGGCGACGGTTGGCGGAAGCGCCGGCGTCTCGTTTGCGGCGAACCCGTGCGTCAGGCGACCATACGAGATAGTGTGTCCGGAGCGAAGCGCACCGCTGTTTTGCAGACGGTCGCGGATCGCCGGATCGCGATAGTAACGGTAGGCAACGAACAGCATCGCTTTGCGATTCACATCCCAATCGTACGAGGCGCTGGGATTGGTGGGGTTGCGAATGATGAACTTGATCGCCTGCAAAAGTGATCCCGACTTATCGGCGGCGAGGTTGGCGTACAATCGTTTGTCACCCCGGCGCAAGGCCAATTCGGCATGGGCAATCAGGTGCTCTAGATGCAACATCTGGTAGTTATACGCCGATGAGTAGCCGCCGCTGATTGAGGGCAGATACGCGGCCGTACACATTATTGCAGCATCAGAAATCCGCGCTCGCCGCAGTTCATCGGGAATGCCGCCGTGAGGTTGGATGCCCTTAAGTGGTAAGCACCGGCTATCCTGCTTGTCACGATCGGTAACGGTGGTATTCATGCGGCTGAGCTGCTCGGCGGTATGTTCAGCATAAGCCAGACCAGGGCTGAGCGTGCGGCGTTGGGGCGCGATTTCCTGGAGCGTCAGCCCTGAGTCGTGCAAGTAGTCGGCGATGACGGCTGCGGCGTACGAACCGCCGCTACCCCAGTTGTTGGTGCGCGAGCGGCTGGCCCAGGCAACCTTAGGGTAGACCTGGGTGCCCAACCAGCGCTGGAAACTGCGCTTATCGTCGCCAGTCCAGATCTGGGGAAAGGCTTCAAGCAGGTCGGCGGCCATAATGAAGCCGGGAATATACCAACTCAGGTAGAGGATGCACTGATTGTCGGTGGAGTAGGTTGATCCGCCCCAGTTGGTTGTATCGACGAGATCAAGAATGCGCGTACGGGCATTGCGGGCGTAGGCCTCGGCGCTGGAACCGGTGCGCAGGTTGGCGACGAGCATCTTGGCGTAGATCAGACGGCTGCCTTCCAGCAGATAGTCTGGCCCCTTAGGCAGCGTCTTTCCAGCAGCGTCTTTCTGCGAGCCATCAGAACAATAAGGAGTGCCGGAGATTGAGGCCTGACTGACCCAGGATGTCGCTGAAGCCAACGTACTGTGGTTGAGCAACTCTTTAACATTGGCGGCATACGGCGCGAGGCCTTGGTCGGCCTTCAGCTTAATTGCACGGAGTTCCTGGGGTGTGATCAGGTATCCGCGCGCGTTACCTGCAGTGGTTTCGGAGTTGGGATCGCTGATAGTGGTTGTAACCCGAATGCTGGGGAGGAAGATCCGGAATGAGGCCTGGTCGAGTTCAGCCGCAACTTCCGCAGCCGGCGGATCCGCAGCTTGCTCCGCCTCAACCGAAGGCTGGTCGGTAGGCTCATTCAGTAATTCCGGTTCGAGCGGCAGCGGTGTGAGGGTTGGAGTTACGATGTCGTTGGCGTGGACTGGTGCAGGGCTGAAGAGATCCAGATGCGAGGAAAATGGGCTAATTAGAAGCGAAAGTGTAAAGACTCCAAGGAGTATGATGCGTTTCAGGAGACTGGCACTAATTCGATGAAGCATTGATCTCCTTGCGTTTACCATTTATTAACCTTATAAGCACCTTCTAGACCTTAGCGCATGAATGTGAGCTGAACTATAGCCAAAAAGTCCAGCCTCTACTATGCCCTATCGCGAGGGCTGGACTTCGCGTTAGCGTACATGTCAGCTAGGCGGCCTAATGCCGCATACCGCTTGCTGATCTGCATGCCTGCTTCCCTTGTGCATAGCATTTATCGGTGCTTTGCACAATAATTGCAACAGCTGTCGCAGGGAACATGCGATTGAATCCAGCAGATCAGAGTGGTATGATCCGCTTATTAGGTGTGAATGAACACACCAATAATACCGACATCAGCGCTACGTAGCGCTGACGGCTGCAAGGAAGCAGTGTCATGATCCAGAAGGACGATCTTGTGATCCGCGTCGCCGGGGAGAGCGGCGACGGGAGTACAGCCACGGGCGAGATGCTCGCTCAGGCGGCAGCCCGTTCGGGGCTGCATGTTTTTACCTTCCGAACCACACCGGCGGAAATCAAAGGTGGGCCGGTGATGTTCCAGGTGCGCTCTTCTGAGAACCCGATGCGTTCCATGGGCGATGCCGTCGATGTGTTGTTCGCCTTCAACCGCGAAGCCTGGGATCTCAACCGCGCCGATTTGCATCCCCGCGCAGTCTTACTCTTCGATCCAGACGAGTTCACACTCCCGACTAATTTTGCCGGCGTCGCTTATGCGGTGCCAATCGGCCAGATCGCGCAGGCACACGGTGGGAAGCGCGGCAAGAATGTGGCGGCGTTGGGCGTGGTCGCCGCGCTCTTTGGGCTGGGCCTGAAGCGCCTCGAAGACATTGTGCGCGTTAAATTGGGCAAAAAAGCCGATCTGCTGGAGGCGAACCTGGCCGCGCTGAACGCCGGCATTGCCTATGCACAGGGTCTGAAGAAGGAGGATCATTACTGGCTGGAGAGTAGCAGCGACCACGATCGGTTGGTGATGACAGGCAACCAGGCGATTGTGGCTGGAGCGCTGCATGCCGGGTTGAACTTCTTCGCCGGCTACCCGATCACGCCGGCTTCGGACATTATGGAAGGTGTGGCGCCGATCCTGCTCAAGAATGGCAACGGCTACCTCCAGGCCGAAGATGAGATTGCCTCGGTGATGGCCTGTATCGGCGCGTCGTACGGCGGCAAGAAGGCGATGACGGCCACGGCCGGGCCAGGTCTGGCGCTGATGGGCGAGGCGATCGGCTATGCAAGTATGGCCGAGATCCCGCTCGTGATCGTCGATGCGCAGCGCGGCGGCCCCTCCACCGGTTTGCCGACCAAAATGGAGCAGTCGGATCTGAATATTGCGATCCACGGCGGCCACGGCGATAGCCCACGGATCGTGCTGGCGGCGGCAAGTGTGGCCGAGTGCTTCCACCTGGGGGCCTGGGCGTTTAACCTGGCCGAGGAATATCAAACGCCGACAATCCTGCTCACCGACTACTCGCTCTCGTTTCGCACTGAGACGATTGAGCATTTTGATTTGAACAACTATCCGGTGATCGACCGCAAGCAGCCCACCGGGGCGCTGGAGCCGAAGGAGTACCGGCGCTACCATGTCAATGGCAGCCTCATCTCGCCGATGGCGGTGCCGGGCACGCCGAATGCGCAATACACCGCCACCGGCCTGGAACATAATGAGTACGGTAATCCAGCCTACACGCCCGAAGCACACGTGCAGATGACTGAGAAGCGCTGGCGCAAGCTCGACCCGCTGCGTTCCAGCCACGCCTATGTACGCCGTTTTGGGGCGCCGAAGGCTAAGGTGGGCATTATCTGCTGGGGCACGACAGCCGGCCCAAGCCGGGGCGCGGTGAGCCTCGCCAAGCAAGAAGAACTTCCCGTTGCAATGCTGCAAGTGCAGATGCTCAGCCCGCTGCCGGTCGCGGCGATCGAGGAGTTCATCAGCACAGTCGAGATTGTGCTGGTGCCGGAAGTGAACTATCAAGGGCAGTTTGCCAAACTGCTCCAGGGTGAGTTAGGCATCAAGGTGCGCAGCTTCACTCAATACACCGGCCTGCCCTTTACGCGCCTGGACATCCTGCGCAAGGTACACGAGTTGATGGGGATTGCGGAGCCGGAGTTGGTGTGATGGTAGGGACATGCGGACACGGGGATACGGGGCGACCGACGACTGACGACCGACGACCGACGACCGACGAC
>JBBRUG010000407.1:0-4772 GCA_038247995.1 Chloroflexales bacterium | reverse complement strand
CGTCAGCGCCTTTCGCGAGCAAATGGGTGCGCACGAAGACCCAGAGGATCGCCGCCCATGGCAAGGTGGTCTGAAAGAAGCGCTGGATCGTGCGCTAGCTCCCACCGGTTTCCGTCCAGCGCGCGAGGCCCAGCATGGTGACCCGCCCCGTGATCGCCAGCATCGCCAGGACAATCCGACTCAAGTGCCGAATCGTGGTCATCCTGAGTTCACTGGACAGGCAGCAGAGCAATGGTAGAATAGCGTCCATGGCTTGTGTGGGTTCTCCGTTGTGTGCCTTTCAACACCCCAACGGTACCACAGAAGCCATGTTCATTCCCGGTCAGTTTTGGCGAAGGTATTGAACTGAATAGGCGGGCCGTGCTATACTAAATATCAGTTCTGCACGATCTAACATTCATAGATCAACTGCCTGTTTTTTAAGTAACAGGCTTTGCGTGAGGTGCTCGTGGAACATCAGGCCATCCTACTCATCGAAGACAACCCTGATGATCAAGCGCTCACCATACGGGCGCTGCGCAAAAATAACTTCCCGAACCCAATTGTCGTGGTCAGTGATGGTATCGAAGCCATCGAGTACCTGATGGGTACGGGAAGTTATGCCGGCCAACCGATCAATCCGCCCGGCTTGATCTTGCTTGACCTTAAGTTACCGCGCATGGATGGATTGGCCTTCTTACAGCATATTCGTCAGCACGGGCCCTACGCGCTCATCCCCATCGTAGTGCTGACCTCATCGAACGAAGACCGTGATCTGCGCGAAAGTTATCGGATGGGGGCGAATAGCTATGTGCGCAAACCTGTCGATTTTCAAGCTTTCCTCACTACAGTGCGCCAACTTGGATTGTATTGGATGCGCGTGAATCATCCGCCGCCAATGCATCCCTGAACCAGCTTGCATCCAAACCACAATCAACTGCCGGCGCGCCAGTTCCTGCGGCGCAGCTAATCCTTCAGACAAGCTATGCATCAGCCATACCGCCGTGCGGACACACTAGTCCACGCGAACGATCATCGACACGCTTTTTTACTCATGAGCAGCGCATTAGCACTGTTCAGCGGTATGGTTATGCTTGCGTTCTGGATGTTCGCTCCTGTCCAGGCATTCCAACAATACGCCGCTCAGACGCTCACCGCACCGAGTAGCGCAGTCACCCTCATCCTGGCCGGTCTATGCCTCTTACTGCTGCTGCAAACGCCTACACCCCTGCGCACTACCGCCTTGCTGCTCAGCACGATCACGCTAATCGCTATTGGCGGCAGCACGATTGCGGCCGAACTGATTCGCCCCGACTTGCGTCTGCCCCTGGATGCTTTCTTCGCCCCAACGTCGGGTGATCCCGTTGGGGTCGCACAAATGCCGGATATCGGTTTTAATACGGCCCTCTTTGGCCTGGCCTTGCTGATTCTGCGCGCTACACGCTGGTGCACGATGCTCAGCCAGATCCTGGCCCTGCTCGTGCTGCTCAATAGTCTCCGCGATCTGGCGCTGACCAGCAGCAATGCCCTGCGTAACACCCTGGATCAGTCCAACGGCGCTCCAATCGTCAGCCTGATCTTCGCGCTGCTTACCATTAGCCTGCTCCTCCACGCACCGCCGCCCCAACTCTTTACCGGTGTCCGCCGCGCTGGGCCAGGGGGGAATGCCGTACGGCTGCTCCTCTTCCCGGCAATTGCCATTCCGATTCTGACCGAATTGTTTAGCCGCTGGGAAACCCGTGCCCACGTATTTGGCGCAGGCTTTGAAACCCTGCTACTGATTGGCTTGAACATCGGCCTGATCTGGGGCTTCGCTGAGTCGCTCGCCGATAGCGAACGCCTGCGGATGCGCGCCGACCGCGCCCGCCTGGAGAGCGAACAACGCCTGAAGCTGATCACCGATCAGATGCCGGCGATTCTGTGGAGTACCGACCTGAAGTTGCGCATTACCGCTATTCACGGCAGCGTTTTGGCCCCGCTCAGTATCGATCCGGCGCCCTACCTCGGTCGCGACGTCAGCGCCATCATTGGCCACGATGACGCCGGCCAGGCCGGCGTACATGCGCACCACAATGCGCTAAACGGCACATCAGATCGCTACGAGCGCGCGATCGGGATGCGCAGCTTCGATGTCCGGGTGGAGCCGCTACGCGACCCCAGCGGGCGCATCGTCGGCGCCGTAAGCCTGGCGCTCGATATTACCGAACGCCTGGAAATGGAGTCGGCAATTCAGCAACTCAATGTTGTGCTGGAGCAGCGCGTCGCCGAGCGCACCCGCCAACTTGAGGCAGTGAACGAGGAACTGGAAGCCTTCTGCTATTCAGTCTCGCACGATCTGCGCGCACCGCTGCGCAGTATCGACGGGTTCAGCCAGGCGCTGCTCGAAGATTACGTCGATCACCTGGATGGCGCGGGGCAGGATTACCTCCAGCGCGTCCGCAAAGCGAGCCAGCGCATGGCCCGCCTGATCGACGATCTGCTCACCCTCTCGCGGGTAACGCGCAGCCCCCTTGCGCGGCGTCCTGTAAACCTCAGCGTCATCGCCGAAACGATCATCAGCGATTTACGCCAGCATGATCGTCAGCGACAGGTGCACATAGCGCTTCAACCCGATCTCTGGGAGGAAGTCGATAGTCGCCTGATCGAGATCGCGCTGACGAATCTGCTTGAAAACGCCTGGAAGTTTACCAGTCGGCAGGACACTACCCAGATCACGTTACAGCGCACCGAGCAAGCCGGAGCAGCGGTCTACCATCTGAGCGACAATGGCGCCGGTTTTGCAATGGAGTATGCCCAACGCCTCTTTCAGCCGTTTCAGCGGCTCCACAGTGAACATGAGTTTCCCGGCACCGGCATCGGTTTGGCAACGGTCAAACGGGTTATTGCTCGTCACGGCGGCCAGATCTGGGCAACAAGCGCGCCGGGCCAGGGTGCAACCTTTTCATTTACCCTGGTGCCCACAATCGAGCGAAATCAGCGCGCATGTGCCGACGAACATGAGGATGTCCATGGACGCGAATCTACGTCTGCTGCTCGTTGAAGATAGCCTCGATGATGCGCAACTCATTCTGCGCGCCGTACGCAAGGCAGGCTATCTACCCACGTATCAACGCGTGCAAACCCTGGCCGATTTGCAACAGGCGCTTGATCACAATATCTGGGACGCGATCATCGCCGACTATACGCTGCCCGAGCTTGACGCCCCAACCACGCTTGCCGAAGTGCAGGAGCGTAACCTTGATCTCCCATTTCTGATCGTTTCCGGCGCCATCAATGAAGAACGCGCCATCGGCGCTCTGCGTGCCGGCGCCCACGATTTTATGAGCAAGGCGAATCTGGCCCGCCTTGGCCCGGCCCTCGCCCGCGAACTACGTGAAGCGGAAGAGCGCCGCATGCGCCGTGCTGCCGAACAGGCGGTAACCCAGCAACAAGCGCGCGCCGCAACATTGATCCACATTGCCGGGCGGCTCAACAGGAGCCTGGATCTCGCTACCGTCACTGCGGCAGTTTGTGCCAGCGCCGTCGATGCCTTACATATGCCTGTCGCCGGCGTTGGCCTCTACGATGCCGCAGGCAAACGTTTCCGCCCAATCGACGCGTATGGCGTCCCGGTCGAACTACTTGGCGGGCTACTGCCCGTCCCGCGTTTATATAGCGACTTTACACCCGTCCAGGTGTTTGAAGATGCGCGCCAGTTACTGAAAGAACTTGGCATTAGCGCCGTGCTGCCAATCGACATCCGTACAGTCGCTACCGCCGAACTGCGTTGCCGCGGCCAACTGGTCGGCCTGCTCGTCGTCGGCAGCATCGGCGAACTCCGCCCGCTCAACACCGATGACCGGGATCTGTTGCAGGGCCTGGCCGATCAGGCGGCGGTTGCGATCGATAATGCCCGCCTGGTCGGTGATCTCCAACAAGCCCGCGACGAACTCGAAGTCGCCTACGACGCGACACTGGAAGGCTGGGTTCACGCCCTCGACCTACGCGATAAAGAGACCGAAGGCCATACCCAACGGGTCACCCGGCTCTCGGTTCAACTTGGGCAGGCGATGGGCATAAGTGAGGCTGAACTCGTTCACCTGCGCCGCGGCGCGTTGCTCCACGACATCGGCAAATTAGGCATCCCCGATGCAATCCTGCACAAGCCCGGCCCGCTTACGCCGGACGAATGGCAGATCATGCGCCGCCACCCCGTTCATGCTTACGAATGGCTCGCTCCAGTTGAGTACCTTCGGCCGGCCCTGGACATTCCCTGGTGCCACCACGAACGCTGGGATGGCACCGGCTACCCGCGCGGCCTCGCCGGCGACGCAATTCCCCTCGTCGCACGCATCTTCGCCGTTGTCGATGTCTGGGACGCGATGACGAATGATCGCCCCTACCATCAGGCCCGGCCACCTGAAGAGGTGGGTAAGCTGATCGCCGCTGAGGCCGGTCGGCAATTCGACCCGGCAGTTGTCGCCGCCTTTTTACAATTACGCACTGAAAGCGGGTGACGGACATGCTATACTTGGAACCCAAGTCTGTAGCGCGCTACAGCATTGCTCAGATCGATTGAGCCTGCATAACCAGGCGCGAGCGCAGCGCGCTACCCGGTTCAGTGGCCTCTGCGGCTCAGTCATGCTGCTCAGTGCTCTAGATGAGGAATGTATGTACGAGTCGATGCACCACAATGCCGGCGCCACGCAAGTAGATCTCCGCAGCGATACGGTCACTTTGCCGAGTCCGGCGATGCGCGAGGCGATCGCCCGCGCCGATTTGGGCGATGATGTGTATGGCGAAGACCCAACGAT
>JBBRUG010000406.1:0-4775 GCA_038247995.1 Chloroflexales bacterium | reverse complement strand
GGTGCGCTCGGCCGATCGCACGCTTGACCTGCTAGAACTGCTTGCCGCGCAGCCGCAAGGTTTACGTTTCGCCGATCTGGTGGAGCAACTTGGGCTGGCCAAAAGCAGCCTGAGCAGCTTGTTGCGCACCCTGACGGCACGCGAGTATGTGCAGCGCACCGCCGACGGGAAGCGTTTCCGGCTTGGTCGCAAAGTCTTGGAGTTGAGCGCGAATTACCTGGGCGACGGTGATCGACTGGAGGCGGCGCGCCGGGCGATGCAGCACCTTGCCGATCAGTTCGGCGAGACAGCGCACGTTGCTGTGCTTGATGGAGCCGACATTATTACGGTGGCTGTTGCGCCGAGCCGGCACGCCATCCAGATTGCCTCAACGACTGGGCGGCGCTTGCCGGCCCATGCAACGGCGCCGGGCAAGGCGCTGCTGGCGATGTTGTCCGATGCTGAGGTGCTGGCGCTCTTACCACCGGCGCCGGCTGCGTACACGCCCCATACCATTGTCGCGCCACGCGAATTGCTGCGTGAACTGGCGCTCATCCGTCGGCTGGGCTATGCCTATGAAGCCGAGGAATGCGATTCGGGGTTGCACAGTGTTGCCGTGCCGATTGTAGACGCGACCGGGCGGGGCATCGCGGCGCTTGGGGTGTCCATTCCGACGGCCCGCCTCGATCACGGGGCCATCCAGCATGTCCCGCAGTTGGTTGCTGCGGCGGCCGCCGAGGTCAGCCTGAGCAGGTTCCCGCACCTGCGCGTGCGGCGCGTCCAGCCGCTGACCATCGCCTGGAGCATGGCTTCGCTGCGCCAGCAGGCCTACCAAATCGTCTACCGTACTATCGACCAAGCCGCTCCTGCAGCGGGCGTTGACGTTATCTGGGCTGATGCGCGTGAACAGCCGGCGCGCCAGGCCACCGATGTGGCCGGCCTGCTGCGCATGCGCCCGGATCTCCTGATCATTCACGCCGCGCACGCGCTGCACGCCGAGGCGCTTTTTGCACAGGCGGCGCAGGCCGGCGTGCCGACGATCGCTTTTCAACGCCCGGTGCGCAGCCGCGATGTAGATTTCTTCGTCGGGGGCGATACCTACGAGCAAGGGCGGCTCAGCGCCGCTTTCGTCGCGCAGCAGCTTGGTGGGGCGGGGCGCGTAGCGATGATCCAGGGTGACCCGTATAACGACAATGCGCGCAACCTTGCCCAGGGCGTGTATGCGGAGCTCCAGCGCTACCCCGGCCTGATCCTGATCGCTGATGAACCGTGCCCGTTCTGGTCACGGGAACGGGCGCAGCAAATTGCGGAACGGATGCTGGCCGAACACGGCGCGCAGATTGACGCCCTGATCGTCGCCAATGACGATATGGCTGGCGGGGTGGCGTCGGCGATCGCGCAGGCGGGTTTGGCCCATTCGCCCGTGCTGGTCGGCGGCGACGGTGATCTGGACGCCCTCGAACGGATTCGCGCCGGGACGCAGCACGGAACCGCCTTTCAACATTGGGCCGATCTCGCGCGTGAGACGCTTAGCTTTGCCGTGGACGTGATTCGTAATCAGGTCGACCGCAGCGCTTTGCAGCACCGAAGCCTGTTTTACAACCCGCCCGGGCCGCCGGTGTATGTGCGGGAACTGCCGTATATCTTCGTCTCCTGTGAACAGTTGGCCCTGCTCGAACAGTTTTGGGCTGAGGTCTTTCGCATCACGCTCCCCGAACTCGCGCCCGATATGGCGCGTGTCGTCAGGCCGCTACTGACACAGCAGTAGGATGCGGCGGCAGGATGCAGGCGCGGTTGGCCTGGTAGGCCGAAGCTACCGCCGCGCGAATGCTTCGGCCTTACTGCGTCGCAGTTCCTCCGCTACGCGCTCCGTCACGTCTTCCGGCGTGCCGTCGGCATCAACGCGGATCAGTGTGCCGGTGCCGGTGTAGAAGTCGAGCACGGGGGTGGTTTCGGCAGCATACACACGCATACGCTCGCGCACGACGTCGGGGTGATCGTCGTCGCGCGATTCGAGACGCCCGCTACGTTCCTGGCAGCGCGCGACAGCTGCGGCATCGTCGATATGCAGCACGAATGATTCGCCGCCGCCGCGGCAGATGCGCCGCCCGCCGAGCCGCTTGACGGCGGCATCCACGCTGAGTTCAAGCGCGATCACGGCGTGGAGCGGCCGCCCGAGATCACTGAAGATCGTCTTGAGCGCTTCGGCCTGAGGGACGGTGCGAGGGTAGCCGTCGAGCAGAATGCCTCGAGCGGCAGGTACGGCACTGAGCCACTCGCGCATCAGCGGTTCCATCAGTGTGTCGGGAGCAAAATGGCCCTGTTCGAGCAGCGGCGCAACGCTCAGACCCATTGGCGTGCCGGCGGCGATCTCGCGGCGTAGCAGGTAGCCGGTGGCGATCACCGTGAGCGGAATCAGCGCCTGGAGCCGCTCGGCAACGGTGCTTTTGCCTGCACCCGGCGGGCCGATCAGGACGAGGTTAACAGAGTTGGGAATGGTCATAAATGAGCAGTGCCGAGTGCTGAGCAACGAGTGACAAAGGACGAAGGATGCGTGGCGAAGGATGAGTGACGGGTGACGCGTGCTGAGTGACGAGTGACGCGTGCTGAGTGAACAGTAGCTAGGGGCTGAGGGCTGAGTGGCAAAGATCCGTGGTCTGTGGTCTGTGGTCTGTGGTCTGTGGTTTCTACCTGCTCGACCTGTTGCCGTGAGCCTTCGTCATCGACATCTTCTGACACGGCCATGCCAAGGGCAACTAGACCGACGCAGGTGAGGATAATTCCCAGGATGATTCCAACCACGACCCAGAGCACCACCCGCCATCCACTGCGCCGACGTGGTTGGGCGACCGGGGCAACCGGTACGCTCGTCAGCGGCTGTGGCGTTGGAGGCGACACCGGCGCTGGCGGTGGGGCAGGCATCTTTGGCGGCACTTTGATTGTTGCGCCGATAGCAGGTATGCCGGCGGGCGGGCTGATTGACGGTGCAGCATTCGGCGGGCCACCAATGCCGGCAGCGCTGCGTAGCGCATCGACCATCACCCCGGCGCCGGCGAAGCGCGCATCGGGGCGCCGGGCCAGGGCGCGCATCACAATGTCTTCGACGGCCTCAGGCAGGTCGCTGCGTAGATCACCGATCGGCGTTGGCGAATACACAATCCGCGCGGCCAGCATTGCCATAGGTGTGTCGGCCTTGAACGGGAACATGCCGGTGAGCAATTCATAGAGCACGACACCCAGCGCATAAATATCGGTGGGTGGGCCAACGCTGTCGAGGCCCTGGGCCTGTTCGGGCGACATATACTCCGGGGTGCCCATCACGGTGCCGGCCATGGTTAGGCCGGGCGCGCCGCCGGTGCCTCGGGCGAGGCCAAAGTCGGAAAGGTAGGCCCAGCCATCTTCGCTAAGCAAGATGTTCGAGGGCTTTATGTCGCGGTGGATCACGCCCTGGCGGTGGGCATAATCGAGTGCGCTGCCCATCTGGGCGAGGATCGTCGCCGCGTGCGGAACACTGAGTTTGCCTTCGCGTTCGATCAGTTCCTTAAGTGTACCGCCGCGAATATATTTCATCGCGATGTAATGATGGCCGTCGATCTCGCCCTCTTCATAGATCGGCACAATATGCGGATGCTCCAGGCGGGCCGCGCTGCGCGCCTCCTGGTGAAAGCGGGCGATGTAACTGGCGTCGCCGGTCAGATCGGGCGCAAGGATTTTAAGCGCGACGATCCGATCGAGGTTGGTCTGGCGGGCCTCATACACTACGGCCATCCCGCCGCGGCCGATCTCGCGCAAAATTGCAAAGCGCCCCAGGGTGAGGCCGATCAGGTTGGGTTGGGTCATAATTGGCTCTGACGACGAACAACTGCGCGCAGCCGTCCGTCGTCCACTGCATAATGGCGCACGAGCTTAGGGCTTGCCTTCATAAGCGAAGACGCTAATCGTCATGCCGACGGCATCTTTGAGCGTGCCGGTATCGCCCTCGTTATTCCAAATTGCGCTGCGGTTGCCCCAGTAGAGGTTCGCGCCGTCGTTCGGGCCACTTTTAGTCCAGACCTTGACTTCCGCGCCGGGGGAAAGCATAAAGCTGGGAAAGGTAAAGACGTGGCGCGCGCCACCGTCGCTCAGACTCCAGGCGGTAAGCACCATCGGCAGGTTTGATCCATTGACGATCAGCACAAACTCGCCATCGATATCGCGGCCGGGCGGATCGTATTCGATATGGGCGATCCCGACGCCGGCCGGCGCTGCGCTACGCTCGACGGCCGGTGCGTCAGCCTCAAACATCGTCGCCCCCGAGCCGCTTGCGCCGAGCGTAACGGACTCGGCCGTCAGCCGGGTGAAGCGCACTGGTTGATCGGCTGCGGACGTGGTGGGCGCATTGTCGGCGCCGGCCCAGCGCTCAATCTCGCCCCCGGCGATGTCGGCGAAGTCGCGGGGGAGGCGCGCAAAGGCATAGCTCAGTTCGTGGACGGCGTTGTACATATGTCGGCGCGACTGCGGCGGCAACAGATCGAGCCCGAAACTGAGCAGACCATACCCCAAGCGGCCAACGCCGGCGGCGAAACCCTCCACTGTGTCGATCAGATCCCCGTTGCGCCCGGTGCGCGGGCGTGGGTCGTTTGCGCTCATAACCTCCCCTTTGCTCGACAAGTAACCTCTATGATACACGCTTACTGCAAACCCGTCACCAACCCGGCGTATTTTTCGGCAAGGACGCGCGCCTGCTCATCGTCGCAGCCTTCGGCGTAGATGTTGAAGAAGGGGCCGTCAGGATCAGGCAGCACGAGCACCCATTC